>NZ_JAWPBF010000013.1:0-155058 GCF_033341895.1 Citrobacter sp. HN-141 | reverse complement strand
GCTGATAGAAACAGAAGCCACTGGAGCACCTCAAAAACACCATCATACACTAAATCAGTAAGTTGGCAGCATCACCGACTTTGCGTTCCTCCGCCAGCGCCATACCGATAAAGAATGGCGCCATCAATGACATAATACCCAGCGTACCGTTATAGACGTTCCCACCGATGCCTTTTAAACTATTTAGCGTTTCAATAGTTGAAGCATCAAGTCGAATGCCCATGGAATAAAAAAACGACCCCTCCCCAAAGCTCAGGAAAACGTTATTGATTAATACAAACATTGCCCCTGCGAGGGTTAACGGCATTAAACGAATAAAACCGTTTTTGATTGCATTAACGTGTGGCTGCTTTCCAATTTTTACAGCAAAAGGAAGGAGTACCTTTTCAAGTGAAGCAATAGCGTTACTCATAGAAAAATACCCTTAAATACCGCAATTAACAATTGCGGTGAATGTTAATGAAATAACTCTTTGACGGGAAATTTAAAATAAATAATTAATTTGCTGCGGCTTTTTTAATTGCTGCAACTGCAGCCTTAAGCACGCCTAAACCATCGACTTTGCCATACAACAGCGAGTCAATCACTTCTACAGGTTTGTTGGGTAACAAACGCTGAATTTCGGGCAACATATAAGCAATCTGTGGACCTAATAACACAACATCGGCTACCGGGCCTTTTTCTCCGGCCAGCGTTTCAGGAAACGCTTCAATGATGACCGGCACTTCGTATTTTTCAGCCTGAGCACGCATCTTCGAGACTAACAAAGAAGTCGACATGCCCGCAGAACAAAACAGATAAATGTGTTTCTTTTCCATTAAAACGATCCTCATGTGCGATTATCTGTGTACCAGACACTCCGCAAGCCATAACCTGCATCCATGCTCTGGGTAACTTGCGTCAGCTAAATTACTTTTTTAGGTGGCTGAAATGAGTATACGGGATTGCACCCGCGGATGGTATTTCATTGACCAACTAAATTGTCTCTCCTTGACCTGTGGTTATGACACCCCTCACACTTCGGGCAAATAATTCGCGACAATAAATAAGATCGCGTGACACAAAAAAACCGGCACAGTGGCCGGTTCTGCAGAGCGCTCAGGCAATAAACAGATGCAACTACTTCGCAGACTGCGGGTCGGTGTCATACTCCGCACAGGTCTGGTAGCCGGAATTAATCACGTGCCCAGTATCATCCAATGCAACAAAATAGGTCTCTGCTTTACCATCTCGTTGACCCAGGATGTAGGTCTGACATGTACCACGCGCATGGATCATGCTGACTTCAGATGACGGTTTGCCGGCAATCTGCGCCACTTGCGCCCGGCTCATCCCTTTCTTCACATCTTTCACCACGGGCTGCACAAATTGGTCTTTGGTACGATCGTAAGCCGTACACCCTGCCAGCATAGTCAATACCGCCGCTGCGCTCAGAATTCCTGTTAGATTCTTGTTCATATTCCGTCCTCTTGTTTTTCAGCGTGTTATATAAGCCTGGAGCACAACAACGCATTTTTCAAGCTGTCAGTGGATACTCGGGTCATTTCAGAAAATTCTATCAAAACAAAATGATGTTATATCCGGCTGCATCCCTTGTCGTTTGGGCGTCAACGCGTTAGCTTTAACACATCGTTATTTTTGATCATTTCATTTTTTGGAGGGGGTTAAATGACTCTGCAGCAAGAGATAATCCGGGCACTTGGCGCCAAACCACACATTAATGCAGAAGAGGAAATTCGCCGCAGCGTGGATTTTCTGAAATCGTACCTCAAAACCTACCCTTTCCTTAAATCACTGGTGTTAGGGATTAGCGGTGGGCAGGACTCCACCCTGGCCGGAAAGTTATGCCAAATGGCGATTTCCGAGTTACGTGAAGAAACGGGTAACGATGCTTTGCAGTTTATTGCCGTGCGCCTGCCTTATGGTGTGCAGGCCGATGAACAGGACTGTCAGGACGCGATCGCGTTCATACAACCTGACCGTGTACTCACCGTCAACATCAAAGGCGCGGTATTGGCCAGCGAGCAGGCATTGCGGGAAGCAGGTATTGAACTGAGCGATTTTGTGCGCGGCAACGAAAAAGCCCGCGAGCGTATGAAGGCACAATACAGTATCGCCGGAATGACCAGCGGTGTTGTCGTGGGTACCGATCACGCCGCAGAAGCCATTACCGGATTCTTTACTAAGTATGGCGATGGCGGTACGGACATTAACCCAATATTCCGCCTCAACAAGCGTCAGGGTAAGCAGCTTCTTGCGGCATTAGGTTGCCCTGAGCATTTATACAACAAAGCGCCAACCGCCGACCTCGAAGACGATCGTCCCTCTCTGCCCGATGAAGCCGCATTAGGCGTTACCTACGACAACATTGACGATTATCTGGAAGGAAAAACGTTGGATGCCGACGTTGCGAAGAAAATTGAAGGCTGGTACGTGAAGACAGAACACAAACGCCGCCCACCGATTACGGTGTTTGACGACTTCTGGAAAAAATCGTAATTCGCTGATTTACCCGTGCCGGATAACCACAAAAGGGTTTATCCGGCCCAAACGACGTCATTGCACCGAATCAGGCGAAAAACCAGGCTTCCAGTTAATCTCACTAAACAGCAATTTCCCCTCGCGCTCCAACAGTCGCAACGTATGCTTACCGTCATGCCAGCACGCCCCCTGGTCAGCCGTCAGCAACTTATCCCCCAGTTGCCAGGCTCCGCTAATCACAAATACCACGCCGCCACGCGAACCAAAGGTCGTAAACGTCCGGTCAGCCACACGAACTTTCGCCTGGCAAACATCCCGACGAGTCATGATATTAAAATCCATCGACATCTGCCCTTCCGTCAGCTTCGCTTTTACCACGCGGTCGCCGGCGAAAGTAAAAGGCTGATGCTGTTTTAGCGTATGCGGTAGCGTGTTAGCGCCTTCCAGCGTGACTTCTCCCCCTTCGAGCAGCGTAATAACGCGCTCAACGCCGGGGAAGAGTGAAAATTCGCCGTTCGCAGCAATGGAGGCAATACTCGCCCGCCAGTGAAAGTCGCGCGTTGCTGGCGGAAAACAGCATATTTCACGCGTTTCTCCCGCACCATTACGCCAGAGATTAACCGGCATTTTGCGGATATCAAAGTACTCCATCATCCCTCCAGAAAGGCACTGTGCGCCGACATGCCGTCATCAGGCAGCCAAATCATCATTGTTATCATTCACCCTGCTCGTTGTTATCGGCAGCAGAGTTGATTTGCCTTAGCGATGACCATGGCGTTTTGCAAAAAAGTTTAACGCGCTGATCCAGGTAGCATTTTCGCGGGCTTCAGGAGCATAACGTGTCCGAAGCGCTGTGCAAGAGGTAGGAAAGAAAAAACCGCCGATCCTGCCCACATCGTTAAACGTGTTGTGGACAAGGCCGGCGGTCTTGAGTTTTTTTTCACGCTGTCCGGGGCAATCTGCTCCGACACAGCGTGAATGATTGAGTATAGACGCCTACCGATTATTCGGCAGCCTGTGGCATTTTACCTTTCTGCGCTGCACGTTCTGTCAGACGCTTCTCAAAATTGGCATTAAACTGTTTTTTCTGTTCCGGGGTCAGAATGTTATAAATTTTGTTCTGCGTTTCCATATGCGCCAGCATGTTAGCTTTGCGCTGCTCTTCCATCTTCGCAATCTGCGCTTCAGCTTTCGCTTTATCGAAGCTATCGCTGGCGATGATATCGTGCATTGCACGGCGTTCTTCCAGCGGAGGACGTTTCATCTGATCGCGCTGACCTTTCATGATGTCGCGGATCTGCTGTTTCTGTGCATCGGTCAGGTTTAGGTCTTTAAACATCATGTCATGATGCGGGGCAAACTTACCGTTGTGGTGCATCATCGGTTTGGCATCTGCCGGAGCGGCTGTGGTAGCGTCAGCGGCATGAGCCAGATTTGCAGCGCCCAGCGCCAGGGTAGAGGCAACAAACAGAGCAGTCAATTTACGCATAATTTCTATCCTTCCTTTCAGTTATTCTTACGACATTCATGCGATGCTTATGCAATGTGATGTCGTGTTGACGGGATTAACTTTACCGGCTAAAGCGTCAATTAATCAGAGCAACGGTAAAACAATGAAAGTGTAAAAAACAAACTTTCATCAATTATGAAGAAAAAAAGAATAAATTGCGGAGAGTTGAAATAAAAAATTACAACAGGATGATTTTGAAAGGATTATGAAGAACTATACCTGAACTCTGGTTATTAAGAAAGCAACTTACCAGGAATAATCCGTAATAAATATAAACAGCACGCAAAAATAAGCCCTCAGAGATTAACCCAAGGGCGGATATATCTTTTACACCCTTTCCAGCATTAGTCCCGCGCGTAAACCACAGGCTACATTTGGATTAGGAAAGAGAACATATTCAACGCTATGGGTGACGATAAAACGTTCATCGCCATCCTGAGCCAGCACGGTTCCCTCTTTAAACGCGGTAAAGTTCAGCGTCTGGTTGTCCATGTAGAGAATGAAATCGTCGCTGCGCCGTGTAATTTGCGCCACCACGCGATAGCGTAGCGGCGGCGTCTCAGCTGCCGCTACGGGGCTGCCTGTCAACAACATTGCCAGCGCCTGCGCAGTGTGAGCAAACTGTGACAGGTTGTTTTGCCCAAACGGCAGCGCCTTGCCCAGCTCCAGCGTGCAGGCCAGCGCGCCAAAATGCTCCCCACTAAAATGGGTAAACGTTCCGCCTGGCGCCTGGTGGAAAACCAGAGCCTCAAGCCCCGCATCCCCCAGCCAGTGAAGAAACGCCTCATCCCATGCCACATCACGCTGCGGTAGCACGCCAAAACGCAAATGATGTGACCCGCGAATAGCCGTGTGGAGATCGAGATGCCAGCGAACAGGTGCCTTTGCCCGCGCGTAAAAATCTTCCAGACACCGTTCAAGCTCGCGGGCACGCCGTGTTTCACCGCTCTCATCGAAGAGCTGCCAGCGACCGCCAAACATACGATTCAGATCGCTATGACAATAGCGTTTGCCCGCAGCTAACGCCTGCGGATTGCCCAGGACCACCAATAGCCGCCATGTCAGCGGCAGCGTGCCGCTAAACAACCCGGACAGCAAGGTGTCCAGTATTTCTACTGGTGCGGTTTCATTACCATGAATGCCCGCAGACAAAACCAGCGAACGCTCAACCGGAACAACCGGCGTCAGCTCCAGCATGCCATGCCCAATCCATTGCCAGTCAAAACCGTGAACTGTCCCCCGGGGGGTATCTGGCGAGTCCCCCGCAAGCGTCAGCGCAAGGAAATTATCCATGACGTGTACGCTCCTGTTGGAAGGGATACACCGAACCGAGTTTGAGTAATTGTGTCAACGTATCCAACGCTTCACGCCCTTCGCGCAGCAACTGCGGGTCAGCAAGATCGGCTGCGGTAAGGCGATCGCGATAGTAATGATCAACCCAGTTATTCAGCGTGTTAAACAGCACATCATTCATGAGAACCGCCGGGTTCACCGCCTGTTGCTCCTGTGGGGTTAACACGACCCGCAGGCGCAGACACGCCGGTCCACCACCGTTGGACATGCTTTCGCGCAGATCGAATACCCGTAGATCGTCAATCGGGTTGTCATCTTCAAGCAGACGGTTTAAATAATGCCATACCCCTGCATGCTCCCGGCATTCCTGCGGCAGGACCAACATCATTGAACCGTCATCACGACTGAGTAGCTGGCTGTTAAACAGATACGTTGCCACGGCATCCTGCACTGACACTTCCGCCAGGGGAACTTCCAGCGCCGTAAATCCCGCCACCTGGCTACGCAACTGCTGTAACAACGCCTGCTGGTTGGCAAACGCCAATTCATGACAAAACAGCACCTGACGATTTGATACCGCAATAACATCGTTATGAAACACACCAAGATCGATAACATCCGGGTTTTGCTGAGCAAAGATAATCTGCTTAGGGTTCACCTGATTCAGGCGCGCAACAGCTTCGCTGGCCTCACGCGATTGCCTCGCCGGATAACGCTTCGGCTGCGCGCCGTTGCCCTCTTGCCGACCATAGACAAACACCTGCACGCCGGGATCACCATAATCACCGCCGAGGCGGTTATGGTTAGCCGCACCTTCATCACCCAGTAATGCAACCTGTGGCAATGCGCTATGGACCGAAAAGTGGCTCTCATCGCGGAAGATTGCGCTTAGCAACGCTTCCGTGGTCGGAGCCTCCAGCGAACGGTGAAACTTGTTATTCAGGTTGGCGACGGTCAGATGCACTTTCCCGTCCAGCGAATCTGCCGAAGGACAGACCGTTGCCGCATTCGCCACCCACATCGGCGAAGCGGAACTGGCACTGGAGAGCCACTGAGGTGCCTGCCGGGCCACCTTTTCCAGCACCTGTTCGTCACTGCCGCTAAACCCCAGTTGGCGCAGCACGGGAATATAGGGACGCTCGTGAGGCGGGATCACCGCCTGCGGGAATCCGGCATCGGCCAACGCCTTCATCTTCAACAGGCCCTGTTTCGCTGCCAGACGGGGATTCGACACCTGGAAACGGTGCCGGGTTGAGGCCTCATTACCAAATGACAGCCCCGCATAATGGTGAGTTAGTCCCACCAGACCGTCGAAATTTACTTCACGCGCTTTCATGGCTTATCCTCGCGTGAAAAATCGAGTCCTGGGCTAAGCGCTGTCGGCAGCGTCAGGGTCGGAGATTCCAGGCTCGCCATCGGCCAGGCGCAATAATCTGCGGCATACCACGCACTGGCGCGATGGTTGCCTGAAGCACCAATCCCACCGAACGGCGCGGTGCTTGCCGCCCCGGTTAGCGGCTTATTCCAGTTGACGATGCCCGCACGAGCTTCCAGTAGCAATTGGTCAAACTGATTGCGATCCGGAGAAACCAGCCCGCACGACAAACCAAAGCGGGTATTGTTGGCCATGCGAATCGCATCATCAAAGCTGTCATAACGCCAGACACCGAGCAGCGGGCCGAAGACCTCTTCATCCGCGACATTCGCCACGCCGGTCAGTTCAATAATGCCGGGGGTCAACAGTGAAGTTCCCGCTTGTACCTGGCGCGGTGCCAACAGGGTTCGCCCTCCCTGCGCTGCAAGGCGTTGCCAGGCGTCACAAACATGTTGCGCGGCCTGTTCAGAAATAAGCCCGCCAATAAACGGCTGCGGTTGTGCATCCCAGTTGCCCGGCATTAAACGCTGGCTGACGTCCACCAGCCGCGCCAGAAATGCATCGCCCTGCGCCCCTTTTTTAACCAGCAGACGACGGGCACAGGTACACCGTTGCCCGGCCGTAACAAACGCTGACTGAATAGTCAGATGTACCGCCGCATCAATATCTTCGGGGTTCTCGATAATCAGCGGGTTGTTCCCACCCATCTCCAGCGCGAGGATCTTTTCCGGCTGGCCAGATAGCTGACGATGCAGCTGATAACCCGTATTGGCGCTACCGGTAAACAACAGACCATCAAGGTCCTCCAGCGCACTCAGTGCCTGTCCTGTTTCACGCCCGCCCTGTACCAGGTTCAATACGCCCGGCGGTAATCCCGCCTGTTCCCACAGTTTGATCACCGCCTCACCGGTCCACGGCGTCAGCTCGCTGGGCTTGAAAATCAGCGTATTGCCAGCCAACAGCGCCGGAACGATATGACCATTAGGTAAATGACCGGGGAAGTTATACGGGCCAAACACGGCCAGCACACCGTGTGGGCGATGACGTAACGTCGCTGCGCCATCTGGCAGCGCGTTATGCTGTTCACCGGTACGGGTGTGGTACGCCTTCACGGAGATGGCAATTTTATTGATCATCGCCGTCAGTTCGGTTGCAGCTTCCCAACGCGGCTTGCCGGTTTCCCGTGCAATGATCGCCGTCAGTTCTGCTTTATTACTCTCCAGCAGCGTCGCGAATTTCTCGACAATGTCCTGCCGGGCGGCAAAAGTCTGTTTCGCCCAGCCCGGAAAGGCGGTCCGCGCCGCCTGGCATGCCAGTGCTACCTGAGTCGCATCGGCATCATTGCCTTGCCACAGCACGTCCCCACTCACCGGGTTCGTTTTCACCCGTCGTGCGCCCAGCCCAGTCACCCAGTCACCGTTTATCCATAATGTCATGCTGCTTTCTCCTCTGCACAAAGACGCACAAAACGTACATGGTCACCCGCGTGGCATTTCAGGGCGTCCAGTTGCGCTGCCGTCAGCACCAGTCGTTGGGTATTCGGGTCGGCACGCACTAGCATGACGCGGAAGTTTTGGTAATTTTCATTAGCCACCAGGCAGGCAGGATATTCGCCCGGTGCAGGTTGACCTTCAGCCACTTCCACCAGTCGACTTTTGCGGATAGCGCGTACCCGGTCGATATCGCATTCCAGCGTCGGCCCACCGTCGAAAATATCGATATAGTTGCGGTAGCGAAATCCTTCTTTCTCCAGCACCGCACGGGCTGGCGCCGTTTGCGGATGCACTTCGCCAATCACACTTTGCGCTTCTTCCGACAGGAAGTGGGTGTATATAGGATGTTTAGGCATCAGCTCTGCAATAAACGCTTTTTGTCCGGTGCCACAGAGAAAATCTGCGCGGCTGAATTCCATCGAGAAAAAACGCTTGCCAAGGCTTTGCCAGAATGGCGAATAGCCGTGTTCATCAATGACACCCCGCATTTCTGCAACGACTTTTTCGTTAAAACGGTCACGAAACGCCGCCATAAACATAAAGCGCGACTTCGACAGCAAATAGCCGTTACCTTCTTTACGCCAGTCCGGATCGAGAAACAGGGTGCAAAGCTCGCTGCTTCCGGTGTGATCGTTACTGAGAAACAGCGTCGGCAATGCGTTATAGACATTCAACTCTTTCGAAGCATGAACCAGCGTGCCAACACGGTAGTTGTACCAGGGATCGTTAAGCCCTACCGCCACTTCAATCGCACAAATCCCCGCCACGGTTCCGGTGGTACTGTCTTCCAGTACAAAAACGTAGCCCTGCTCGCTTTTAGGCAACTCGCCTTGCCAGGTTTTCAACGAACGATCAATACGCGCCGCCAGCGTGGCTTCATTTGCGGGCAATGACGTCAACCCACCGCCGGTCTTACTGGCTAGCTGCATTAACGCGGCGATATCCGCGTGTTCAATGGGACGGATCACCATCATGATGAACCTCCTGCTTTAATGCGTTCGCATGCCAACGCAAAGCGGTCGAGCCCGGTTGCCACCTCTTCCTGGCTGACGTTTAGCGCTGGCGCAAAACGCACCACGTTAGCGCCAGCAATCAGTACCATCACGCCTGCATTGGCCGCTTCTTGCGAGATCTGTTTCGCTTTTCCGGCAAATTCCGCATTCAGTACACAGCCGATCAGCAGCCCAAGACCACGGATTTCACTAAACAATCCAAAACGTTCGTTAATGGCGTTAATACGCTCCACAAACCAGTCATGACGCTGTTTCACACCATTGAGGACTTCCGGCGTGTTAACAATTTCCAGCAGCTTACACGCCACGGCAGTAGCTAATGGGTTTCCGCCGTAAGTTGTGCCGTGAGTGCCCACGGTCATCACGCTGCTGCAACGTTCGGTGGTCAATAACGCGCCGATAGGGAACCCACCGCCAAGCGCTTTGGCCGTCGTCAGCAGGTCTGGCGTCACACCGTAGTGCATATAGGCATACAGTTCGCCGGTACGCCCAACGCCGGTCTGTACCTCATCAAAGATCAGCAGCGCATTATGACGATCGCATAATTCACGCAGCCCTTGTAAAAATGCGGTGGTTGCCGGCACGACGCCGCCTTCCCCCTGCACTGGCTCCACAATAACCGCGCAGGTGGTGTCATCAATCAATTGGCTGGCGGAGTCGAGATCGTTATACGCCGCGTGACGGATATCCGGCGGCAGTGGTGCGAAATCCTGTGAATAGGCTGGCTGCCCCCCGGCACTGACGGTAAACAGCGTGCGACCGTGGAAGGCGTTTTTAAATGCCACAATGCCGCTTTTTTGGCTGCCAAACCGATCGTGGGCAAATTTACGCGCCAGTTTTAGTGCAGCTTCGTTAGCCTCCGCGCCGGAGTTGCAGAAGAAAACCCGCTCAGCAAACGTCGCGTCGATAAGTGTCTTCGCCAGACGCAATACCGGTTCGTTGGTGTAACCGTTGCCGGTATGCCAGAATTTGCTGGCCTGGTCATTTAATGCCTCACGCAATGCCGGATGTGCATGCCCCAGTGCGTTAACCGCAATGCCTCCCGCGAAATCGATATACTCTTTACCCTGTTGATCCCACAGACGTGAACCTTCACCGCGCACCGGAATAAAAGGCGCTGGGGCATAGACAGGCATCATCCATTCATCAAAATTTTCACGCGTAACTGACAGAGACATAGCGACCTCAACGGTAAATAAAAGGTTATTTATATGTTAATAAATATAGTATTTGCGGTGTAAATGTAGATTGCAGGGTTCGTGCCAGCCAGCGGAAAAAGTGCATAAACGGGGTCAGAGAACGGAATATCAACAAGTTACAGCACAGCGATATTCACCATATGTGCATATAAAGTGAATATGTTTGCGCATCAGCGGACTAAATAGAGGAAAAACCGCAATTTTATTCAGTCGCCAAATATAATTCTGGAATTGTGATCGTATACGAAATTTATCGGAAATTATTGCCCCATAGCGACGCGCTTCGCGCCAAAACGGTGCAGTTTTTGCTCCATCGTTAACACCATTAGCAATCATTGTTGGAATCAGGTGACAAGAAGCAGTCAGTTCGTCGAAATTCTGCTACCATCCTTGCACTATTCATCTTACAAAGTGGCAGCGACTATGAAATTTGTCTCTTTTAATATCAACGGCCTGCGTGCCCGTCCTCATCAACTGGCAGCCATTGTCGAAAAACACCAACCGGATGTTATTGGCTTACAGGAGACAAAAGTTCACGACGATATGTTCCCGCTCGAAGAGGTAGCAAAACTGGGCTACAACGTTTTCTATCACGGACAGAAAGGCCATTACGGCGTGGCACTGTTGACCAAAGAGACACCGATTGCAGTGCGCCGTGGTTTCCCGAATGATGACGAAGAGGCTCAGCGCCGTATCATTATGGCGGAGATCCCGTCTCCGCTTGGCAACATCACCGTCATCAACGGCTACTTCCCACAGGGCGAAAGCCGCGACCATGAAACCAAATTCCCGGCGAAAGCGGCGTTCTATCAGAACTTACAAAACTATCTTGAGACGGAGCTGAAACGCGATAATCCGGTGCTGATCATGGGTGATATGAATATCAGCCCAACCGACCTGGATATCGGCATCGGCGAAGAGAATCGCAAACGCTGGCTGCGTACCGGAAAATGTTCCTTCCTGCCGGAAGAACGTGAGTGGATGGAACGTCTGTTAGGTTGGGGGCTGGTGGACACCTATCGTCACGCGCATCCTGATAAAAACGACCAGTTCTCGTGGTTTGATTACCGCTCGAAAGGCTTCGACGATAACCGTGGTCTGCGTATTGACCTGCTGCTGGCAAGCAATCCGCTGGCGGAACGCTGCGAAGAAACGGGTATCGACTATGAGATCCGCAGCATGGAAAAACCGTCCGACCACGCGCCAGTGTGGGCAAAATTCCGCGTCTAATCATCTGCATTTTTTCGCTCTCCGGGCCTCGCCTGGAGAGTCAGTATATTCTGTGCAAAATCAATAAAGCGACGGTAATACATTGTTGCGAGCGGGATTTTAATATATCTTCGCGCGCACTTTTCGCTGGTGAAAACGCATCATTACCCACGGATTTACAGGAGACCCCCCATGAAAAAGAAGTTCGCATAAGGCAGAATACCGACTGCTGATTGTGGCAGTGCTATTCTGCGCCCTGGCTGGGGTTTTCCACTATTTTGGTCTGTCTGACCTGATAACCAATCTCCATCATTTACAAGATGTCATCCGCCAAAGCGGGCTGTTCGGCTACGCGCTTTATATTTTGCTCTTTATCGTCGCGGCGCTGTGCCTGATACCCGGCAGCATTCTGGTGATTGTCGGCGGTATCCTTTTCGGCCCACTGGTTGGCACGCTCATCTCTTTACTGGCAGCAACCGTTGCCTCGGCATTGTCATTTTTACTGGCACGCTGGCTTGGGCGGGAACTATTACTGAAACACGTCGGGCATACGGCGACGTTTCAGGCGATCGAAAAAGGCATTGCCCATAGCGGTATCGACTTTCTGATCCTGACCCGCCTCGTACCCCTGTTTCCTTATAATATTCAAAACTATGCGTACGGACTGACGGCCATTCCGTTCTGGTCATTTACACTGATTTCAGCTATCACCACGTTACCCGGTATCTTTATCTATACGCTGATGTCACACGAACTCGCCAGTGAAGGCATCACCTGGGCGTTTATCGTTAAACTCAGTGTTGCAGGTTTTGCCTTGTTTGCCCTCGTGCAGGCGGCAAAGGCCTGGGCCCGGTATAAACATATCGACCCCTCTGCAAATCGAGAGCTTGCCGGTAAATGAGAACGCTGAATAAAACGCAGATCAGAAAGTGTTGCCGGGCTGGGTTCATTGCCCTGTTGGTCGTCGCGTTAATGGCGTGGGCATGGCTGCCCGGCGTGAGAGACTTTCTCACGCAGAGCCTGACTGCGTTTACCACGCTTGATCAGCATGCGCTTGAAAATTTCATTCGCTCCTGGGGACCTCAGGCCGCGGTCGTATCGTTCTTCCTGATGATTTTACAGGCGATCATCGCCCCGCTTCCGGCCTTCCTGATCACCTTTGCGAATGCCTCATTGTTTGGCGCATTCTGGGGCGGTGTTCTCTCCTGGACCAGTGCGATGGCGGGTGCAGCACTCTGCTTTTTTATCGCCCGGGTGTTCGGTCGCAGCGCGGTAGAAAGATTAACCGGTAAAACGGTGCTGGAAAATATGGACGCCTTTTTTGAGCGCTACGGTAAACATGCCATTCTGGTTTGCCGTCTGTTGCCTTTCGTTCCCTTCGATCCGGTCAGTTACGCCGCTGGCCTAACGTCCATCCGCTTTCGTCATTTTTTCATCGCCACCGGTATTGGCCAGTTGCCTGCCACTATCGTTTACTCATGGGCTGGTAGCCTGCTGACCGGCGGCACATATTGGTTTGTGACCGGGCTGTTTATTCTGTTTGCCCTGAGTGTCGTGATTTCAGTGGCAAGAGGCCTTTATCTTGAGCGGCACAGGAAGCGTTCCTGAAGCCTCCATAAACGACTGGAGATACTATGCGTTACTGTTTATTGTGCCTGGGTTTGCTGCTCTCTCCGCTGGCGACCTTTGCGCAGAGTGATAACTGGCAGCAAATCAAAAACGACGCCCGGGGTCAGACGGTGTGGTTTAACGCCTGGGGAGGCGATAACGCCGTTAATCAGTATCTCGACTGGGTTAGCAGTGAGATGAAAACACACTACGCCATTAACCTGAAAATTGTCCGTCTGGCGGATGCCGCCGATGCTGTAAAACGCATCCAGACCGAAGCAGCTTCAGGGCGTAAAACAGGCGGTTCGGTTGATCTTCTGTGGGTCAATGGCGAGAATTTTCGCACCCTGAAAGACGCTGGCCTGCTGCAAACGCAGTGGGCGCAAATGCTGCCCAACTGGCGTTACGTGGATACCCAACAACCGGTGACTGAAGACTTCGCCATTCCAACAGAGGGTGCCGAATCTCCGTGGGGTGGCGCGCAGTTAACCTTTATCGCCAATCGGGATATCACCGAACATCCCCCTCGTTCTGCGCAGGCACTGCTGGAATTTGCGCGAGCGCATCCCGGCACGGTGACTTATCCGCGCCCACCCGACTTTACCGGTACCGCTTTTCTCGAACAGTTGCTGATTACGCTCACCGCAAAACCACAAGCACTGAAAAGCGCGCCCGATGCAGCCACGTTCGCCGAGGTTACCGCCCCCTTGTGGCAGTATCTTGATGCCTTACATCCCGCACTGTGGCGCGAAGGGAAAGACTTTCCCCCTACGCCTGCCCGCATGGATGCCTTGCTGAATAGCGGCACGCTGCGGATATCGTTAACCTTTAACCCTGCGCATGCACAGCAAAAAATCGCTCGCGGCGAGTTACCGAAAAATAGCTATAGTTTTGGCTTCTCTCAGGGCATGCTGGGTAATGTGCATTTTGTCACCATTCCCGCGAATGCGCGTGCCAGTGCCGGGGCGAAAGTGGTGGCTAACTTCCTGCTCTCGCCTGAAGCGCAGCTCCGCAAAGCTGACCCAACCTTTTGGGGCGATCCTTCAGTGCTTGCCCCCCAAAAGTTACCAGCCGAACAGCGGGAAGCGCTACTGGCTCGAATCCCGCAAGGACTCCCCGCAGTCCTGCCTGAGCCACATGCAGCCTGGGTAAATGCACTGGAACAAGAATGGCTACGCCGTTACGGTACGCATTAATTCTGCTGCTCTGGGCCTTCATGGCGGCAATCTACTTGCCGCTGGTCCCTGCGGCTTTTACGCTAATTGCGCCAGCGCTTTCCCTTGCACACTGGCTGGCGCTGTTTGCCGATCCCCAAATCCTGCAAGCGTTACTGGCGACACTGGTTTCTGTCACGCTGGCAGCCACTGGCGCGCTCAGTATCGCTCTGCTGACCGTCCTTGCATTCTGGCCCGGCGCTGGATGGGCGCGGCTTTGTACTCGCCTCCCCTGGCTGCTGGCGGTTCCGCACGTTGCTTTTGCCACCAGCATGCTGTTACTTTTCGCCGAAGGCGGCATGCTCTACCGTATATTGCCGTTTCTCAGCCCACTGTTGGACCGCTACGGTGTGGGTCTGGGCATCACATTGGCGGTGAAAGAAAGCGCTTTTTTGCTCTGGGTCCTTTCCGCTTTATTGAGTGAAAAGCAATTGTCGCAACAGGTCATCGTGCTGGACTCACTGGGTTACAGCCGGTTGCAGTGTCTGAACTGGTTGGTACTGCCCTCTATCGCGCCAGCGCTAGGGAAAGTTATGCTGGCGATTGTCGCGTGGTCGCTCTCCGTCGTGGATGTCGCGATCGTCCTTGGGCCCGGCAACCCGCCAACACTCGCAGTGTTGAGCTGGCAATGGTTAAGCCAGGGCGACGCCGACCAGCAGACAAAAGGTGCGCTCGCCAGCTTACTGCTGGTGCTGTTACTGGTCATTTTTGCGCTGGTGGGCTATCTGCTCTGGCGCGGCTGGCGGCGCACAATTCCGACAATCAGCGGTGTACGCCTGCATTTTTCATCCTGTACAGCCGGACGTTCGCTGATACAACTTCTGCCCATCAGCGGCGTTGTGTGCGCAGTCGTTCTGCTCCTGATGGCAGAATACTCATCGCTGAACCGAGATGCGCTGATCAACAGCCTGCAAATGGGGGTTCTGGCCAGTACACTTGCGCTGGTCACACTGTTGACATGGCTGGAATGGGGGCCACAAACCGGACACCGCTGGGTCTGGTTGCCCATTATCTTACCCGCGTTACCGCTGGTCACCGGGCAATACACACTGGCGCTATATGCTGAACTGGATGGCCAGTTCATCACGGTGGTCTGGGGGCATTTATTGTGGGTAACACCGTGGATGCTGTTTGTACTTAAACCTGCATGGCAGCGTATTGACTCGCGCCTTATTGTGATTGCGCAAACGCTGGGCTGGACACAAAACCGCATCTTCTGGCAGGTAAAATGCCCGTTGATTCTGCGCCCGGCACTGATTGCTTTCGCCGTAGGATTTTCGGTTAGTATTGCCCAGTACATGCCAACATTATGGTTGGGCGCAGGTCGTTATCCCACACTCACGACCGAAGCCGTAGCATTAAGCAGCGGTGGTAGCACCGCTATTCTGGCGGCACAGGCGCTATGGCAATTGCTGTTACCGTTGGTTGTTTTCGCACTCGCAGCCTCGCTTTCCGCCCTGGCTGGCCGCTTTCGACAAGGACTCCGCTAATGCTCATAGTGCAAGATGTTTCCCTGTACCTGGGTTCAACACCCCTGCTGACAGGCGTCAACCTTCAGGTCAATAAAGGTGACATTGTCACTATTATGGGTCCTTCAGGAAGCGGCAAGTCTTCACTATTTTCGTGGATGATTGGTGCGCTCCCCGATCAATTTCGTGCCTCCGGCCAACTATGGCTCAATGAACGGCGCATTGACACATTACCTACCGCGCAGCGCCAGATTGGTATTCTGTTCCAGGATGCCCTGCTGTTTGATCATTTCAGTGTTGGACAAAATTTATCACTGGCGCTTCCCGCTGACCAGAAAGGCACGGCGAGACGCGATGAAGTGGAACATGCCCTTGAGCGTGCGGACCTGGCAGGCTTTTATCATCGCGACCCGGCATCGTTGTCCGGGGGGCAACGTTCACGCATCGCCCTGCTTCGCGCCCTGCTGGCGCAACCGCAGGCTTTGCTGCTGGATGAACCCTTCAGTCGCCTGGATGCGTCACTGCGGGATACGTTTCGCCAGTGGGTGTTCACCGAAGTGCGGACGCTGGGGATCCCTGTGGTGCAAGTCACCCACGATACGCAAGACGTCACCCCGGCAGGCCGGGTAGTACAAATGGGTTCCTGGGCGTGAATGTGGCGTTATGCTGCGTTAACGCAAGGATTTTACTTAACCGGCGGCACAGAATGTCGTCCTCTTTTTTCAACGTCGGGCTATTCGATGAAACGTGTTTCTCAAATGACCGCGCTGGCACTGGCTTTAGGGCTCGCTTGCGCTTCATCCTGGGCTGCTGAAACAGCGCAGACGCTTACCCTCAACCAGTTACAGCAAAAACAAGGCGCGGCGATCGATACCCGTCTGAGCGCTTTTTATAACGGCTGGCCTCAGTCGCTCAATGGTCCTTCCGGGCACGAACCTTCCGCACTGAATCTGTCCGCCGCCTGGCTCGACAAGATGAACGATGAACAACTTACCGCCTGGGTTCAGGCACATCAGTTAAAAACCGATGCGTCAGTGGCACTGTATGGCAACGACAGCGATGTAAAAGCCGTCAAAGCCCGCCTGCAAAAAGTGGGTTTTAGCCATATTTCGACCCTTAGCGATGCGCTACAGGACCCTGCACGGTTGCAACGTCTGCCGCACTTCGAACAGTTGGTCTACCCACAATGGTTACACGATCTTCAGCAAGGCAAAGACGTTACCGCAAAACCGACTGGTGACTGGAAAGTCATTGAAGCGGCCTGGGGTGCGCCAAAATTTTATCTGCTGAGCCATATTCCGGGTGCGGGATACATTGACACTAACGAAGTGGAAAGCGAACCGCTGTGGAATAAAGTCTCCGACGAGCAGCTAAAAGCGATGCTGGCTAAACACGGTATCCGCCACGACACCACGGTCATTTTGTATGGCCGCGATGTGTACGCCGCCGCACGAGTGGCGCAAATCATGCTGTATGCGGGTGTAAAAGATGTGCGCCTGCTCGACGGTGGATGGCAAACCTGGTCCGACGCAGGTTTACCCGTCGAACGCGGCACCCCGCCGACGGTCAAACCTGAACCGGATTTTGGCGTCACGATCCCCGCCCAACCACAATTGATGCTGGATATGGCGCAGGCTCGCGGCTTGCTGCATCGCCAGGATGCGTCACTGGTCAGCATCCGTTCGTGGCCAGAGTTTATCGGCACCACCAGTGGATATAGCTACATCAAGCCAAAAGGTGAAATCGCTGGCGCTCGTTGGGGTCATGCAGGAAGTGACTCCACCCACATGGAAGATTTCCATAATCCGGATGGCACGATGCGCAGTGCAGACGACATCGCCGCAATGTGGAAGCAATGGAACATTCTGCCGGATCAGCAGGTCTCTTTCTATTGCGGTACCGGTTGGCGCGCCTCAGAAACCTTTATATACGCCCGCGCAATGGGCTGGCAAAACGTGTCGGTCTATGATGGCGGTTGGTATGAGTGGAGCAGCGATCCGAAGAACCCGGTAGCCAGCGGTGAACGTGGTCCGGACAGCAGCAAGTAATATTGGCATGATTGCCGGATAAGCGCATCCGGCAACGCAATACGTTACGCCTGACGCTGAACCGCTTTCAGCGTCAAATATCCACTCCAGATCCGGGTGAGTGTTGTCATCCAGCACAGCGCGCCAAATATCCATGCCATCAGGGCAAAATAGCCTGGGAACAAGCAGCCCAGCACAAACAGCAAAATGGTCTCGGTTCCTTCGGTCAGCCCACCCAGATAATAAAACGACTTATGCGCATAACCCGGATTATCAATCTGGTGTTTCGCCGCCAACGCGGCAAAGGCGAGAAAACTGCTCCCCGTTCCGATAAAGGCAAACAACAGCCAGCTGCCGGCCAGCGAATTCAGCTCCGGTGCGGCCAGAATAAACCCAAACGGCACTAAGGCGTAAAAAAGAAAGTCGAGCGAGATATCGAGAAACCCGCCGGCATCAGTAAGCCCCCTGCGCCGCGCCAGCGCACCATCCAGCCCATCAAACAGACGATTTAGCACGATGGCCACCAACGCCGCCGGATACCAGCCTAAAGCCAGAAACGGCAGCGCCAGCACGCCAATGGCAAAACCAACCAGTGTCAGGCCATCCGGCGTAATTGCGGGTTTATCGATAACCCGCACACAGCGATGCAAAAGCGGTTTTAAGCGCGGATGAAGATGGCAGTCAAGCATGTGGGCGTCCTTTGAAGGTGTCGCACAGTCCCTGCGAAGGAATATCAAGGGCGGCATTAAAGCGCGCCGAGAGATTCTGGAACGCAATCAGCGCGGTCATTTCAGTAATGGCATCCTCGGTAAAATACAGCTTCATTTGCGCCTTTAATGCCTCATCAACCCGAGGCGGCGTGGCGGTAACGGCATCCGCATAAGCCAGTGCGACACGTTCTTCTTCACTGAACAGCCTCGATTCCTGCCAATTAGCCACCTGCAATACTTTATCCAGTGCGCCACAGCGTTCAGCCAGACGTAAACTGTTAGCATCCACACAAAAGGCACAATGGCACACCTGAGAAACACGTGTCATCAACAATGCTCGCATCACCGGCGTTAAGCGCGCCCGCTTACGCTCAAGGAAGCCAACAAACAGCGCCACCAGCCAGAACAGAAATGGCATTCGCCCCCACCAGCGCGTGGGATGTAGCACATCGCCATAGTGTTTTTTCTGTGTTGCTACAAGCGGTTTCAAACTGGAAGGGATACGCGTCAACGGTTTTACCCATGACTGAGGTTCATTCAACGGTTGCTCCTGAATACTTTTGGTCAAACCCATGGTTAACTATATTATGTCATTTTCTGCTGTTAGATCTTGATGAATATGATGAAAACCCTCGACGTGGTCGCTGCGATTATTGAACGTGATGGCAAAATTTTACTGGCTCAACGCCCGCAGCATGCAGATCAATCCGGTATGTGGGAATTTGCTGGTGGTAAGGTTGAACCTGGAGAGAGCCAGCCACAGGCGCTGGTCCGTGAATTACGTGAGGAACTGGGTATCGAGGCTATCGTTGGGAATTACATCGCCAGCCATCAGCGTGAAGTGTCAGGCCGATTGATACATCTGCACGCATGGCACGTGCCGGCTTATCAGGGTGAGCTTTACGCCCATGAGCATCAGGATTTGGTCTGGTGCTCCCCCGAAGAGGCGCTGCGTTATCCACTCGCGCCTGCCGATATCCCGCTATTAGAAGCGTTTATTCTTTTACACGCCGCCAGACCAGCGGATTCGTGCTGATGGTTTTCTCATCGCGCTGGCACTGTAGCAGCACGCCATCGGCTTTCACCACCGCCCCTTCTGAATAGTTTTGATCCTGATAAATGCAGCACTGATTACAGGGCTGCGCGCGCTGACCGCTGGAACTGAACACTTCCGGCGGCACATTCACTTGCACATCCGGACGATAAAGCTGATTTGCCAGTACCCCGTTGGATAACATCACCAACGCACCTGCCATGATTAAACGGCGCATATTCTTTCCTTTTTAACTGACATTTATGCTCAGTATAACGGTATAAACCGGCAGAAACTTTAGTTCCTCGATCATCGTTTTTGGTTATGAGCAACGCCGCGATATTAATTTACTTAGCGGGATTAATTTTTTCTTGCGTCTCGTCACACTGCTGATGGTATAGTCAAAAACTGCAAAACACTTAACACAAATATCAAAAATATAACCATATCAATACATAAGAGGTTCTTATATCTATGGATCAGACATGTTCTCTGGAGTCGTTTCTCAACCATGTACAAAAGCGCGACCCGAATCAGACCGAGTTCGCGCAAGCCGTTCGTGAGGTAATGACGACACTGTGGCCGTTCCTTGAGCAAAACCCGCGCTATCGTCAAATGTCCTTGCTGGAGCGTCTGGTTGAACCGGAGCGCGTGATTCAGTTCCGCGTGGTCTGGCTCGACGATCGCAATCAGGTACAGGTTAACCGTGCGTGGCGTGTACAGTTCAGCTCCGCGATTGGCCCGTACAAAGGCGGCATGCGTTTCCATCCTTCGGTGAACCTGTCGATCCTGAAGTTCCTCGGCTTCGAGCAGACCTTTAAAAACGCACTCACCACGCTGCCAATGGGCGGTGGTAAAGGCGGCAGCGACTTTGACCCGAAAGGTAAAAGCGAAGGCGAAATCATGCGTTTTTGTCAGGCGCTGATGACCGAACTGTTCCGCCATTTAGGGCCTGATACCGACGTCCCTGCGGGTGATATCGGCGTGGGCGGTCGTGAGGTCGGCTTTATGGCCGGGATGATGAAAAAACTGTCCAATAACGGCGCCTGCGTCTTCACCGGAAAAGGCCTTTCTTTCGGTGGCAGTCTGATTCGCCCGGAAGCAACGGGCTACGGTCTGGTGTACTTCACCGAAGCGATGCTCAAACGTCATGGTCTGGGCTTTGAAGGGATGCGTGTGGCTGTTTCCGGCTCCGGTAACGTTGCACAATTCGCCATTGAGAAGGCGATGGAGTTTGGTGCGCGTGTGGTTACCGCCTCCGATTCCAGCGGTACCGTGGTTGATGAAAGTGGATTTACAACAGAAAAACTGGCGCGTCTGTGCGCGATTAAAGACAGCCGTGACGGTCGTGTGGCGGATTACGCCCGTGAGTTTGGTCTGACCTATCTGGAAGGTAAACAACCCTGGTCTGTTCCGGTTGATATCGCCCTGCCATGCGCAACCCAGAACGAACTGGATGTCGATGCCGCACGCGTACTGATCGCCAATGGCGTGAAAGCCGTCGCCGAAGGCGCAAATATGCCAACGACCATCGAGGCCACCGATCTGTTCCTGGAAGCAGGCGTTTTGTTCGCGCCAGGCAAAGCCGCCAACGCCGGTGGTGTCGCCACATCCGGTCTGGAAATGGCGCAAAACGCCGCTCGTCTGGGCTGGAAAGCGGAAAAAGTGGATGCACGCCTGCACCACATCATGCTGGATATTCACCATGCCTGTGTCGAGTACGGCGGTGAAAGCAAACAGACCAACTATGTGCGCGGCGCCAACATCGCAGGCTTTGTGAAAGTTGCCGACGCGATGCTAGGCCAGGGTGTGATTTAATCCAGAACGGTAGCTCCCGTAGGCCTGATAAGCGTCGCGCCATCAGGCATTGCCGGATGCAGTACACGTGCCTTGTCCGGCCTACGAATACACTACACGCCTGCCTCTTCCGATGGCGGGCTTTTTTTTGCCGGACGTTTACGCGACACACTCTTTTTCTTCTCACTGCCGCCAGGGGCAGCAATCCCACGGAACCGGCGAACGGGTGTACTACGAGCCTGGTCGATTAACTGATACAACGTTCCGACTAACGGTTGCATAAAGTCCTGATAACGACACTGCTTTTCGCTGATTTGGGTCAGGATAGATTCCCAGTGCGCTGTCATGTCCGGGCGCGTCGCCATTTCTGGCAACGAGTGGAACAGCGCTTTTCCCGCATCGGTCGAATGGATATAACGTCCTTTTTTCACCAGAAACCCACGCTTAAACAGCAGCTCGATAATTCCGGCACGTGTCGCTTCCGTACCTAAACCATCCGTTGCGCGCAGGATCTTCTTCAGATCTTTATCCTGCACGAATCGCGCAATCCCGGTCATCGCTGACAGCAGCGTGGCATCGGTAAAGTGGCGCGGCGGCTGGGTCTGACGTTCAACCACCTCGCCTTTTTCGCACAGCAGTTCGTCATCTTTTGCCACCACCGGCAGCGGCGTCCCGTCGTTATCTTCATCGCGTTCTTTGTTACCGAGCAGCGTACGCCATCCGGCCTCGGCCAGGAAACGCGCTTTGGCGACAAACTTACCTTTGGCGATATCCAGCTCAATAACGCACTTCCTGAATACCGCATCTGCGCAAAATTGCATCAGATACTGACGCGCAATCAGGTTGTAAATCTTCGACTCATTGTCATTGAGATTGATGGATGAGCTGCGCGCTGTCGGAATAATAGCGTGGTGCGCATCCACCTTTTTATCGTCCCAACAACGATTTCGCGTATCGGGATTGACCGCCGGCTGCGGGAGCAGATCCGGCGCATGGACGCTAATCGCGTTCAGTACCGCGTGACGTCCGGCAAAGTGCTCTTCCGGCAGATAACGGCTATCCGAACGCGGATAGGTAATCAACTTATGGGTTTCGTACAGTTTTTGGCAGATATCCAGAACATTTTGCGCACTTAAACCGAAGCGTTTCGCGGCTTCAATCTGCAACGCTGACAGCGAAAACGGCAGCGGTGCGGATTCTGATTCCCGTTTATCATTATAACTGGTGACTATCGCCGGCTGACCGTTGATGCGCTTCACCACATGCTCAGCCAGCGTACGATTCAGCAAGCGCCCTTCTTCATCCTGATACGGCTCACACGCTTCACTCGGCTGCCAGATAGCGGTAAATCGTTCATCGGCGGGCGTTACGATATGCGCTTTCACTTCGAAGAAGTCTTTGGCGACGAAGTTCTCAATCTCTTCATCGCGACGTACAACCAGCCCAAGCACGGGTGTCTGTACACGGCCAACAGAGAGAACGCCTTGGTATCCTGCGTTGCGCCCGAGAATAGTGTAGGCGCGCGTCATATTGATACCGTACAGCCAGTCCGCCCGCGCCCGCGCCAGTGCCGACACGCACAGTGGGATGAACTCGCTGTTTGCACGTAGGCGCTCTATCGCCCGCTCCACGGCCTGTGGGTTGAGGTCGTTAATCAGGCAACGTTGCACCTGCTGGCGCTTTTCAGGCGCCAGTTGCAGGTAATCCAGCACTTCATCCACCAGCAGTTGTCCTTCGCGATCGGGGTCTCCGGCATGAATAACTTCGCTGGCTTCATGTAAAAAGCGTTTAATGACGTTGAGTTGTTTGGTCACAGAAGGACGCGGCTGTAGTTGCCACTTTTCCGGAACAATCGGCAGATCGGCCAGACTCCAGCGAGCATAACGACTGTCGTAGGCATCCGGCTGCGCCTGTTCAAGCAGGTGACCAATACACCAGGTCACCACTTGCCCATTTCCGCATTCGATAAAACCGTCACCTTTACGATGTGGTTTGGGTAGCACATCGGCGATGGCGCGCGCCAGGCTTGGTTTTTCGGCGATAAACAACCGCATCGGGTTAACGAATCTCAACCATGGCGCGACCGCCGCGGGCTTCCACTAGCTCACCGATAGCCGTGAGATCGATACCAAACTGCGCCGCTGCGGCTTTGACCTCAGCTTCAGATTCCGGTGTTACCGCCAGCAGCAAGCCGCCGGAAGTTTGCGGATCGCACAGCAGATCGCGTACCGATTGCGGCATTTCCCCCATCAGGTGTCCATAGCTCGCGTAGTTACGCTGCGTACCGCCCGGCACTGCGCCCTGTGCGATGTATTCTTCAACGCCAGGAAGCTTAGGAATGTCCTGATAGACGATCTGCGCCTGAACGCCGGCCCCCTGGCACATCTCACTCAGATGCCCCAGCAAACCAAAACCGGTCACGTCGGTCATGGCTTTTACGCCGTCGATATCGGCGAATGCCGCACCGGCAATGTTCATCCGGCACATCACTTCCGTCGCCAGTCCGACGTGTTCCGGTTTCAGCAGCGATTTTTTCTCTGCAGTGGTCAGTACACCAATACCCAGCGGTTTGGTGAGGAACAGCTTACATCCAGCCTCTGCGGTGCTGTTTTTCTTCACACGTTCGGTCGGCACAACGCCGGTTACCGCAAGGCCAAAGATAGGCTCTGGGGCATCGATAGAGTGGCCACCCGCCAGTGCAATCCCCGCCTGACGACAGGCAAAGCGCCCACCTTCGGTCACTTCGCGGGCGATTTCCGGCGCCAGTTTATCAAGAGGCCAGCCCAGAATAGCGATTGCCATAATCGGTTTGCCGCCCATCGCAAAAATGTCGCTGATAGCGTTGGTCGCAGCAATGCGGCCAAAATCAAACGGATTATCGACAATCGGCATAAAGAAATCGGTGGTACTGATAACGCTGGTGCCGTTACCCAGATCGTACACCGCCGCGTCATCGCGGGTTTCATTACCCACGAGTAAATTCGGATCAACAAACTTCGCCTGCTCGCTGTGCAGGATGGTTTCCAACACTTTCGGGGAAATTTTACAACCGCAACCGGCTCCGTGGCTGTATTGTGTTAAACGAATAGCGTGCTCGCTCATGGACATCTCCTGTCATTGCAATGCGGATATGGTAGCGCTCATTCCATGATGTGGTAAGAGTGACTGTCTGAATTAGGGTGTCTTTGCTCATAATCCAGACAGTTTTGCCGTTGATGTCAGAAATAACGGACGAATGAGGTCGGATCGGCAAGATTAATCGAGGTGGAGGCTTTTAGCTGCGGCGTTCCCAGATAGAGAAAACCGACAATTTTATCCTGTGGACGACAATCAAACGCTTCACGGACTACCGTACTTTCCGTTAAGGCTCCGCTGCGCCAGATCCCGCCGAACCCTTGCGCAATCGCCGCCATTTGCATCGCCATTACCGCGCAGCCTGCAGACATTTCTTGTTCCCACATTGGCACCTTGTCGCTTTCTTCACATTTCGCCACCACAGCGATAATCAGCGGCGCGCGAAACGGTGCTGTACGGGCTTTTTCCTGTGCTTTTTCATCACTTCCGGCAGCAATCGCGCCTTTTTCAAGCACGGCGCTAAAACGCTCGCGCCCTTCACCTTCAATCACAAAAAATTGCCACGGTTGTAGCGATTTGTGGTCTGGCGCACGCATACCAGCACGCAGGATATTTTGCAGCTGCTCTCCCGCCGGGGCCGGTTCGACAAGACGAGAAGCGCTACGACGGGTCATAAGTAATTCGAGTGCATCCATTTGCTTAACTCCAACAATGATATTTGTTCACAAAATTAACACGTGGGCGGATTTTGTTACAGCACAGGTAGTGATTCCTGCTGACAAGTGCCTGCCGGGTCATTACGATAGCCACATCTTAACGCCTTTCTCGTGGCTCACGGGGGCGTGTTGTTAATCGGTAGGGAGAATACATGCGAACCCTGTGGCGATTTATTGCCGGATTTTTTAAATGGACATGGCGATTACTCAATTTCGTCCGTGAATTTGTGCTTAACCTGTTCTTTATCTTTTTAGTACTGGTGGGTGTTGGGATCTGGATGCAGGTCAGTAGCAGCAACACCAGCGAACATGCTGAACGTGGCGCACTGCTGCTGGATATCTCGGGGGTTATTGTTGATAAACCTTCAAGCACCAGTCGGTTAAGTGTCATCGGTCGTCAGCTGTTTGGCGCAAGTTCCGATCGTCTACAGGAAAACTCCCTGTTCGATATCGTGAATACCATTCGACAGGCCAAAGATGACCGCAACATTACCGGCATTGTGATGGATCTGAAAAATTTTGCCGGCGCCGACCAGCCTTCCATGCAGTATATCGGTAAAGCGCTGCGGGAATTCCGCGACAGCGGCAAACCGGTCTTTGCCGTGGGCGATAACTTCAGCCAGGGGCAGTACTACCTCGCCAGTTTCGCCAATAAAATTTATCTCTCTCCGCAGGGTTCCGTTGATCTGCACGGCTTTGCCACCAACGGTCTGTACTACAAATCCCTGCTGGATAAGCTGAAGGTCTCAACGCATGTATTCCGCGTGGGCACCTATAAATCCGCCGTCGAGCCGTTTATCCGTGATGATATGTCACCTGCCGCACGTGAAGCTGACAGCCGCTGGATTGGCGAGCTGTGGCAGAACTATCTCGATACGGTCGCCGCTAACCGGCAGATCCCGGCGCAACAGGTATTCCCTGGCGCGCAAGCGATGCTGGACGGCCTGACGAAAGTCGACGGTGATACCGCGAAATATGCTCTCGATAACAAATTGGTGGATGCTCTCGCCTCCAGCGCTGAAATCGAAAAGCTGCTGACCAAACAGTTTGGCTGGAGCAAAGCGGATAAAAACTACCGCTCTGTCAGCTACTACGATTACACGCTGAAAACACCTGCTGATACCGGGGACAGCATCGGCGTCGTCTTCGCCAACGGCGCCATTATGGACGGAGAGGAAACGCCGGGGAATGTAGGTGGCAATACGACCGCTGCACAGATCCGTGAAGCACGCCTCGATCCGAAGGTGAAAGCCATTGTCCTGCGCGTGAATAGCCCAGGCGGCAGCGTCAGCGCCTCGGAAGTGATCCGTTCTGAGCTGGCAGCGGCAAAAGCGGCGGGCAAACCGGTTGTCGTTTCCATGGGCGGCATGGCGGCGTCCGGGGGGTACTGGATCTCCACGCCTGCAAGCTACATCGTGGCAAACCCCAGCACCCTGACCGGTTCCATCGGCATCTTTGGTGTTATCAATACGGTGGAAAACAGCCTGGATTCAATTGGCGTGCATACTGATGGTGTTGCAACATCCCCACTGGCGGATATCTCTATCACCAAAGCGTTACCGTCGGAAGTACAGCAAATGATGCAGTTAAGCATCGAGAACGGCTATAAGCGCTTTATCACGCTGGTTGCGGATGCACGTAAGACGACACCAGAACAGATTGATAAAATCGCGCAGGGTCACGTCTGGACCGGTCAGGATGCGAAAGCAAACGGACTGGTAGACAGCCTGGGCGATTTCGATGATGCCGTCGCGAAAGCTGCAGAGCTGGCAAAACTGAAACAATGGCACATTGAGTATTATCAGGACGAACCCACCTTCGTGGATATGGTCATGGACAGTATGTCAGGTTCGGTGCGCGCCATGCTGCCAGAAGCCCTTCAGGCCATGCTCCCGGCACCGCTGGCTTCTGCTGCCAGCGTGGTAAAAGCTGAAGGAGATAAACTGGCTGCGTTTAACGATCCGCAAAACCGTTATGCGTTCTGCCTGACCTGCGCCAACGTACGTTAAATCGCTATTGCCGGACAGGACGCTAATGCGTCTTATCCGGCCTACGAATATCGCGCAATTTATAGGCCGGATGAGGCGTAGCAGCCATCCGGCTATATTAATATCCTGACTCCTTAAGAAAATCGTCATGCAAAAGAAATCGATTTACGTTGCCTATACCGGCGGTACCATTGGTATGCAGCGCTCTGAACAGGGTTATATTCCGGTTTCGGGCCACCTGCAGCGCCAACTGGCATTGATGCCTGAATTCCACCGCCCTGAGATGCCAGACTTCACCATCCATGAATACGTCCCACTGATGGATTCCTCCGATATGACGCCGGAAGACTGGCAACATATTGCTGAAGACATCAAAGCGCACTATGACGATTATGATGGTTTTGTCATTCTGCACGGCACAGACACCATGGCGTTTACCGCCTCGGCGCTCTCTTTTATGCTGGAAAACCTGGGTAAACCGGTCATTGTGACAGGGTCACAAATCCCGCTGGCAGAGCTACGCTCGGACGGACAAATTAATTTACTGAATGCGCTCTACGTTGCAGCTAATTATCCGATCAACGAAGTCACCCTGTTTTTCAACAATCGCCTGTTTCGTGGCAACCGTACAACCAAAGCACATGCTGACGGTTTTGACGCCTTCGCCTCACCGAACCTTGCTCCACTGCTGGAAGCGGGGATCCACATCCGCCGGCTGGGGACGCCACCCGCACCGCATGGTGTGGGCTCACTGATTGTGCATCCTATCACCCCGCAGCCGATCGGCGTGGTCACGATTTACCCAGGGATATCTGCTGACGTGGTGCGAAATTTCCTGCGCCAGCCCGTGAAAGCATTAATTCTTCGCTCCTACGGTGTCGGTAATGCACCACAAAACAAAGAGTTTTTGAAAGAGCTTGAAGATGCCAGTTCGCGTGGCATTGTGGTGGTGAATCTCACCCAATGCATGTCCGGCAAGGTCAATATGGGCGGTTACGCGACGGGGAATGCGCTGGCGCACGCGGGAGTTATTGGTGGCGCGGACATGACCGTCGAAGCTACGCTTACCAAGCTGCATTATTTGCTGAGCCAGAACCTGGATACCCAGGCTATTCGCGAAGCGATGACGCAAAATCTGCGTGGCGAGCTCACACCAGACGAGTAAAGGAGTCTATGACGATGGCCCGAGCCTTATTGTTGGTCGATTTACAGAATGACTTTTGCGCCGGTGGCGCCCTTGCGGTCCCACAAGGTGACAGCACAATCGATATCGCCAACCGCCTGATTGAATGGTGTGCCATACGCGGCGACACGGTCGTTGCCAGTCTGGACTGGCACCCGGCTAATCACGGTAGTTTTGCCAGCCAGCATCAGGTCGAGCCCTACAGCCAGGGACAACTCGATGGACTGCCGCAGACGTTCTGGCCCGATCACTGTGTGCAAAATAGCGAAGGTGCTGCCCTGCATCCGCTGTTGAACCAGCGTGCGATTTCTCAAACCTTCACCAAGGGTGAAAATCCACTGGTCGACAGTTACAGCGCCTTTTTTGATAACGGCCGTCGTCAGGCAACTGCGCTTAATGCATGGCTGCTGGAAAACCGCATGGTTGAACTGATCATCATGGGTCTGGCAACCGACTATTGCGTTAAATTCACCGTACTGGATGCGCTCGATCTTGGCTATACCGTCAGCGTTATTACTGATGGTTGCCGTGGGGTTAATATTCAGCCAGAAGACAGCGCGCACGCCTTTATGGAAATGGCTGCGGCCGGAGCAACGCTGTACACGCTGGCCGACTGGGAAGAAACGCAGCGCTAACGTTTTGCCTGATGGCGACGTAAAACACGGTCTTATCAGACCTAAATTCTGTAGGCCGGATAAGGCGCTTGCGCCGCCATCCGGCAATCAACAACTCTACTCGATGCCACCTACAAGAATTGGTACACCGCTTCGCCAGCACGGCGTGAACCCCTTCGCATTTTTCCTCTTTTGAAACTGCTAGTCTGCGAGAGCTGTTTTTTTCGCCACGCCATTTCCGTGGCGTGTTTGCTTTTTTAATTGTCAAAGAGGAACTCCGATGAAACTTTTGCCTTTGTTGGCAGCATTACCCCTGCTCTGTGCCAGCGTTGTTTCCGCTAACTCACTGATGTCTGTCGGCTACTTCAACGGCGGCGGCGACGTCACTGCCGGTCCTGGCGGCGATATCGACAAACTGGATGTTCGCCAGATAACCCACCTGAACTACTCATTTGGCCTGATCTATAACAACGAGAAGGACGAAACCAATGACGCGCTAAAAGATGCCAGTAAGCTGCATCAAATTTGGCTTTCAGAAAAAGTGCAGTCTGATCTGCAAAAGATCCCGGAATTGCGTAAACAGAACCCAAATCTTAAGGTTCTGCTCTCCGTTGGTGGTTGGGGGGCGCGTGGATTCTCAGGCGCTGCGGCCACAAAAGAATCCCGGGCGGTATTTATTCAGTCGGTGCAGGACGTCATTGCGAAATATGGCCTGGATGGTATCGACCTCGACTGGGAGTATCCGGTAAACGGTGCGTGGGGGTTAGTTGAAAGTAAACCGGCCGATCGTGCGAACTTTACTACGCTGCTGAAGGAGTTACGTGCCGCAGTGGGGCATAAAAAACTGGTGACCATCGCGGTCGGTGCAAACGCAGAAAGCCCGAAAAGCTGGGTAGACGTCAAAGCCATTGCGCCATTGCTCGACTACATCAATCTGATGACCTACGATATGGCTTACGGTACTCAGTACTTCAACTCAAACCTGTACGATTCGACAACGTGGCCAACGGTCGCCGAAGCGGATAAGTACAGTGCCGATTTTGTCGTCAACAACTACCTCGCAGCAGGGCTAAAGCCCGCTCAGATGAACCTGGGTATTGGGTTTTATGGTCGCGTGCCTAAACGCGCCGTTGAGCCAGGCATTGACTGGAGCAAACCTGACGCACAGAAAAATCCAGCCACTCAGCCCTATTTTGAGCCACAGCAAATAGCGTTGTTCAAATCACTGGGCGTTGATCTGAGCAAAGATACCTATGTGAAGTACAACGACATTGTGGCGAAGCTCATCAACGATCCACAAAAGCGCTTTACCCAACACTGGGACGATGAAGCAAAAGTGCCGTGGTTGTCGGTGCAGTCTGCCGACGGAAAAGCACTTTTCGCCCTCTCTTACGAGAATCCGCGCTCTGTTGCCATCAAAGCGGACTACATCAAAAGCAAGGGACTGGGAGGCGCTATGTTCTGGGAGTATGGTGCGGATGATAAAAACCAGTTAGCGAAGCAGTTGGCCGATTCGTTGGGTATCAAACACTGATCCCAACGCTTGCCACAATAGGTTATGATTATCGCAATCCGCTGCGCCATTCTCTGGCGCAGCATTTCATCTTCTACTGGAGGCATGAGCTGGTATGGCTTTCATCCCTAAAAATTACGCCCGTCTGGAAGTCGGTTATCGGGAAAAGGCACTTAAGCTCTTTCCCTGGGTCTGTGGACGTTGTTCCCGCGAGTTCGTGTACTCAAATCTGCGCGAATTGACCGTACACCATATCGATCACGACCACTCTAACAACCCGGAAGATGGTAGCAACTGGGAAATGTTGTGCCTGTACTGCCACGATCATGAGCACTCCAAATATACGGAAGCGGACCAGTATGGTTCAACAGTGGTTGCCGGAGAAGACGCGCAGAAGGCCGTCGGTGAAGCGAAATATAATCCGTTTGCCGACCTTAAAGCGATGATGAACAAAAAGTAGTCTACTGCATATGCCCGGCATAAACGCTCACCGGGCATCTACCATCAGGATTTAAACGTCGCAATCGGCTCAGGCGTAATGCCAAATTCCACTTTTAGTTGCTGCTTACTCTTCATCACCATCTCACCGTTGGTATCGATAGTCATGTGTTGCGCATTCGTGTTGTTACGTGCCTGCCATAACATCACCAGTTGCAAACTGTTCTCTTTTTGTTCTGCAGTCAGCGCGACGCCATCCGGCCATTTTCCCAGTTCAACGGCAGTCGATAAGCGCTGATAAACTTCCGGCGTCATGCTGTTGATCATCTCATCAAGATTCATGTTAAATCCACTCTCCGTAGAATAATTAGCTGAATCGTTTCTTCAGCCTTTCGTTTGCTCACCGTTTTCGCCGTCTGTGAAGTTCAATGACGCTGAATTAACGCAGTAACGCTCACCTGTGGGCTGAGGCCCATCTGGAAAGACATGCCCCAGATGCGCATCACAGTTTCCACAGCGGATTTCAATGCGCTGCATGCCATGAGACGTGTCTTTTATGTAACGGATTGCCTCTTCGCTCACAGGCTCGTAAAAGCTAGGCCAGCCGCAGCCAGAATCGTATTTTGTCTCTGAACGAAACAAGGGATTATCGCAGATCAGACAATGGTAGATGCCATCACGCTTATTGTGCAGCAAACGCCCGGTAAATGGCGGTTCTGTCCCATGATTTTGTGTCACGTAAAACTGCATTTCGGACAAATTTTTTTTCAGTTCTTCTGGGGAAGGTTGCTTAGCCATTTGCTCACATCTCGCTTTATCTAAACTCACATTGCGAGACAGATTCTAACAAAACATTAACACCGTAGTGCGAACTTTTGTTCTAAACTTGATCCGTGCGAAATGGCAGCCCAGAAATCGTGATAGACATCACGTTTTTATCTTGATTGCCCTTTAAAATTCGGGCCGCCGCCCCCATGTGGTTTCAAGCCCAAAGGAAGAGTGAGGCGAGTCAGTTGCGCAAAGCTTAAGCAGCAGTTTGATTTGTCGCAATGATTGACACGATTCCGCTTGACGCTGCGTAAGGTTTTTGTAATTTTACAGGCAACCTTTTATTCACTAACAAATAGCTGGTGGAATATATGACTATCAAAGTAGGTATCAACGGTTTTGGCCGTATCGGTCGCATTGTTTTCCGTGCTGCTCAAGAACGTTCTGACATCGAGATCGTTGCAATCAACGACCTGTTAGACGCTGACTACATGGCTTACATGCTGAAATATGACTCCACTCACGGCCGTTTCAACGGTACCGTTGAAGTGAAAGACGGTCATCTGATCGTAAACGGTAAAAAAATCCGTGTTACCGCTGAACGTGATCCGGCTAACCTGAAATGGGACGAAGTTGGTGTTGACGTTGTAGCTGAAGCTACTGGCCTGTTCCTGACAGATGAAACCGCTCGTAAGCACATCACTGCTGGCGCGAAAAAAGTTGTTCTGACTGGTCCTTCCAAAGACAACACCCCGATGTTTGTTAAAGGCGCTAACTTTGACAAATACGAAGGCCAGGACATCGTTTCTAACGCTTCCTGCACCACTAACTGCCTGGCTCCGCTGGCTAAAGTTATCAACGACAACTTCGGCATCATCGAAGGTCTGATGACGACTGTTCACGCGACCACCGCTACTCAGAAAACCGTTGATGGCCCGTCTCACAAAGACTGGCGCGGCGGCCGCGGCGCATCCCAGAACATCATCCCGTCCTCTACCGGTGCTGCTAAAGCGGTAGGTAAAGTACTGCCAGAACTGAATGGCAAACTGACTGGTATGGCGTTCCGCGTTCCGACCCCGAACGTATCCGTTGTTGACCTGACCGTTCGTCTGGAAAAAGCTGCTTCTTACGAAGAAATTAAGAAAGCAATCAAAGCTGCTTCCGAAGGCCCGATGAAAGGCGTTCTGGGTTACACCGAAGACGACGTTGTATCTACCGATTTCAACGGTGAAGTTTGCACTTCCGTGTTCGATGCTAAAGCAGGTATCGCACTGAACGACAACTTCGTGAAACTGGTTTCCTGGTACGACAACGAAACTGGCTACTCCAACAAAGTTCTGGATCTGATTGCTCACATCTCCAAATAAGTTGAGATGAGACAGTAATCTGTAAGAGCGACTACGGTCGCTCTTTTTTTTGCCCGAAGATACCCGTCATACATCAAATTGCAGGTGTGTTGGCTACGCTCTCTCACCCGAATCACTTACTACAGTAAGCTCATCGGGGTGAATCAGGGACATCCATGTCCCTGACCGAAGGCAACCTTTGGTTGTTCAAATTCGTTCCTGACGAATTTGTCGTTCACGTGCCGCCGTCCTGCAACTCGAAATATTTAGGGTTAAAAAGGATTGCGTAATGATTAATAAAATTTTTGCACTTCCGGTAATCGAACAAATTACCCCTGTCCTCTCCCGCCGCCAGCTTGATGAGCTGGAGGTTATTGTTGTCGATCACCCTCAGGTTAAAGCCTCTTTTGCACTGCAGGGTGCGCACCTTCTGTCCTGGAAACCAAACGGCGAAGATGACGTTCTCTGGTTAAGCAATAACACGCCGTTTAAAACTGGTGTGGCGCTGCGGGGTGGCGTACCGATTTGTTGGCCGTGGTTTGGCCCGGCGGCTCAGCAAGGTCTGCCTTCTCACGGCTTTGCACGTAACCTGCCCTGGACGCTGAAGGCGCACAACGAAGATGACAACGGCGTGGTTCTGACGTTTGAGCTGCAAAGCAATGCTGAAACGCGTCAGCTATGGCCGCACGACTTTACCCTGCTTGCCCGCTTTAAAGTCGGCGCAACCTGCGAAATCGAGCTGGAAGCCCACGGCGAGTTTGAAACCACCTCCGCACTGCATACCTACTTCAACGTGGGCGATATTGCCGCAGTGAAAGTCAGTGGTCTTGGCGACCGCCTGATCGATAAAGTGAACGATGCGAAAGAAGATGTGCTGGCCGATGGAATCCAGACCTTCCCGGATCGTACTGACCGCATTTATCTGAACCCGGAAGCATGCAGCGTCATCCATGATGGTTCACTCAAGCGTAATATCGATGTCGTGCACCACCACCATCTGAACGTTGTGGGTTGGAACCCGGGTCCGGCGCTGTCTGCCAGCATGGGTGACATGCCGGACGATGGCTACAAAACGTTTGTTTGCGTAGAAACAGCCTACGCAACCGCACCGCAGAAAACCACGGAAGAGAAACCTTCTCGTCTGGCGCAGACTATTCGTGTTGCGAAACGATAAGATTTTGCCTGTTGCCTGATGGCGACTTATCCGGCCTGCTGACGCATTGCATAGGCCGGATAAGAGAAGTAAATATCGCTATCAGGCCATATCCAACGCGGTTTTGCCTGCTGGAGCAGGCCAGGCCTGATCTAATAATCTTAACTCATCAGTAGAGAGCGTTATCTCTAACGCGGCCGCGTTCTGTTCGACGTGCGCCACACTCGCCGCTTTTGGAATCGCGATCACGCCCGGTTGCCGAATAACCCATGCCAGCAAGATCTGGGCGGTACTGGCATCATGTGCACGTGCAATGTCGCTAATCACCGAATGAGTGAGCAGACCACGGCGCAACCGTCCTGCCTGTGCCAACGGGCTATAGGCCATAACCGGCATCTGCTGTTGCAGACACCATGGCAGCAAGTCATATTCAATGCCGCGCGACGCTAAATGATATAGCACCTGGTTAGTGGCGCATTGCCGTCCACCGGCAACCTGCCATAGCGCCTGCATCTCGTCATAATCAAGATTTGAAACACCCCATCGACGAATTTTCCCCTGAGCGATGAGTTTTTCCATGGCGCTGACGGTTTCTTCATAAGTAAAGTCCCCCGTCCAGTGCAGCAAATAGAGATCCAGATAGTCGGTTTTCAGCCGACGCAGACTGCCTTCACAGGCAGCAATCGCTTTCTGGCCACCGGCATTCCATGGATAAACTTTTGAAACCAAAAATGCACCATCGCGCCGTCCCGCTAAAGCTTCGCCAACAATTTCTTCTGCTGCACCATCAGCATACATTTCAGCCGTATCAATCAGACGCAGCCCCAGATCCAGGCCAGCCTGCAACGCCGAGACTTCATCACGACGACGGCAGGGATCCTCCCCCATGTTCCATGTTCCCTGCCCTATCGCAGGAAGCGAAACCTGCTCGGTAAACATCACCTGTTTTACTGTCATAGTTCCCCCCTGAGTACATGCACCACAGTAAAGCAAAACACGGGGGATGTGTCCTGTGATGGTGCACAAATTGCACCATCCTCGTTTGGAGGGTTCGTCGTTAATCAGATGCAATAAAAAACCCGGGAACAGTATTTATTCCCGGGCTTAGACAGATAACGTGTTAGTTGTGCAGAGATTATTTTAAACGGCCTAAATATTTACCTTCTTGCATGGCGTTTATTTTTCCATTCTTATATACAATAACCGAAATCAAGCCTGCACTGTAGGTTTGCGCATCTGCATTATTTTCATCATTTGCTGCCGGCTACCATTAATGTAGGCAATGCCATCGGCGCCACGTTTAAAATCAACTCCCAGTTTCTTTACATGTATGGGTTTTACCGTACTGGCGTTAACCGGAGCATTCGCTTCGCTAACCATGGTTTTATGATCATGTTGTAACTGGCGGCGGTAAGCCTCGCTAATAGCATGAGCAGGTGCAACAGTTGATGCCACCAGCGCAGAGATAATAATTAATTTTCTCATGAGGAAAACCTTAATATTTATTGTGATTATGATGATGACTGGAGTTACCATCATTTGTGCTGTACAGGCTCTGTGCATTTTCCATAGCCTGTTTTTCCGCTGCAGCATTAATTGTAGACTGACGATTCTGCTCAGCAACGTAGCATGCGTCCCGACTGACGCCCTTGTTCTCACAGTCATTCATGCGAGAGGCCTCGGTAGAACAACCCGCCAGAACCCCGCCCATCACAGCTATCATGATTAACTTTTTCATTATCTATACCAGGTTTATTCTCAAAAACCTTCATCGCAGATTATATTTCTGCAAGGAAGAATTACTCTCGCTACTTTTTAAGTTTGAGTAATATCTGCAATAGAATATTTAATGTCAATTTTAATTTTTTCAGATAATCACCTAAAGGATGTAAAATAAAAATTAAACGCTTTGTTTTTTACTTTTCACATGAAAGATGACTTTCATGGTTGAATTAGACGATAAAAATAGTTATCAGATATTTGCAACACGCCATGCATGGTTAATTGAGGTCCAGGCGTCATAACAAAACAGTGCATTTTCAGTATATTGCCGCAGTAGATTTTGTTAGTCGCTAACGATGATGGATTCTGGGACACCTGTATTTCTTACTCTGGAAGAAAATCGATATCAGACTAATTAAATAATACGTTCCTTTTTGGTAACTACACCAGGTAAAACACGTTAATTATTCGTTGCAGCAGCGCATAAGGCAGAATCAGCAGAAATCGTGAATTCTCATGCTTTAGATCAACATTCATTCCCGTCAGGCATAAAAAAGCCCGCATAACGCGGGCTCATGTTCAGCATTGGAAATGCATCAGAACTTATAGGTGATACCCGTTGAGATCAGACCCGTCCAGGATTTGTCTACCATCGGGCTGTCTGTCACTTCATCAGACAAACGGGTGTAACGCGCAGTACCGTACACGCTCCAGTCACCTAAGAAATTATAGTTGGCGCTGAGTTCAAGGTACGGATTCCAGCTGCTTTCAGGATCGTAGCTGCGTAAACCACTGCGAGACGATTCGTGGCGCGATACACCATAGTAGTACTGGTTCTGATTTTCACTGTTCCACTCAACACCAATCCCCGGTGTCAGCGTCAGGCCCCCGTTGGTATAACGGTACAGCCATGCCAGATCCCATACGATACCATTACTGTTATCCAGTGCGTCTCCCGCGAGGCTGGTACGCAGGAAACCATATTGCGTGTTATGCACGTAAGAAAGCCCGGCCATCATGGTGCTCTTACGCTTATCGAGATTGCGCAGACGGCTATCGTCGCTGTCGCCCGGCTTGAAGTACAGTGGCGACCAGTACGCCATCACAGATAATTTATCTGTATTGTCATTCCACAGGTAGTATCCGCCGCCCAGACCACGGAACCAGAAGTTGTCGCTTTCATAGGTCACAACAGGGACCGGGTAAACGTCACTATCGTAGTTTTTGTAAGGGTGTTCAACCACACCAACGCCTGCGCCCAGCGTCAGGTTGCTTTCTGCTTGCGCGACGCTCGCGGACGTGGCAATAAGCACGCCAAGTGCCAGAAGTTTGAGTTTGGTCACAATCCATAATTCCTTATTCAAATGTTTAGCGACGAAAGTGTAACCGCCAATACGCTTCAGCCCAACTATTTTACGTATTACCTGCCCAATGTAACCCCCTAATTTCTCAACGAGTGATGACATTTTGCTTGCAGTACGGTGAACAGCACATGAATTCAGCCCCATTTCTTTACATAACATGTGCTTTTTTTGCTGATGAGTTATTGATATGCCATTGAAATTCATTTGCGCGCGCAGGCAAGTTTTGCAAATGCCATCTACGCTTAAATTTAGAAGGTGTATCACCGAATACGTTGATCTCCTGACCATCGAAATGGCATGAGAGTTGCTTATTTCTTCAGCAGCGACGTCGTTCAGTTTACCTCTTCAGGGGCCTCTACTATTCATATGAACGGCTCTTAACATGTGCTAAAAAACGAAAGGACGGCATACCATGAATATATTCGATCACTATCGCCAGCGTTATGAAGCTGCCAAGGACGAAGAGTTCACGCTGCAGGAGTTTCTTACCACTTGTCGGCAAGATCGCAGTGCTTATGCCAACGCGGCAGAGCGGCTATTAATGGCTATTGGTGAGCCTGTCATGGTTGACACTGCCCACGAACCTCGACTTTCTCGACTCTTTTCGAATCGGGTGATTGCACGTTATCCCGCTTTTGAAGAGTTTTACGGCATGGAAGACGCGATTGAACAGATTGTCTCTTATCTGAAGCATGCGGCTCAGGGGCTGGAAGAGAAGAAGCAGATCCTGTATCTGCTGGGGCCGGTGGGAGGGGGGAAATCATCGCTTGCAGAGCGACTGAAGTCGCTGATGCAAAGGGTGCCCATTTATGTCCTCAGCGCCAATGGTGAACGTAGCCCGGTTAACGATCATCCGTTATGCCTGTTTAATCCGCAGGAAGATGCACAGATCCTGGAGAAAGAGTATGGGGTCCCGCGTCGCTATCTCGGTACGATCATGTCGCCGTGGGCTGCGAAGCGTTTGCATGATTTCGGCGGGGACATCACTAAATTCCGTGTCGTCAAAGTCTGGCCGTCTATTCTGGAGCAAATCGCCATCGCTAAAACCGAGCCTGGTGATGAAAACAACCAGGACATTTCCGCTCTGGTCGGGAAAGTGGATATTCGTAAACTCGAACACCATGCACAGAACGATCCTGATGCCTACGGCTACTCAGGTGCGTTGTGCCGCTCCAACCAGGGGATTATGGAATTCGTAGAGATGTTTAAAGCACCGATTAAAGTGCTGCATCCTCTGCTGACTGCAACCCAGGAAGGAAACTACAACGGGACAGAAGGTATCTCTGCCCTGCCGTTTAACGGGATTATTCTCGCCCACTCGAATGAATCTGAATGGGTGACGTTCCGTAACAACAAAAATAACGAAGCCTTCCTCGACCGTGTATACATCGTGAAGGTCCCGTATTGCTTACGTATCTCTGAAGAGATCAAGATCTACGAAAAACTGCTTAACCACAGTGAGTTGACTCATGCGCCTTGCGCACCGGGCACGCTGGAAACGCTCTCTCGCTTCACGATTCTTTCGCGTCTGAAAGAACCTGAAAACTCGAGCATATATTCGAAGATGCGCGTTTATGACGGTGAAAGCCTGAAGGATACCGATCCTAAAGCAAAATCGTATCAGGAGTACCGGGATTACGCCGGAGTTGATGAGGGGATGAACGGTCTGTCCACGCGTTTCGCGTTTAAGATCCTCTCCCGCGTATTTAACTTTGACCATGCCGAAGTCGCGGCAAACCCCGTGCATCTGTTCTATGTGCTTGAGCAGCAAATAGAGCGCGAGCAATTCCCGCAGGAGCAGGCAGAACGTTATCTCGAGTTCCTGAAAGGCTATTTGATCCCGAAATACGCCGAGTTTATTGGCAAAGAGATCCAGACGGCTTATCTCGAATCCTATTCCGAATACGGACAGAACATTTTTGACCGTTATGTAACCTATGCGGATTTTTGGATTCAGGATCAGGAGTATCGCGACCCGGATACCGGCCAGCTGTTCGATCGCGAGTCACTGAACGCCGAACTGGAGAAAATTGAAAAACCGGCGGGTATCAGCAACCCGAAAGATTTCCGTAACGAGATCGTCAACTTTGTTCTGCGTGCCAGAGCAAACAACAGCGGTCGTAATCCAAACTGGACCAGTTACGAAAAACTGCGCACGGTTATTGAGAAGAAAATGTTCTCGAATACCGAGGAGCTGCTGCCGGTCATTTCGTTTAACGCGAAAACCTCGACTGACGAGCAGAAAAAACACGACGATTTTGTCGACCGTATGATGGAAAAAGGCTACACGCGTAAACAGGTGCGTTTACTGTGCGAATGGTATTTGCGCGTACGTAAATCGTCTTAACATAAGTGCCCCGGTGGCGCCTGCGCTTACCGGGCCTGCAAAACAATATTCCGTAGGCCGGATAGCGCCAGCGCCATCCGGCACTTACAGACATGGCGAACAGTTGGCAGTACGGGGGGCATATGACCTGGTTTATTGACCGGCGTCTTAACGGCAAGAACAAGAGCACGGTAAACCGCCAACGCTTCTTGCGCCGTTATAAATCGCAAATTAAACAGTCGATCTCCGAGGCCATTAACAAGCGTTCGGTGACCGATGTAGATAGCGGCGAATCTGTCTCTATTCCGACCGATGATATTAGCGAACCGATGTTTCATCAGGGGCGCGGTGGCCTGCGTCATCGCGTGCATCCGGGTAACGATCATTTTGTACAGAATGACCGTATCGAACGTCCGCAGGGGGGCGGCGGCGGCTCAGGAAGCGGACAAGGCCAGGCCAGTCAGGATGGAGAGGGGCAGGATGAGTTCGTCTTTCAGATATCTAAAGATGAATATCTTGATCTGCTGTTCGAAGATTTAGCGCTCCCAAACCTGAAGCAGAATCAGCAGCGTCAGTTAACGGAGTTTAAAACGCACCGTGCAGGATTTACCTCCAACGGCGTGCCCGCCAATATCAGCGTGGTGCGCTCCTTGCAGAACTCACTGGCGCGTCGCACAGCAATGACGGCGGGTAAACGTCGTGAACTGCATGCGCTTGAGGCCGATCTGGAAACCATCGCCAAAAGTGAACCTGCGCAGTTGCTGGAAGAAGAACGATTACGCAAAGAAATTGCTGAATTACGGGCAAAAATCGAACGCGTACCGTTTATTGATACTTTTGATTTGCGCTACAAGAATTATGAGAAACGACCCGATCCTTCCAGCCAGGCGGTGATGTTCTGCCTGATGGATGTCTCTGGCTCAATGGATCAGTCGACTAAAGATATGGCAAAACGTTTTTATATCCTGCTGTATCTGTTCTTAAGCCGCACTTACAAGAACGTGGAGGTGGTCTATATTCGCCATCATACTCAGGCAAAAGAGGTCGATGAACACGAGTTCTTCTACTCTCAGGAAACGGGGGGAACCATAGTTTCCAGCGCCCTGAAGTTAATGGATGAAGTGGTAAAAGATCGCTACAACCCTGCCCAGTGGAATATCTATGCCGCTCAGGCATCGGATGGCGATAACTGGGCAGATGATTCACCATTGTGTCATGAAATCCTGGCGAAAAAGCTGCTGCCGGTGGTGCGATATTATAGCTATATTGAAATCACCCGGCGCGCACACCAGACCCTGTGGCGCGAGTATGAGCATCTGCAATCTACCTTTGATAACTTTGCGATGCAGCATATCCGCGACCAGGATGATATTTATCCGGTATTCCGCGAGCTGTTCCATAAGCAAAGTGCTACCAGCAATAGTTAGCGCTTAGTAACGTAAAAAATCAGCCAGTTTTTCATCTCTGGCTGATTTTTTCTTGCCGGGTTCAGTGCGTTCCGTTCATACATAGAATGACGCTACATTCTTTCCACCAGCGGGTAGAAGTCTTTATTTTCCCGTTGCATACGCTCATATACTTTACGCAAAACGATGTTGGCATCGCGTCTGAACGCGTCATCATTCCCCATCAACTTACTGGCAATATTCCAGCGGCGGGAGAAAACCTCATATTCGTTAACAATATCCGCCATTTCGCGTTTGAATTTTGTGCTGACTTGCCGAAGTGCGTTATTACCATCTTGTTCAATATGCGGATAAAGAAACTGATCTTCAGCAGATAAATGCGTTTTAATGATCGCACTCATGCTCACAATGGCAGTAGCGATTTCCTGAGCATTGGCTGAAACGCCAGCGAGGCTTAGTTTACGCAAGAATGATATTTTCTCCAGAATATCAACATGCTGACTTTTCATTTTATCAATATTCATCCGTTTATCCTTTTTATTTTCCTTTGATGGAACAGCAGGCAATGTAGTTTAGTTGGTGACGTTGCGAGTGGAAAAAACGAAACATTTTCAAGAATCGGCGACGATTTTCATACGTTCGCATACCGTTAAACGCAATTTTAATCGCGCCCTTTACTCCTTCATCGCGAATTAATCCGCGCGGTGACATCAACGACATTTTGCCATTCTGTTGCATGACCTGTTCAAACCCCGCACTCATCAACAGGTCACTCCATCCTTGTTTGGTCAGCGGACTGACGTTTGATTTCACCACCTGAACCAACTGATATTGTTCGCCTTCTTCCAGTTTTTGCGCTGTGAACATAATGTCGTGGGTCAACAAACGTCCACCGGGTTTCAGCACCCGATGATATTCCGCAATCAGTTTCGCTTTAGCTTTGTCTGCATACATCGTCAGCATGGCTTCATTAATCACAACGTCGAAGCTGTTATCCGCAAAAGGCAGCGTATTGGCGTTTGCCGCCATGACATGAATGTGATTTTCCAGTCCGTTGTGCGCCACATTACTTCTGGCCTTGTTCAGCGCATTTTTATCCATATCAATGGCATAGACCGTACATCCAAAGCGCTGTACCAGTTCGATGGCCGTCGTCGCCATATTACAGGCAACTTCAAGGACCTGGCTGCCAGGCGTCAGTTGGGACTGCCGGAACAACCATTCTGTCGCTTCAACTCCGCCTGGACGCAGGCGGGTTTTTCCCAGGCTGGCTAAAAATGTATGGCCCGCTTTTTCAGTCGCGCTCATTCGCCGGTCTCCTTTTTTATAAGTTGCATTATAAATACAACAATAGAGGTTAAAGGTGAAGAGCACGAATGATTTTTATTACAAATAATGCGCAATTCTGCGGGATTTTCCGTACTGTTAGAGTGAATGTATGCCGTGTGATAGACTGATGCATCTGACTTACAGGGTTGTAAATCATTATGAAATTGCATCATAAAGCGCTCCGGCACTTTATCTCCGTAAGCGTTATTGTTTTGACATCTTCTTTTTTGGTTTATGAACTTGTTGCCAGCGATCGGGCAATGAGCGCGTATATGCGCTACATCATAGAGAAAGCAGATTCATCCTTTCTCTATGATAAATATACCAATCAGAGTATTGCTGCCCATATGATGCGCCAGTTTTCATCGCCGAAAAAGCCCATCACAATCGAACAACGAAAAGCGCTGTGCACCGCTTTCGAAACCGTTAACGGCATCCATGGATTCAATCTCACTACCCATGATTATCTTCCGTTACGCGGTACGTTACAGACCCACTCTCCGAGTTGTATTGAACAACTTGACGATATCTTCCTGCTCCCCGCCTTCGATCAGGCCGTAAACGCAAATCGTGAACGGGTAGATTACGGTCAGGGATTAGGCACCATGGAATACAAGTTTCGCTATTACATTGACCTGAAAAACGACTACATCTATTTCTATAACCTGGTAAATTCATATCAATTTACCATGAATCACTGGTCCTTTTTGCAGAAAGGTACGCTGGGAATAAACCAGAACGATATTGATGATGTTTTTACTGGTCGAACCGTCATTTCCAGTATTTATCAGGACGATCTCACCCAGGAGAAAGTGATGTGCTTTTTGACCCCGGTCTACTATACCGGCAAGCTAAAAGGCGTCGTCATGGTGGATGTTAACAAAGACAATTTAAAGAACATATTTTATACCAACGACCGCCCCCTCGTCTGGCATTATCTCAATGTGACCTTATCTGATATCAACTCAGGTAAAGAGATTATCATTCACCAAAGTGAGAGCGATTTGTTTCAGTATGTTCATTATATTAATGACCTTCCTGGCGGAATGCGCATCACATTATCGCTTGATTTTATGTACTTTATTGTGTCTTCCTGGAAGTTATTTGCCTTCTATTTACTGGCAACGGCACTGTTACTGAACATGGTCAGGATGCATTTTCGTTTGTATCACAACGTCACACGCGAAAATATCAGTGACGCGATGACCGGGCTTTATAACCGCAAAATATTAACGCCCACGCTTGAGCAGCGTTTGCAGCAGTTGGTCAACGCCGGAACCTGCGTAACTTTTATTGCTATTGATTGCGACAAGTTAAAGACAATTAATGACACGCTCGGGCACCAGGAAGGCGACCGCATTATCACCATTCTGGCCAACGCTATTCAGGCCTCTATTCGCAAAAGCGACTATGCCATCCGTCTCGGCGGAGATGAGTTTTGTATTATCCTTGTCGATTATGCCCCTGAATTCACCGCCCAACTACTGGATCGTATTCGCGAAAAATTACACACTATAGCTCCGGATACCTCTGTCAGTTTTTCCGCGGGGATTTATAACATGCAGCCAAACGACACCATTGATGACGCCTATAAGGCATCAGATGTGCAGCTCTATAGGAACAAACAGAAAAAACACCACCGTGAGTGATAGTGTATTCGTCAGGATGTTCATCGTAGTACCAGGAGTAAGAAATGACAGAAGTAAATAAAGGCGACGTGACGCACCAGCGTTTAATTTCACTGTTGTCAGAACAAGGCGCAACGTATCGTGTGGTCAGCCATGAAGCCGTTGGCAAGTGTGAAGCTGTCTCGGAAATTCGCGGTACAGCGCTCGGTCAGGGGGCAAAAGCCCTTGTCTGTAAAGTTAAAGGCAACGGCGTTAATCAGCATGTGTTGGCAATTCTCCCGGCTGACCAACAGGCTGACCTGAACCAGCTTGCCGGACATATCGGCGGTTTACGCGCATCACTTGCCAGCCCGGCGGAAGTGGATGAACTGACCGGCTGCGTGTTTGGCGCTATCCCGCCGTTTAGTTTCCATCCGAAACTCAAGCTGGTTGCCGATCCGCTGTTGTTTGAGCGCTTTAATGAAATTGCGTTCAATGCCGGACTGCTGGAAAAATCCGTGATAATGGACACCCAGGATTATTTGCGCATTGCGCAACCTGAATTAATTCCATTCCATCGCGCACAATAGCAAGCCCGTAACATCAGTATCAAAACGCGATATTATGCGTTCGCCCAAAAATAATAATAATCAATAAAAAAGCCTGTTCCGTCACGCATTTACGCGTACAGTAAGCAGGCTTATTTTTTCTTTTGGCAAGGAAACTACGATGTTTGATGTCACACTGCTGATCCTGCTTGGACTGGCAGCTCTGGGCTTTGTCAGCCACAACACCACTGTCGCCGTTTCAATTCTGGTGCTGATAATCGTCCGTGTTACTCCGCTGAATACATTCTTCCCATGGATTGAAAAGCAGGGGCTTACCGTTGGGATTATTATTCTGACGATCGGCGTCATGGCGCCCATCGCCAGCGGCACGCTGCCCCCCTCCACGCTTATTCACTCCTTTGTAAACTGGAAGTCGCTGGTCGCTATCGCCGTCGGCGTTGTGGTCTCCTGGCTTGGCGGACGCGGCGTCACGCTGATGGGTAGCCAACCTCAACTCGTCGCCGGTTTACTGGTGGGCACTGTATTGGGCGTTGCCCTTTTTCGCGGCGTGCCGGTGGGTCCGCTTATTGCGGCCGGTCTGGTGTCGCTGATTGTTGGGAAGCAGTAGTCAACCCTGCCAGATAGCGGCCTGGCGTTTGACCTAGGCCTTTCTTGAACATGGTGATAAACGCGGTCGTAGAATCATAGCCGAGCATTTGAGCAACCTGCTGTACATTGTGCCCGTCGATCAGTGCCTGCAGCGCCAGGATCAGTTGCAGCTGATGGCGCCAGCGGCGAAAACTGAGCCCCGTTTCTTTGACGACCAGACGGGCAAGGTTACGCTCACTCATGGCAAACACGTCGGCCCACTGCCCCAGCGTTTGCCATTGTGCAGGCTCCCGCGCCATTGTCGCCACCATCTTGCGAATTTTCGGATGATCGGATACCGGTAACTGCATTTGCTCCTGCGGCTGCTGCGGAAGTTCGTCAAACAACACCTGCGTTAACCGCTGAGTGGCAGGTTCACAGAGCTGGGCATCCGTTTTGCTCGCCAGCGCAAGAATAAGCTCCCGGCATAATGGCGCTATTTTCAGCGTACAACAGCGATCCGGCATCACCACTGCATGAGGTTCAATGAATAAAAAGCACAATTGCGCGCCAACGGTAACATGGTTGCTGTGCGGAATCTCACCAGGTATCCACACCGCATATTGCGGCGGCACCATCCACATGGCGTTCTCCACTTCGCAGGTAATTGCGCCATGCATCGCCAGGATTAACTGGCCTTTGCGGTGTTGATGCAGTGGGCTGAAAAGTTCGTCTTCCTGAGCCTGAATACAAAAAGCCACGGCGGCATCGTGATAAAGATCGGGTTGATACCCGTCCAGCCTCAGTCCAAACATAAGAATGTCCGATTTTAGCGATAAACTGTCATTTTAGCTTGATTCATCCACAGAGTAAAAACGCTAAGGTAACGCCTCGCCTGACGATATGAGAAAAAAATGACTAACTCCCCTTCTTCCCGCGGTAAAAACGGTGCGCTGTTAATTGCGGGTATCCTGATGATCGCAACCACGCTACGCGTTACGTTTACCGGCGCAGCCCCTTTACTGGACGCGATTCGCACTGACTACGGTCTGACCACCGCCCAGACGGGCCTCCTGACCACGCTACCACTGCTTGCTTTTGCGCTGGTGTCGCCTCTGGCGGCAACCGTCGCTCGCCGTTGGGGCATTGAGCGCAGCCTGTTAGCCGCCATGTTGCTGATCTGTATGGGTATTGCTATACGTTCCCTTCCTTCATCCGGAGCCCTGTTTGGCGGAACAGCAGTCATTGGCTGTGGCATCGCACTGGGAAATGTCCTTTTGCCGGGCCTCATTAAGCGTGATTTTTCACAGCATGTGGCAAAGCTCACCGGGGCGTATTCGTTAACGATGGGTGCTGCGGCAGCGCTGGGGTCGGCAATGGTCGTGCCGCTGGCGTTACATGGCTTTGGCTGGCGCGGCGCGCTGATGATGTTAATGGTCTTTCCGCTGCTGGCGTTATTGATCTGGTTACCTCAGTGGCGCCAGACGGCCAATGCCAGCCTCAGCAATTCGCGAGCGTTGCACTCCCGCGCAATCTGGCGCTCCAGTCTCGCCTGGCAGGTCACGCTGTTTTTGGGCATCAACTCGCTTATTTATTACGTCATTATCGGCTGGCTACCCGCCATTATGATCAGTCACGGCTACAGCGAGGCACAGGCGGGGTCGCTGCACGGTTTGCTGCAACTGGCGACCGCAGCCCCCGGGCTACTGATCCCCCTCGTCCTGTATCGGTTTAAAGATCAGCGCACTATCGCCGCACTGGTCTCGTTAATGTGTGCTATTGGCGCTGCCGGGTTTGCTGTCATGCCCGAGCAGGCGGCCCTGTGGACCGTGCTGTTTGGCTTTGGCTCCGGTGCCACGATGATCCTCGGCCTCACTTTCATCGGGCTACGTGCAAGCTCTGCGCACCAGGCCGCCGCGCTATCAGGCATGGCGCAATCTGTCGGGTATTTACTGGCCGCGTGTGGGCCGCCGATGATGGGGAAAATTCACGATCTTAACAATAGCTGGCAGCTCCCGCTGGTTGGCGTCGCGCTGCTCGCTCTCATCATGGCCGTGTTTGGCGTCTGTGCAGGACGCGAGAAAGAGATCGCCAGCGCGTAATACACCGGGCAGGCGGAAAACCAACCTGCCCAGTTGTTATCCTCTGGCCGCGCGCAGCAGTGCCTGGACGAGCGGTACAGGCTTTCCTGCCAGCGCCCCTCGTTCGTGCTGAAAAAGCGTCCCGACATAAAACGGATGAGTCACCAGTTCAATAGCGCGAACGTCACCCGCGTCATCCCAGCCCGTCACTCGCAGATCGCCGCTTTCAAGCTCAGCGGCAAAACCTTCCGACACGCCATAGTTACAGTGATACCCCTCTGTAATGACATCCCGTCCGTAGGCTCTGGCGATCAGCGTATTCGCACGCAGTTCAATATCATCCGTCTTTTCGACCAACGAGCAGGTCAGCGGTGCAATCACCATACGACCCGTGGTCTCTGTTTCCGCATGCGCGGCATCACGCCAGCCCAGCACATTGCGGGCATACTCAAGAATGGCATGCTGAAAGCCGCCGCAAGTGCCCAAAAATGGGATACTGTTTTCGCGTGCATAACGTATTGCCGTCAGCGCGCCTTCCGGGTGCTGGTAAGGACTGCCGGGCACCACCCAGATGGCGTCATAGCCGACTAAATCTTCGCCACTACTAATATCAGATGTGGTGAGCCAGTCATAATCAGCCACTAATTCCAGAACGGCGGCAGCATCATCGATGGCAAGGGGAATAGCCTGGTGCGCCACAATATCGGGGCTGTAATCACCCACCAGCGCAATGCGAAGCGTATCTTTAACAGGGGAAATTTCCATTAACTTTCCTTATGTCCAGACAATGAGGGACAACATAAGGAGCCTCAGCCTACCGATTTTTTGTTGTTATCACAATCCCTTAAATTGAGAGTCTATGTGACCAAAATGCTATAATGGTCACGTTTTACGATCTTATTTAACCGTAATGAAGACGAGTTCAGTGGCTTAACGGAGCGGATTAAGAGATGAATATTCAGTGTAAACGCGTGTATGACCCGGCAGAAAAAAGTGATGGCTATCGTGTTCTGGTCGACAGACTGTGGCCACGCGGAGTGAAAAAAAACGATCTTGTTTTCAATGAGTGGGATAAAGCGCTGACGCCCTCGTCTGATTTACGTAAGGCATTCCACGCTGATGTCATCGATTTTGCCCATTTTTCCGAGCAATACCGCGCAGAACTTGCCCAGCAACAGCAGGAAGGCAAGCGACTCGCGGACATTGCCCGCCAACAGCCGTTAACGCTGCTGTATGCGGCGAAGGATACGCAGCAAAACCATGCGCAGGTTCTGGCTGAGTGGCTACGCCAATTGTGACAGCTGGCTATTTGCCCGTTGCCGGATGATCTCTGCGCCAAAGCGCCCATTCATCAATAACTTCACCACCGGGTAGCTTGCAATCCGACCTTACGCCTTGCGGTGTCTGCACCGCAATCAGCACGCCGCCCTTTTGCTCACAATATACGGATGCCGGGTTCGCCATGCCAATTTTCGGTGGTACGGGTGCTTCAGGTGATGTGGAACACCCCGCCAGCGCCAAAATGCCGGGCACAACGATAGAGGCCAGTTTCATATTCACTCCTGTTAAAAACGTTACTCTGGAAGAGTACCCCGACTCCCCATCTATCTCCATGTTTTACTGACGTGTTTCAATCTCATGTCTACATTTTGACCCGGATAGCGTGTTTCATCTTTCCCTCCGATGTTCTATTATGCCGGCAATACAGGACTTATCAGCATTCTGGAGTATTTGCCTCTCATGTCAGACATGATCCTCGCCCGAGTCTCACAATCATTAGCCACGGAGCAGTCTGTTGAGAGTCTGGTTCGGCAACTTCTGGAGATGCTGGAGGTCGTGACTGAGATGGAGTCGACCTACCTTACTAAGGTCGATTTAGATGCGCGTCTGCAGCATATTCTGTATGCGCGTAATAGTAAGCAAATGCAGATCCCCGAAGGGCTGTCGGTGCCGTGGGATGAGACTCTCTGCAAGCGCGCAATAGACGCAAACTGTCTGTATAGCGATAACGTTCCCGCGCGTTGGCCAGAATGTAGCGCCGCACGCGCACTGGAGATCACAACCTTTCTGAGTACTCCAGTCCACCTGCCCGATGGCACGTTCTATGGCACCCTCTGCGCCACCAGTCGTCAGCAACAGCCGCTAAGCGAACGAGGTGAGCAGGTATTGCATTTGTTCGCGGGCCTGATTGCGCAGTCTATTCAGAAAGAATCGCTGGTTGCTCAATTACGTGAAGCGAATGCTGCGCTGATAGCCCACTCCTACACTGACGTTCTGACCGGGCTACCTAACCGTCGGGCAATATTTGAAAATATCGAAACCCTCTTCTCGCTGGCTCGCCACCTCAGACACAAAATTATTGTCGCCTATATTGATTTAGATGACTTCAAACTGATCAACGATCGTTTTGGGCACGAAGTCGGTGACCAGTTTTTGATCCAAATTGGCCAGCGTTTACGCCGTGGATGCAGTGAGAATGATATTCTTGGCCGCCTGGGCGGTGATGAATTTTTAGTCGCCAACCTGTCAGTGGAAAACGAAATGTCGCCGTGTATTCGTTTGCAAAGCGTGAAAAACCACTTACAGCAGCTAATTTGCGGTGACTATGACCTGGGTGGAATCTGTTTGTATTATCCGGGAGCCAGTCTGGGCGTTGTGGAAATAGACCCGCTGGAGACAGACGTCAACTGTGCGCTTCATCTTGCAGACAGTGCGATGTATCAGGATAAGAAACGTCAGGATAAAACCGCTTTTGTCGTACATTAAGCCCTGTTATGCTTAATCGTCTTAAAATTATTCTGGCAGATAAGCGTATGCGACTCGGTATTATTTTCCCCGTTATTATTTTCATTTCCGCTGTCGTTTTCCTGTCCTGGTTCTTTATTGGCGGCTACGCCTCACCAGGAGCATAACGATGAAAAAAACAACGCTTATTATGATTGGCGTGGCCATTATTGTCGTGCTGGGAACGGAGCTGGGCTGGTGGTAACCCAAAATAAAGGCCACATAAATGTGGCCTTTATTGGCTGATTCGTTACTTAGCTTTTGATTTTTCTGTAGATAAACAACACCACAATCGCGCCGATAATTGCCACGACAAAGCTGCCGAAGTTGAAACCATCAACTTTACCAAACCCAAAGAATGTACTGATCCACCCGCCCACGACGGCACCAACTACCCCTAAGATAATGGTCATAAAGAAACCGCCGCCATCTTTCCCCGGCATGATCCATTTTGCCAAAATCCCCGCGATAAGACCAAAAATCACCCATGAAATAATACCCATTATTTTCCTCGCTTATGTTTTTACGTGAACGATTTACTCGTTGTATAAAAGCATAGCATAGCGCCGAAAAATTAAAATTTGTGATCAGTGTCACTTTGATTTTTCATCTTTATCTGATGTTTCATGAGGTTAAACCTCGCAAAAACGGTGATATTTACTGACGTTTATCGTCATTAGTGTCAAATCGTCAGTCATTATTCTGCTATTTTTGCTTTCGCTCCCCGCCATTGCTGAATTTTCAATTCTGGCACAGTTTATGCTTTAACAGCCCGTCGCTACGACAAATCGTAGTCCGCGAGCACTCTCGCGAGACTCCGTCTACAATTCGCGCTATTTCAGCATTTAACAGGTCTGTTATTGATGAAAAAAATCACCAGTGTTTGCCCATACTGTGGGGCCGGGTGCAAGCTCAAGCTTGTTGTTGAAAATAACAAAATCATCCGCGCTGAAGCCGCTGAGGGTGTAACGAACCAAAACCAGCTATGTCTGAAAGGCTACTATGGCTGGGACTTTCTGAACGACACTCGCCTTTTGACTCCCCGTCTGACCCGACCAATGATCCGCTATGAAAAAGGTGGGAAATTCACTCCCGTCAGTTGGGATGAAGCCATCCGCTACACCGCAAAACGCTTATCCGAGATCAAAAATGCCTATGGCCCTCGCGCCATCATGACGACGGGTTCATCTCGTGGAACCGGGAATGAGACCAACTACGTGATGCAAAAATTCGCACGTGGCGTACTCAACACCAACAATGTCGATTGCTGCGCCCGCGTCTGCCACGGTCCATCCGTCGCCGGGCTGCAGGAAACGCTGGGCAATGGTGCGATGAGTAACTCAATTAGCGACATTGAAAACTCAAAATGCCTGCTCATCTTTGGCTATAATTGCGCCGATTCCCACCCGATTGTGGCACGCCGGGTGATCAAAGCTCGCCAGAACGGGGCAAAAATCATTGTCTGCGATCCCCGCCGCATTGAAACGGCCCGAATTGCAGACCAGCATCTGCAGTTGAAAAACGGGTGTAACATGGCGCTGGTCAACGCGTTTGGCCATGTGCTTATCGAAGAGCAGCTTTATGATCGCGAGTATGTGCAAAAACATGCCGAAGGCCTCGAAACTTACTGGGAAACCGTCAAGGATTACGCGCCCGAAGCCGTTGAACATTTAACGGGTGTGCCTGCACAGCAGGTTCGTCAGGCGATGCGTACTTTCGCTTCCGCCCCCTCGGCAACCGTGATGTGGGGAATGGGCGTGACCCAGTTTGGCCAGGCGGTTGACGTGGTTCGTGGTCTGTCGAGCCTGGCATTGCTGACCGGAAACCTGGGGCGTCCTAATGTCGGCGTTGGCCCGGTGCGCGGTCAAAATAACGTGCAGGGCGCGTGTGATATGGGCGTACTGCCGAACCAGTTCCCGGGCTATCAGGACGTTACCGATTTCGCCGTGAGAGAGAAGTTTGCCAACGCCTGGGGTATTGACGTCAATCTGATGGATGATAAGGTCGGCACCCGGATCACCGAAGTCCCCCATCTGGCCATCGAAGGTAAAGTCAAAGCCTACTACATCATGGGTGAAGATCCGCTGCAAACCGAGGCCGATCTGGGCCTGGTCCGTGAAGGCTTTAACGCGCTCGATTTTATCGTGGTACAAGACATCTTCATGACCAAGACGGCAGAAATGGCCGACGTTCTCCTGCCCGCAACATCGTGGGGCGAACACGGCGGCGTCTTTACCTGCGCCGACCGCGGATTCCAGCGGTTTGAACAGGCGATTGAACCTACAGGGGATGTCAAACGCGACTGGGAAATCATCAGTCTGCTGGCCACCGCAATGGGCTATCCGATGCAGTATCAAAATAACCAGCAAATCTGGGATGAGATGCGCGAGCTATGCCCGCTCTTCTACGGCGTGACTTACGAAAAAATGGGTGATATGGGCCACATTCAGTGGCCATGTCCGGAGCTTGATCACCCAGGCACGCCCTATCTGTATGCACACAGCCAGTTTGATACCGCCAATGGCAAAGGTAAATTGTTTGCCGCACAGTGGCATGCTCCTGCAGAAGTACCTGATGAAAAGTACCCAATGGTGTTATGCACCGTGCGCGAAGTCGGCCACTATTCGTGCCGCTCGATGACCGGCAACTGTGCAGCATTGCAGGCCCTGGCCGATGAGCCGGGCTATGTTCAGATCAGTACGCGTGATGCGGAAAACCTCGGTATCCGTCATCGCGATCTGGTTTGGGTGAGCTCGCGTCGTGGCAAGGTTATCAGTCGGGCTGATGTCTCTGAACGCATCAATCCCGGAACCGTGTACATGACCTATCAATGGTGGATTGGCGCCTGTAATGAGTTGACCCAGGATAATCTGGACCCCATCTCGAAAACCCCGGAAACCAAATATTGCGCCGTCAATGTTGAGCACATCACCGATCAAGGTTGGGCGGAGAACTATGCCGCGAAATCTTACAGCGAGATGAAATCACGTCTGTGTGAGGCTATCGCGTAAGTAACCTGCACATTTGCCTGAGTCGTACCTCCAGGCTCAGGCAAATGCCATTGCGTTACTTCGCCAACTGCGGATCGTTAAACCCAATAGCCATATCTTCTGCCTGCTTATCCCGCGCCATAAAGTTAAAACTCATCAGAAATAGCCCAACCATAAACGGCAATTCGTACAGTTCTTCAATCAGATCGCCATATTGTGCGTTGTGAAGAAAGACGGGAGCCAGCAGACGATGGTGCTCGACCGTGTCGGAGATCAAAAATGCACAGCTGGTGATCGCCAACAACCAGAGCGGTATCGGCTCATTGCGCAAGCGATTGACGATCTCCCGGCGCAGGTTCGCTGAAATCACTACCGGCAAGATAATCATGGCAATTAATACAACAGAGATAGCCCTGAATAACAACCTGGGCTGATCGGGAAAATAATCGCGCCCCCAACTGGTGCTTCGTCCCAGCAAAACTAACCACCACAGCGCGGCCCACAGCCAAAATTGCTTCTCGCCATCAGGACGCGAAAAAGGCCGGATGTAGCAGAAAGTAAACACGGCACCAAAAAACAACCAAAGCGCCTGACCATTTTCAATCCATCTGACGACGCCGCCGTTTAACAAGGGGAGATTCAAGTTGGCAGTAAACGGGATCACCGCAGTGACCAGCCCCAGCAGGAGTGTTGGGAATGTTAATCGGGTATCAAGTTTCATAAGCACGATGTTCTGTTAAATGAAAGACAGCCGATCATAACCCCAGCGAATTTTACGCCATTAGCAATCTATGCGATCTTCTTAAGGTTTTCTTAAGAAAACTTTTTTACAGAAAATGAACGCAAAAACTATGCTTCATGAATAAAAAAACCGCATCGCGCGTTGACGGCGCGATGCGGTTTTAATTTTAAAATGAATGCAATCAAGCAATAGCAGAGATGAAAACCCTACCAGCCGCAGACTTCGTGCTCATTCTCGGTATCGTATGAACGAACCGTATTGACCAGGTCTTTAACCACTTCAGCGGCCACATCCGGAATCAACAGCGTCATCGGCGCTTCAGTTTCATAATCGACAGACACGCCATTGCTATTATTGGTGACTGTAACGGTGTAGGTTGCTTTACCCATGATTTACTCCTTGCCGGTACGCACAACTTTTCGTTGATTTGCGCTCTCCATCAACACTTCGGGCGCCACGAAAAAGTCGATATTAAAATAGGTGTCGTCGGTCATCACTTCGATGTTATGCCATTTCTCCGGTGGAAAAACGCCGAACTGACCGGCTTCAATAATCATCACCTCTTCAGGTTCCGGGCTGTGTTCATCTGCAAATCCGAGATATTTGACCGCCCCCTGCATCACAGAAAGTCGAGGATAAACCCCGGCACGGGTACCCTTATCAAGGTGGCGTTCGAAAATTCCGGCAGGTGCAGTTTCTTTGTTCCAGAACGGCGTTGAGCGTGTATGAATATGATTTTGTGGAATTTGAAGCATTTTTCTTCCCTTTTCCAGTCGACAACCAGCGAGTCTTACTGAATCGCTGCTATGAACAGGGTACGCCTCAAAATATATATTTAAAATACCATTTATTGGTTATAACCATCCCATCTTTCGATGAAGGAAACAGCTTAATACTGAAAGCCCGCCGTCAACAGCGGGCCAATAGCGTTACGACTGAAGCGTCGCCAGACGCGCGGCAAAACCGACAAAGATCAAGCCAATGAGGGAATTCCCAACTTTAGCCAGTTTTTTCTTCGTACGAATATACTGTGTCACAAACGCACCGGAGAAAATAAGGAAGCTCAGATAGAAAAAGCTCACTATTTCAAGCGTCATCGCCAAAATAAAGAACGACAACCCTGAGTGAGTCGCGTTGACATCAATAAACTGTACGAAAAACGAAACATAAAACAGAATGGCTTTAGGATTCGTCAGACTCAGAATTAATGCACGTTTGAAAATCGCGCCAAACGGAACTTCGTCTGGCGCCGCATCGCTGGCCTTCGATTTCAGTGTGGCATACAGGATCTTCGCACCGAGATACAGCAGATAAAACGCGCCGAGATAACGAACGATATTGAACAATACGGGCGTCGTTTTGATAAGCGCAGCTACGCCGGCATAGGCCAGAAACATCAATACGGCATCACCGATAAACACACCGCTTGCTGCCAGATAACCACCCTTCACTCCACGACCGACGCTGTTCTTCAGCACAAATATCGTATTTGGCCCCGGAACCAGCACGATAAAAATAGCCCCCACCAGATACGTCCAGTAATTCAGAACTCCATACTCTGCGAACACGTTAACCTCTTCCTGAAAAAACACATGCACTTGCTGCGAGACAATATGCTAACGAATGCGCCAGGGGATGGAAAGAGAAGCTTTAGAATATAGCATTCTGTTTCAGTCCGGTTGCAACAGCATTATTCGTTCCAGATTTGCAACGATGAAACCCACTTTTGCGCCTACCCAATGCCCCGTTTAGCCACTAATGTTTATCAGTAGATTCAGCCCGCAAGGCACCCTCTCATCACATGGAGAAAGAAAAATGACTATTGCTTATAAACGTCTTGATAAAGATCAGGCTGCCGTACTACTGGTCGATCACCAAACGGGTTTGCTTTCACTGGTCCGTGATATCGATCCAGACAAGTTTAAAAACAACGTTCTGGCATTAGGCGATCTGGCGAAGTATTTCAAACTCCCGACGATTCTGACCACCAGCTTTGAAACCGGTCCTAACGGTCCATTGGTTCCTGAGCTGAAAGAACTGTTCCCGGATGCCCCTTACATCGCACGTCCTGGCCAGATTAATGCCTGGGATAACGAAGATTTTGTTAACGCGATCAAAGCAACAGGCAAAAAGCAGCTAATTATCGCCGGGGTGGTAACCGAAGTCTGCGTCGCATCCCCTGCGCTTTCTGCCATTGAAGCCGGTTTCGACGTGTTTGTGGTCACCGATGCATCCGGTACGTTTAATCCGCTGACCCGTGATTCCGCGTGGAATCGTATGTCATCTGCCGGCGTACAATTAATGACGTGGTTCGGTCTGGCCTGTGAGTTACACCGTGACTGGCGCAACGATATTGAAGGGCTGGGAACGTTGTTCTCCAACCATATTCCTGACTATCGCAACCTGATGACCAGCTACAACACGCTGACATCCGGGAAATAATGTTCCTGTCAGTGTAATACACAGAAACCCGCCAACATCGGCGGGTTTCATTGAACAGTTTCAGTCGGGATTAGTGGTGCAACATTTCATCCACCACCTCTTCGCCCTTAAGCTGATACGGGTAATAGGTTGGCCAGTTATCCATCTCTTCAAGCAGGGCAGCCTGCGAGGTATTCCCCATAAAGATATGGAAGTGGCTCGACTTACGTGGCGCAATAATGTGATCGCTGAATTGCACGTATTTCGGCGCGTCGCTGCCAGCGTCTTTACACTCGAACAGGTAACGCACACCTTTCTTACCTGACGTATAGTTCAAAATTTTATATCCGGCATAGTCATACTTACACGCTGCCACCTTTTTACCGGTATGAAACTCCATTACGCCGTTTTCAATACCAATAGTGTCAACATCGGTCGCGTAACCCTTACGGTAATAGGCTTTAATCTGCTCTGCCGTTTTGCTCTTGTCTTTCTCCGCTTTCTTTTTGAATACCGGCTCCAGTTCGCCACTCACCAGATACGGATAGACAGACTGCCACATGCCATCCCAGTCGGCTAGCGTACGGTTCTGCACATTTTTGTCATCAAAAACGCCTTCAGCCGCCTTTTGTTCTATTTCGGTCATTGGTGCACCATGGGAATGGTGACCATGCGCCAGTACCTGACTACTAACAAAAAGCATCCCCAGAGCGACTGCCAATTTTTCCACATGCATAGCCAAAATTTCACCCTCAAATCATTTGCGAGTGAAATGTTATAATATAACATTACGGTTTAATCAATATTGTTTTGCGTCACTCAACCATGCTGGCGGGCAATTTTCCAACGGCTGTCAAAATGGGCCTGGTACTGCGCCACAACGTCAGGCTCTCCACGGATTACCAACACGTTTTCAGAATTCGCAAATTCGGCGGATTTGGCAAAATTAAACGAACCGGTCTCCAGCGTGTCGCCATCAACAATCATGGTCTTGTCGTGCTGTATGTGATAGTGATCATCCAACTCGATAGCGATACCGTTGGCCGTCGCAAACGCGATCGCTTGCTGACTGACTTTCCCCTGATTACGTTTTTTATCGATCACTGCCCGGACAACAACGCCTCTTTTTTCTGCATCTACCAGCGCCTGAACAATATCCGCAGACTGAAAGGAATACGCCATCACGTCGATGGTGTGCCGCGCATGATGAATGGTATCGAGAACTAAGCCCCGCGCCGAACCTTCCGGTGAAAAACCTACCTGAACAGAGGCATTTGCTATCGGCACCGCGGCCCACAACAGGGTCGCGACCATAACCATCGATTTTATCTTCATGTTATTGACCAGTGAGTGGTTTAATCTGAGGAGTTATCCGGACAGAGTAGCGTTCGCGGGCAAATCTGATCAAGCAATGCCTGTTGATGGCTGATAATCAGCATACCTAACGGACGGCGCTGACACTCTTCAAGCAGCAGCGCCCAGATATCCCGTTGGATAGAGGGATCGAGCTGCGCAGTTATTTCATCGGCAATCAGAAAACGCGTTCGCGGGTCGAGCGCCCGCAGTATGGCAATTCGCGCCAGCTCACCGCCCGAAAGTTGTCCGGGACGACGCGTTAGCCATTCCGGCTTAATATGCAGTCGGGCAAGCGTTTCTGCATCTGGCCACCAGGCATCATGAACCGCATCACCGGTACTCCGTCTGGGGTTAAAGGTTAATTCCGGATGCTGCGGCACGAGCTGTACCGGGCAATATTGATGGCGCGGCAACGGTTGGTCATCAACCAGAACCTCGCCGGATGTCGGCTTTTGCCACCCCGCAAGCACACGTCCCAGCGTTGTTTTTCCGGTTCCACTGGGTGCGCAAATCCCAATACGTTCCCCTGGGGAAAGCGAGAACGAGAGATTTTGCCACAGTATTTTACCTCCCTGGCGAATGAACACATTACGACAGCACAGCATACCGCTCTCCAAAAAGTTGATTTCTTTCGGGCAGCGCTTGCCATTGCCGTTGCAGATGTTCACTAATTTCACCGCGCAAAAGCTGTTCCCGGCTGACATTATCCGACACCGTTCCGTGATGTAGCGCGACAATGCGATCTGCGTGACGTGCAGCCAGAGTGAGATCATGTGTCACCCATAAAACGCCCGCGCCCTGCTCGCACAGGCCGCGTAGCTGTTCCAGCAGTTGATTTGCCAGAGGCGCATCAAGCCAGGCGGTAATCTCATCGGCAAGAATATAACGCGCCTGGCTGAGCGCGGCATGACACGCCAGAATGCGTTTGGCCATCCCTCCCGAAAGCTGACGCGGGAAAGCCTCTAACACGGTGGTTTCCAGATGATGACGTTCAAGCAAGCGTTCAATTTGCCCTACATTCCACGCCTGACCGGAAAGCTGGCTGGCTCTTCGTAAATGCTTTTCAATAGACAGCAGCGGATTCAGCGCCTGCACACCCTGCGGAACATAACTAAACGTATTGCCACGGCATGCCCTGATGTCATTGTTATCCAGCATTTTTCCATCAAGGGTGATGTTACCATGAAAGCGCAAATTTTCCGGCAACAGATCGAGTAGGCATTGCAGCAGCAGGCTCTTACCTTCACCGCTGCCCCCCACTAACGCCACCATCTGGCCCGGCGCAACATCAAAGGTGACATCCTGCAGCAACGAGGACCATTTTTTTGCGCCGTACCAGCGATAACGCGCCACTTCCAGCGAAATCTGCCGCAAACTCAACATGTATCACCTCTCAACCATAAACGCTGTACCGCCCGGGCAAGTTGATCAAATAGCATCACAAGGAGAAATAGCATCAGCCCTGGAAACAGCACCAGCCACCAGTCGCCATGACTGATAAACCGCAGCGCATCTGCCAGCAACAGTCCCAGCGAAGGTTCGTGGGGTGCCAGCCCGAAGCCAAGAAAACTTAACGCGGCACTGTGCAATACCGCATGAGGGAACATCAGCAACGTTCCTGTCAGCCACTGGGGCAATAGTGCGGGTAAATAGTGATGCCGCCAGCAGTAAAAGTGGCCATGTCCCAGTCGCCAGGTGAGTGTCAGATAATCACTGTGGGCCACGCGTTCTGCTTCAGCACGTAAAATCAATGCCAGCCGCGGCCAGTGTGTGAGCGCAACGGCCATAATCACCCCGCTTTTCCCGCCGCCTAACGTAAAACAGATCAAAATCAGCAGCAGCAGGTGCGGCATGGACAGCATCGCATCAGTGATCAGACGCATAACGACATCCAGGCGTGGATGCAAACGAGAAATCGCCGCCATCAGTAACGCAATGAATCCGCTGCACAGGGCCGCGCCAATACCGATTTGCAGGCTGGTTAGCGCCCCCTGAAAGCAACGAACCCACAGGTCGCGCCCCAGATTGTCGGTACCGAACCAGTACAGCGCATCAGGCGGGAGATGACGGGCAAGAAGATTCACGTTCAACGGATTATCCAGCGTGGCCGCGCCATATACTGCAATAAATAACAGGCCGCTCACGGACAGCAGAAGACGAACAAGCGTCGGCGTCGGATTATAGAGCATCGGGTCGCTCCAGCGCACGATTCAGAACATGGACAAACCAAGCAGAGAGAGAGTTACCCATAAACACCAGTACGGTACTGAACAAGACAATCCCCATCAGTAACGGCAGGTCGCCACGTAATCCGGCATCGATGGTAGCCTGCCCCAGCCCCGGATAGGCAAAAACCTTTTCAGCCAGCAACGCACCGCCCAACAGTTCGCCCAACGAGGCAAACTGTAGACATAGCGCTGGCGTAATGGCGTGTCGCAGAACCTGGTGACGCAACAGCGACCACCCCTTGTCACCCTGCGAACGCGCAAAGCGGACAAATTCGCTTTTCATCACGCTGGCGATACTTTCCCGCGTGTGCAGCGTAATTTGCCCCAGCCCCAGCAGGCTGAGTGCGCAAACAGGGAGAACCAGATGGCGCAGACGTTCTGTCAGCGTTGCCATATCGCTGCTATTTCCCGGTTCCCACGCACAACAGACCGGGAACAGCGGCCAGCGCACGGCAAATACCGCCAACAGCAGCATGCCTATCCAAAAGGTCGGTAAGGAAGAAAGCAGATAGCTAAGTCGGCAGATGGCTTTATCCGGCCAACGGTTCAGGTAGCGACCGGCAACAAACCCCATTGTCGTGCCCAATAAACCGGAAACCAACCACGCACCGCTCAGCAGCGCAAACGAGGTCGCAAACCGCTCCTTAATCACGCTGGCAACCGGGGCATTAAACAACATTGAGTAACCAAGATCGCCCTGTAGTACGCGTAAGAACCAGTGGAAAAAACGCTCCCACAGTGGTTGATCCAGGCCCCAACGCGCAGCAATACGTGCATATTGCTCCGGCGGAACATGCAGCAAATCGTTGCCAATATAGGCCCGAATTGGATCGACCGGCGAAAAGCTGAGCAAGATGAAAGTGCCAGCCGCGACCAGCACTAACAACACTATCAGCCGGAATACATGGCCTAAAACAGACTTCATCAACGGCAGGTCCAGGTCCATTCATCAAGATTGTTGAGCAATGACCAGCTACCGTGAATTTCCGGTGCACCTTTGCCCAGATCAATGCACGGATTCGCCAGATAGGTGTGCTGAATATTCAGCAGCCATGCCCATGCGGCATCTCCTTGTACGCCTGCGCCTTGTTTACCATCCCACTCAACCTGTTGCCAGAAAGGCAACGCTTTTTGCCAGTCTGGTGCATCAATGGCCTGCTTGAGATGTTGCTCGACCACCGGATTGCTGTAGTAGCCCGGGTTGTAATACTCCACACCTGCCGCCTGCCCGCTGTAGTGATGGAAAAGCTCCATCGGGTCCAGACTCCCCCAGCCGAACAGCGTAGGATTCGCATGCATATGGCGTTCAACGGTTTCCCAGCTACCCGACTGTAGCGACACTGCAATGCCTACCGGCTCCAGCATGGCGCGCACGGCCTCGGCTAAATCACGACGGGTACTGTCGCCGCTGGCATACCACAACGTCAGACGCGCCTCTTTACCGTCTTTCACCCGTACACCGTCTTTGCCCACTTTCCAGCCTGCCTGATCCAGAATCGTGCGGGCTTTTTCAGCGTCACCATCTTTGAATGCCACCGAAGTCCCCTGCCATGGCAATCCCTGAACCGCGCTATACGCGGGGATTGCATGACCTTCCATAACCTGCCCGGCAAGTTGCTTACGGTCAATGGCGTAATTGATCGCACGCCTGATAGCAATATCAGCTGTAATATCGTTCCCAACCGGATAACCATTAGCATCTTTCTTCCCAGCCGGAACCATTGGGAAAACAATACCGCGGTTTTCTACACTGTCGCGAACCCACAGTTTTAAATTCTGTTGTGCCGGTGCTACCGCCATCGACGGCGCAATACGTACCAGTCCCAGTTGACCACTACGCGCTGCAGCGTATGCGTTATCCTCATCGAGGAATACAAATACTAACCGGTTGAAATCATTCTTCTTTCCGGCATACCACGGGTTTGCTTCCACGATCAGTTGCTGCCCCGGTTGAAAGCTCACCAGGCGGTAAGGACCTGCGCCAATCGGATTTTTGGCAAATGTTTTTTCGTCATACTGTTTTGCCGGAACAATACCTAACGAACCGAGCACGTTCACAAAAGTGCTCTGCGGATGGCTAAGCGTAATTTCTGCCGTGCGGTTGTCTATCACGCGGGCATGGGTGAAATTCCCCATGTCAATTTTTCCACCACTTTTTGCGGCTTTGTTATAGGTGAAGACCACATCTTCAGCCGTTAACGGTGAACCATCAGAGAATTTGAGATCGGGCTTAAGCGTCAGCGTCCAGGTTTTGCCGTCGGCACTGGTCACCACTTTTTCCGTCAGCAGGTTTCCCCAGCTCATATCCGCATTTTGCTTTAACACAGGCGCATGCAACAGCAGATAGCTGCCATGGCTCCAGCCCAACATTGGGTCAAATCCCTCCGTCGGCTCGGGTCCAATGGCCAGTTTTAACGTCTGGCCTTCGTCTGCATTTTGCGCAGCGAGGAGTGGCGAGGTTAATGCGAGAGTCAGTACGCACGTCAGCAGTGCCAGCTTGCCTTTAATCATTCTCTTATCCAGATTTACGTTATTTTTATCTCGTTTAACGAACAATTTACGTTAGACGGTCTCCTGGGGAAGGGATTATGGCGGACAGTCATACCGAAAAAAATGATACAGCGCAGAAAAGTATGACGATTTTTAAAAAACATCATACGACTTTCTAATACCCTGCGCTTTCACCTTTCACTTCGCTGAAGCGGCTAAGCAAAATCACCGTATTTATTCGGCTTTATATTAAATAAGAAGCAATAGTTGCAGGGAAAACTATTCACCAGTTTCGGTTTTTACCTACCTCAAATTCATGACAATTTATGTATATTTATTAAAGAAAGACACAGTAAGTGACAAGTTATGTAAATATATAATGATAATTATTTGTATTATCATTTCCATCAATTATCTTACTGCCTTTGAATTTTTAACAAAGGAAGTTTGACTATGCGTTTAAAACCTGTTGCCTCTGTCGTTCTGTCCTGTATAGGGTTTACCAGCCCCTTTGTCTTCGCTGAAGACGTGATGGTAGTAACCGCTTCGGGTTACGAAAAAAAGATCACCAACGCGGCTGCCAGCGTTTCCGTTATTTCACAGCAAGAGTTACAAACCAATAAATATAACGATTTAGGTGAAGCGCTGCGTTCTGTGGAAGGTGTGGATGTCGAAAGCAGCACGGGTAAAACCGGCGGTCTGGAAATTAGCATCCGTGGCATGCCCGCCAGCTATACCCTGCTCCTGATTGACGGTATCCGTCAAAATGGTAGCAGCGACGTGACACCGAACGGCTTTTCGGCCATGAACACCAGCTTTATGCCTCCACTGGCGGCAATCGACCATATTGAAGTGATCCGCGGCCCGATGTCGACGTTATACGGTTCCGATGCCATTGGCGGCGTCGTCAATATCATCACCAAAAAGAGCACCGATAAATGGAGCACGTCCATTAATACCGGCGTTAACCTGCAAGAAAGTAATAAATGGGGTAACAGCACAGTCGCCAACTTCTGGTCAAGCGGCCCATTGATCGCAGGTGTACTGGATATGCAGGTTCGCGGCAGCACCACGCAGCGTCAAGGCTCCAGTGTCACTTCGCTGAGTGATACCTCTTCCACCCGCGTGCCGTATCCTACGGAATCCGAGAATTACAATATCGGTACTCGTCTGGACTGGAAAACCAGCGACAGCAATACCTTGTGGCTGGATCTCGATTCTGCCAGACAACGCTACGATAACGATGATGGACAGCTTGGCAATCTGACCGGCGGATATGATAAGACGCTGCGTTATGAACGTAACAAAGTGACGCTCGGCCACGATACCGCATTAACATTTGGGACCTGGAAGTCCTCTGTGGGCTGGAATGAAACGGAGAACAAAGGCCGCCAGCTGGTCTCCTCGGCACTGACACCAGAGAACGCGAACCGGGTTGGCGACGCGCGTGAACTGAAGAACACCAACGTTATTCTGGATTCCATGCTGCTGACGCCGTTAGGTGACTCGCACCTGTTGACTCTCGGGGGGGAATACTGGGATGCCCGCATGAAAGACGGTGTCGTGCTGGCCAATACCGGCGAGACATTCCACCAGAAAACATGGTCGGCCTATGCTGAAGATGAATGGCATATCCTCGATTCTCTGGCCTTAACCGTGGGGACACGCTATGAACATAACGACGTCTTTGGCGGGCACCTCAGCCCACGCGCCTACATGGTCTGGGACGTATCCGACGAGTGGACCCTCAAAGGCGGTGTCACAACGGGCTATAAAGCGCCATCGCTCAGCCAGCTTCATAACGGCATCAGCGGCGTGACGGCACAGGGAACGGTCAATACCGTCGGGAACCCGAACCTTAAACCTGAAGAAAGTACCAGTTACGAAACCGGGCTTTACTATGAGAATGACGCTGGGCTGAACGCCAACGTCACGGGTTTCTATACTGAATACAAAAATAAAATCGTTTCGTATTCTATCGATGATAATACCAACAGCTACACCAATAGCGGTAAAGCAAGAACCGATGGTATCGAGTTTGCCAGTACATTCCCGCTGTGGTCGGACTCGCTGAGTTTATCTCTCAACTACACCTATACCCAGAGCAAGCAAAAAGATGGCGAGAATAAAGGCGCGCCGCTGAGTTATACCCCGAAACACATGGCGAACGCCCGTCTGAACTGGCAGGCAACGGAAGATATGAACGCCTGGCTGAGCGCTCGCTACCGCGGTAAGGCTCCACGCTATACGGAGAATTACGACAACCTCAGCGCCGTCCAGAAGGCGGTGTATGACGATAAAGGCGCAGATTTAAAAGCCTGGACCGTTCTGGACATGGGGATGTCTTATAAGCTGACCAAAGAACTGACGCTGAATACGGCGGTGAACAACGTGCTGGATAAAGACTTTAGTGATGTCACACTGTATCAGGTTGGCCGCAATAGTACTTATGCCGGCGACTACTATCAGACGGCACAATCCACGACCGGATACGTCAACCCGGGCCGTAACTACTGGGTATCGTTAAACTACCAGTTCTAGTTTTGCTTACCTCTGTTGGCCAGGCTATAACTGATAGCCTGGCCGCTATCAGCGTATTTTCGTAAGCGGATTGTCAGTATTGCGCATACGTAAGGAGAGACAATGCCCTTTTCAGGCACTGAGCGTCAGGCACTTCTGTCATTAAAAGGCGTTGGCCCCAAAGTCATCGAGCGGCTTGAGCAACTTGGTTTCCACTCGCTTGCCGATCTCAACAACTCTACTGTCGACGAGATTACCCAGCAAGCGGCGTCTATGGTCGGCTCGACGTGCTGGAAAAACAGCCCGCAAGCGAAAGCGGCAATTGCCAACGTCTTAGCGCTGGCAAGTGCGTCGTCGTTACGCTGATTTAGCGTATCACCAGGGCACGAGGAACGGGCGCGATTTAACCGTTTCTGATTTTCCCATTGATACCCGGCTGCGGTTTACCAAACAGATACCCTTGCGCAAAATCGCAGCCCAGAGCCTGAAGACTCGCCAGCTGTTCCTCTGTTTCGACACCTTCTGCAACAGCTTTCATATTCAGCGATTTCGCCATACCCGTAATAAGCCTGATGATATTAAGGGCGTCTTCCTGGGTAGATATCGAATGCACAAACGACTTGTCTATTTTGATTTTATCGAAGGCAAGCCGGCTCAGTCGCGAAAGAGAAGAGTAGCCGGTACCAAAATCATCGATGGAAATTTTTACCCCCAGGGCTCTGAGCTTGTTAAGTGTATTCATCGGCGTATTGCTCTCGGTAAAGAGAGAGGATTCCGTCACTTCCAGTTCGAGACGGTCTGCCGGAAGTCCGGTTTCTTTCAGAATGGACAGCACAATTCCGGCAAAGGCCTTGCTGCTTAGCTGGACAGGTGAAACATTGACTGAAATTTTAACCGGTATCACCCAGGAAGCAGCTTCCCGGCAAGCAATTTCAAGCACAGATTTTCCCATCTCGTTAATCATGCCTGTTTTTTCAGCAACAGGAATAAAACTATCCGGCGACAGAAGTCCTTTTAGCGGATGTATCCAACGAATAAGAGCTTCATAGCTGTAAATTTCCTGGCTGAAAGAATCGACAATAGGCTGATAATAAACCACGAATTCTTTATTCACTATGGCCATTGCCATATCATGCTCAAGCGTTCTGCTTTCTTGCAGCTTTTCTAACATCCGCTGCCGGAAGACTTTTATTTTACCCGAGCCTTCATTTTTCGCTTCATAAAGCGCCAGGTCGGCAAATTTATAAAGATAGTCGGAACGGCGTTCAGTTTCTGAGATAACAATACCAACACAAGTGGTTATATTTATAATTGCGTTATAAATAGTGTAGGGCTGGTTGATAAAATCACATATTTTTTGGGCTCGGGAAACGGCACGACTCTCTGTCAGACCGCTCGAAAGAAACGCAAACTCATCGCCGCCTAAGCGATATAGCGTATCTGAACCCTGGCTCATAGAAATCAAACGATGGGATATCTGACGTAACAACATATCGCCGGCGTCATGGCCATACGTATCATTTACCTCTTTGAATCGATCTAAATCAAACAACATCACCGTCACAGAGTCATTGTTTTTTTCTGCCATCGCGATGGTTTTACTTAAATCCCCCCAGAACAACTGGCGATTATTCATTTCGGTGAGCGAGTCGTGATAGACGTCATACTCCAGTTTTGCATTCTGGATCTGCAGTTTTTCTTTAGATTCCTGAAGTTCCTCAGCAAGGCACTTAACCTGGAGATGTGCTCTCAAAATATTTCTGTTCTGGAAAAAAATCAGAATCCCCAGTATCGCACTCAATATTATAAGCAACACTGAAGTCGCCGAATATATATAATACAGGGTTTGAATATTCGTATTTGTATTATTAATCGAGCTAACATCTTTATCTAATGCACCGGATGAAAGATGGGCTAGCGGTGCATCAAGCGCATGCATTTCTTTCAAATATGTCTTGAGTTCTGAACGGTTCATTTTCTCAAGATGAACATCCAGATAATTAAGCATTTTCTCAAGCTGTATAGCCAGTTCATAATGCGCTGGATTACTTTCTATATAATGTCCTAAATCACCTTCTTTTATTAAATCGCTCTGGCTGAGCATAATGTCGAGACGCAGGCGTACAGCATCAAGCGTCATCGTATCATCACTAATGTAGAGACCAAGCCACGATTCAAATCGGTAATATTCTGATACCATTTGAACAGCAGACCATGAGTCGGCGTAGTGGGTCAGTTTCTGTAGCTCTTGTTGTCTTTCGTGCACAAGGAAAGATATATATCCGGTAGATATAAAAAGGAAGAATATAATGCCAGCCAGTATTCTGTTCATGATGGTCCTCTGAACCCCTACTCAATTTTCATTGAGCTGACCTGCCATGCTGACCTTGAATAAAAGATCTGATTATTCAGTTCAGGAATACTGTCATAGGGATACACGATGAATAGCGGGCCTTTATCACGGATGCGCATATATTCTCCGTTGATTTTTAGCGCAAGAATAACATTATATTTTTTGAAATCACTGAGTGGGATAACGGTGGTGTAGTCATTGAGCGCAGTAACCTTAACAACAGAACCGTTTGCCCCGACATAATCCATGAGCTTTTGCAGCGAGATACCCGTAAAGGTAGTGCGTCCATTATACCAGGGAGAGGTGGTCTGGAAACTTACCGAGCCCAGTTTCTCGAGACTGGCGATATCAAAAACGGCTTTCCCGTCTTCATTGGTATTTTCTATATTACCGGACACGGTTAAAAGGACTTTACCGACAGGTTTGGAAAGTTCACCAGCCCAGACCTGGGTAGTGACGACAAAGCTTAACAACATGACAATTAACCGCATTCTAACCTCACCAATCTATCGAATGTAAGAGAATTATAATTTAGTTATTATGCTATTTACACATGCTACCCAGCGATTATTGATACTGTAAACCCATCCACATTTTACCCCTTTAAAATCAAGGAGTTAATCTAAATTTATTTTTTGATATTGTTTAAAAAAGCCATTGCTGTTATTTGAGACACAGTAAATTTCGTCATCACCGTACAAAAAATAAGCCACCTGTTTAGGCGGTAAAAATAAACACGCACAAATATAAAGGTCTATTTTTTCAGGCAACGGCAGGATATTGTTTTTACAACCGAGGGTTTCGCCCCCCTCATCGAATGAGTGCGGGGCAATGAATCACCAGGGTCTGGTTTTGCTGATTATCCATAAAAAATACGATGGCGTGTCGGGTCGAGATAACCTGGCAAGAACCGCCCCATTGAACTTACAGCACAGGCCAGACGTAAGTATCAATTTGTGTTCGCCAACACTCATCACAAATACCATGAGGGTACAAAACACAAATCTGGCGCAGTGCCCCCTATATTCGCCCCGAGCCACAGCAGGTTTAAAGCGGTTTTAATCGCCGTCGAGTTCCATTAAAGAAACGGGAACCACCCGGCTCCCGTTCTCATACAACCCAGAATCTGGATTACATGTTTTCGATGATCACGTCACCAAACTCTGAACATTTCAGCAGCTTAGCGCCGTTCATCAGACGTTCGAAGTCATAGGTTACGGTTTTCGTGTTAATCGCGCCTTCCATACCTTTAACAATCAGGTCAGCCGCTTCAACCCAACCCATGTGGCGCAGCATCATTTCTGCAGACAAGATGATGGAACCTGGGTTCACTTTATCCTGACCTGCGTACTTCGGTGCCGTACCGTGGGTGGCTTCGAACAGTGCACATTCGTCACCAATGTTGGCTCCCGGTGCGATACCAATACCACCAACCTGTGCAGCCAGCGCATCGGAGATGTAGTCACCGTTCAGGTTCATACAAGCGATAACGTCGTACTCAGCGGGACGCAGCAGGATCTGTTGCAGGAACGCATCGGCGATAACGTCCTTAACCACGATCTCTTTACCGGTTTTCGGGTTCTTGATTTTAACCCACGGACCGCCATCGATCAGTTCACCACCGAATTCTTCACGCGCCAACTGATAACCCCAGTCTTTGAACGCGCCTTCGGTGAATTTCATAATGTTACCTTTATGAACCAGGGTAACAGAATCACGATCGTTAGCGATGGCGTACTCAATTGCTGCACGAACCAGACGCTTGGTCCCTTCTTCGGAACACGGCTTGATACCGATACCGCAATGTTCCGGGAAGCGGATTTTCTTCACGCCCATCTCTTCGCGCAGGAATTTAATCACTTTCTCAGCATCAGCGGAGTCCGCTTTCCACTCAATACCTGCATAGATATCTTCTGAGTTTTCACGGAAGATGACCATATCGGTCAGTTCAGGATGTTTAACCGGGCTTGGGGTGCCCTGGTAATAACGAACCGGACGCAGGCAAACGTACAGGTCAAGTTCCTGACGCAGCGCAACGTTCAGAGAGCGAATACCGCCGCCAACTGGGGTGGTCAGTGGGCCTTTGATGGCAACACGATATTCACGAATAAGATCCAGGGTTTCAGCAGGCAGCCAGACGTCCTGGCCATAAACCTGAGTGGATTTCTCACCGGTGTAGATTTCCATCCAGGAGATTTTACGCTCGCCTTTATAGGCTTTCTCGACAGCAGCATCGACAACTTTGATCATCGGTGGGGTTACATCAACGCCGATACCGTCGCCTTCAATGAACGGGATAATCGGATTTTCAGGAACGTTGAGTTTGCCGTTTTGCAGGGTGATCTTCTTACCTTCCGCCGGAACAACTACTTTGCTTTCCATTCACCTCTCCTTCGAGCGCTTCTGGTTCTGCTCGTCTGTCATCACGCTGCATGTGCATTTGCGTCCTGCTACACGGATGCGTTAGAGCAACTTTTTGTTAATGATTTGTAATGAGCGTGTCAATACTACCCTATTGTTCGCCGCCATGAAAGACACTCGTTCTTAGGCTATAATGCGGCAATTGATATAATCTGAAAATACCATGCAAAAAACTTCTTTTAAAAATCACCGGGTTGAGCGATTCAGCTCACGACAAGTCACTAAACAGCGTAAAGAAAACCAGCCAAAACGGGTGGTTTTGTTCAATAAACCATACGATGTTTTGCCACAATTTACTGACGAAGCAGGACGCAAAACGTTAAAAGATTTTATTCCTGTTCAGGGTGTCTATGCTGCTGGTCGTCTTGACCGCGACAGCGAAGGACTTCTGGTGCTGACCAATGACGGCGCGCTGCAGGCGCGGTTGACGCAACCCGGCAAACGTACGGGGAAAATCTATTATGTCCAGGTGGAAGGTGAGCCAACCCCCGAAGCGCTGGACGCTCTGCGCACTGGCGTAACGCTGAACGATGGCCCCACACTGCCTGCTGGTATCGAAGTGGTAGAAGAACCCGCATGGCTATGGCCGAGAAACCCGCCTATTCGGGAACGGAAAAATATCCCTACCCGTTGGTTAAAAGTGACCTTATATGAAGGCCGCAATCGCCAGGTTCGTCGTATGACAGCACATGTTGGATTTCCTACGCTGCGGTTAATTCGTTATGCAATGGGGAATTACACGCTGGATAATCTCGCTAATGGTCAATGGCGGGATGCAACTGTATAAGGAACAGGTATGTTTAAACCGCACGTCACCGTTGCCTGCATTGTGCATGCAGAAGATAAGTTTTTAGTCGTTGAGGAAACCATCAACGGCAAAGCGTTGTGGAATCAACCCGCCGGACACCTGGAAGCCGATGAAACCCTGATACAAGCCGCGGCACGCGAGCTGTGGGAAGAAACCGGGATCAAAGCGCAACCACAACACTTCATCCGAATGCATCAATGGATTGCCCCAGACAGAACACCCTTTTTACGTTTTCTGTTTTCTATTGAGCTTGCCAATATGTGCGCTACTGAACCTCATGACGACGATATAGATTGCTGTCGTTGGGTCAGTGCGCAAGAGATCTTCTCTGCGCCAAACCTGCGTTCGCCGCTGGTTGCCGAGAGTATTCGTTGTTATCAAAGCGGACAGCGTTATCCACTCGCAATGATCGGCGAATTTAACTGGCCGTTTACAGAGGGTGTCAAGTAAAGGGCTGCGTGCTAGAATATGCCGCCTTGAAGTTCAATGTCGTGAGTATTCCTATGTCTGAAAGCCAAAAAAAAGTGATCGTCGGCATGTCCGGCGGTGTCGATTCCTCCGTTTCTGCCTGGCTGTTGCAACAACAGGGTTATCAGGTAGAAGGCCTGTTCATGAAGAACTGGGAAGAGGACGATGGTGAGGAATACTGTACAGCGGCCGCCGATCTTGCGGATGCGCAGGCTGTTTGTGACAAACTCGACATTGAACTGCATACCGTCAACTTTGCCGCAGAATACTGGGACAACGTCTTTGAACTGTTCCTTGAAGAGTACAAAGCGGGCCGTACGCCGAACCCGGATATTCTGTGCAATAAAGAAATTAAGTTTAAAGCCTTCCTTGAGTTTGCCGCCGAAGATTTAGGTGCCGATTACATCGCCACCGGTCACTACGTGCGTCGCGCGGATGTCGACGGCAAGAGCCGCCTGCTGCGTGGGCTCGATGGCAATAAAGACCAGAGTTATTTCCTCTATACGCTCGGCCATGAGCAAATCGCGCAAAGCCTGTTCCCGGTGGGTGAACTTGAAAAACCGCAGGTGCGTAAAATTGCCGAAGATCTGGGTCTGGTTACTGCGAAGAAAAAAGACTCCACCGGTATTTGCTTTATCGGCGAGCGTAAATTCCGCGAGTTCCTCGGTCGTTACCTGCCGGCACAACCCGGCAAGATCATTACCGTTGACGGTGAAGAAATTGGCCAGCACCAGGGGCTGATGTATCACACCCTGGGCCAGCGTAAAGGTCTGGGTATTGGCGGAACAAAAGAAGGTACCGAAGATCCATGGTATGTCGTGGATAAAGACGTTGAGAACAATATTCTGGTTGTGGCTCAGGGTCATGAACACCCGCGCCTGATGTCCGTTGGCCTGATTGCACAGCAATTACATTGGGTCGACCGTCAACCGTTCACCGGCACCCTGCGCTGCACAGTGAAAACCCGCTATCGTCAAACCGACATTCCGTGCACCGTTAAAGCACTGGATGCTGAACGTATTGAAGTGATTTTTGACGAACCCGTCGCGGCGGTAACACCGGGTCAGTCGGCGGTCTTTTACAACGGTGAAATGTGCCTCGGCGGCGGCATTATCGAGCAGCGCCTGCCTCTGCCGGTATAATTATTTACACATTTGATACAAGGAAGCAGTGAACGTGGCAAAGAATTATTATGACATCACCCTCGCCCTGGCAGGTATTTGCCAGTCGGCACGCCTGGTACAAGAACTGGCGCACCAGGGGCATTGTGATGCCGATGCACTACACGTTTCACTGAACAGTGTCATCGATATGAACCCCAGCTCTACGCTGGGCGTGTTCGGCGGCAGTGAAGCCAATCTGCGCCTTGGCCTTGAAACACTGCTCGGCGTGCTTAATGCCAGCAGTCGTCAGGGACTGAATGCAGAACTCACCCGCTACACGTTAAGCCTGATGGTGCTGGAGCGTAAGCTATCAGCAGCCAAAGGCGCTATGGACACGCTGGGAGACCGTATCAACGGCTTGCAGCGCCAGTTGGACCATTTTGATTTGCAGTCAGAAACGTTGATGAGTGCGATGGCTGGTATCTATGTTGACGTCATCAGCCCACTCGGCCCGCGTATTCAGGTTACGGGTTCTCCGGCCATCCTCCAGAGCCCGCAGGTTCAGGCTAAGGTACGCGCATCACTTCTGGCTGGCATTCGCGCTGCCGTGCTCTGGCATCAGGTTGGTGGAGGCCGTCTGCAACTCATGTTTTCTCGTAATCGCCTGACGACTCAGGCAAAACAAATTCTTGCTCATTTAACCCCGGAGTTGTGATCTATGGAATTATCCTCACTGACCGCCGTTTCCCCTGTCGATGGACGCTACGGCGATAAAGTCAGCGCGCTGCGCGGGATTTTCAGCGAATATGGTTTGCTGAAATTCCGTGTACAGGTTGAAGTACGCTGGCTGCAAAAACTGGCCGCGCACGCAGCGATCAAGGAAGTTCCTGCTTTTGCTGCCGACGCAATCGGTTTCCTTGATGCGATCGTCGCTAACTTCAATGAAGAAGATGCTGCGCGTATCAAAACCATCGAGCGTACGACCAACCATGATGTGAAGGCAGTAGAGTATTTCCTGAAAGAGAAAGTGGCGGATATCCCGGAGCTGCACGCCGTTTCCGAGTTCATCCATTTCGCTTGCACCTCTGAAGACATCAACAACCTGTCTCACGCGCTGATGCTGAAAACGGCGCGCGATGAAGTGATCCTGCCATACTGGCGCCAACTGATCGATGCGGTGAAAGACTTGTCCGTGCAGTATCGCGACATTCCCCTGCTCTCCCGTACCCACGGTCAGCCGGCCACCCCATCAACACTGGGCAAAGAAATGGCTAACGTGGCTTACCGTATGGAGCGCCAGTATCGCCAGCTCAATCAGGTCGAAATTCTCGGTAAAATCAACGGTGCCGTCGGTAACTATAATGCCCACATCGCCGCTTACCCAGAAGTTGACTGGCACCAGTTCAGTGAAGAGTTTGTCACCTCGCTGGGCATTCAGTGGAACCCGTACACCACACAGATTGAACCGCATGACTACATTGCCGAACTGTTTGATTGTGTTGCCCGTTTCAACACAATCCTTATCGATTTCGACCGTGATGTCTGGGGTTATGTAGCACTGAATCACTTCAAACAGAAAACCATCGCCGGTGAAATTGGTTCTTCCACCATGCCGCATAAAGTTAACCCGATCGACTTCGAAAACTCCGAAGGTAATCTGGGTCTGTCCAATGCGGTTCTGCAGCACCTGGCAAGCAAACTGCCGGTTTCCCGCTGGCAGCGTGACCTGACAGACTCTACCGTGCTGCGTAACCTGGGTGTGGGTATCGGCTATGCGCTGATCGCCTATCAGTCTACGTTGAAGGGGGTGAGCAAACTGGAAGTAAACCGCGATCACCTGCTGGATGAACTGGATCACAACTGGGAAGTTCTGGCTGAGCCGATTCAAACCGTAATGCGTCGCTATGGCATTGAAAAACCGTACGAGAAGCTGAAAGAATTGACCCGTGGCAAGCGCGTTGACGCTGAGGGCATGAAGCAGTTTATCGACGGTCTGGCCCTGCCGGAAGACGAGAAAACCCGCCTGAAAGCGATGACACCGGCTAACTATATTGGCCGCGCCATCACCATGGTTGATGAACTGAAGTAACCAGGACAGGTGCCGGATAGCGATTTCGCCTCATTCGACCCGCCGCTGATGTCATACCCAGGCCGGATACGCACGAACGCTATCCGGCTTGTTAATTTTATCGCCTTAACGATTCCCCCCGGTTTATTAAATGTTTATCCCCACAGCCACATAATCAGCGTTAAACTATTCGTACCAAGAATTTAGGGAGAAACAATGATGCGCGTACTGGTTGTTGAGGATAATGCATTATTACGCCACCATCTTAAGGTTCAGCTACAGGATTTAGGCCACCAGGTGGATGATGCAGAAGATGCAAAGGAAGCAGACTATTTTCTTAATGAACACCTGCCGGATATTGCGATCGTCGATTTAGGGCTCCCCGATGAAGACGGACTGTCACTGATCCGTCGCTGGCGCAGTAATGACGTTTCATTGCCCATTCTGGTATTAACCGCCCGTGAAGGCTGGCAGGACAAAGTGGAAGTGCTCAGCGCCGGTGCAGATGATTACGTCACAAAACCGTTTCACATTGAAGAAGTGGCAGCAAGAATGCAGGCACTGATGCGCCGCAATAGTGGTCTGGCCTCGCAGATAATCTCGCTGCCGCCATTTCAGGTGGATCTTTCTCGCCGCGAACTGTCCGTGAACGATGAAGTGATCAAACTCACGGCGTTCGAATACACCATTATGGAAACGCTGATCCGTAATAGCGGCAAAGTCGTTAGTAAAGATTCGCTTATGTTACAGCTCTACCCGGATGCTGAACTGCGAGAAAGTCACACCATTGATGTCTTAATGGGACGTCTGCGCAAAAAAATTCAGGCGCAATATCCGGATGATGTGATCACCACGGTACGTGGACAAGGTTATCTTTTTGAACTGCGCTGATGAATAAATTACTGCGTCATTTTTTCCCGTTATCACTGCGGCTGCGCTTTCTGCTGGCAACCGCAGGCGTTGTACTGGTCCTCTCGCTGGCTTACGGCATGGTGGCTTTGGTTGGCTACAGCGTCAGCTTTGATAAAACAACATTTCGTCTACTGCGTGGCGAAAGTAATCTGTTCTATACACTGGCCAAATGGGAAAATGGCAAAATCAATGTCGAGCTACCTGAAAATCTCGATATGCAAAGCCCCACAATGTCGCTGATTTATAATGAAAACGGCAAACTGCTCTGGGCCCAACGCGACGTCCCCTGGCTGGTACAACGTATTGAACCAGACTGGCTAAAGACAAATGGTTTTCATGAGATTGAAGCCAATGTCGACGCCACCAGCACATTGCTACGCGAAGATCATTCGGCGCAACAGAAGCTAAGAGAAGTCAGAGAAGATGACGATAACGCTGAAATGACCCACTCCGTGGCCGTAAACATCTACCCTGCCACCGCCAGAATGCCACAACTGACCATTGTGGTTGTTGATACCATTCCTATTGAGCTCAAACGCTCATATATGGTCTGGAGCTGGTTTATTTATGTGCTGGTTGCCAATTTGCTGTTGGTTATCCCGCTGCTGTGGGTTGCAGCCTGGTGGAGCCTGCGGCCTATCGAATCACTGGCGCGCGAAGTCCGTGAGCTTGAGGAGCATCATCGCGAGATGCTTAATCCTGCCACCACGCGCGAACTCACCAGCCTGGTGCGCAACCTCAACCGCTTATTAAAGAGCGAACGTGAGCGCTACGATAAATACCGCACCACGTTAACGGATCTCACCCACAGCCTGAAAACACCGTTGGCTGTATTGCAAAGCACGCTACGCTCGATGCGTAATGAGAAAATGAGCGTGAGCGATGCTGAACCCGTCATGCTGGAGCAAATTAGCCGTATTTCACAGCAAATTGGCTATTATCTGCATCGTGCCAGCATGCGCGGCAGTAGCGCCCTTCTCAGCCGGGAACTGCATCCGGTTGCACCGTTGCTGGATAAACTGACCTCTGCATTAAACAAGGTGTACCAGCGTAAAGGGGTTAACATTAATCTCGACATTTCACCTGAGACAAGCTTTGTGGGTGAACAGAACGATTTCGTCGAAGTGCTGGGCAACGTCCTGGATAACGCCTGTAAATATTGTCTGGAATTTGTCGAGATCTCAGCGCAATTAACGGAAGATCATCTGCACATTGTGGTAGAGGATGACGGCCCCGGTATTCCACGCAGTAAACGTGAAGTGGTGTTCGACCGTGGTCAGCGCGTGGATACCTTACGCCCCGGGCAAGGTGTGGGCCTGGCCGTCGCGCGTGAGATCACCGAGCAATATGACGGGCAGATTATCGCTGGCGACAGTCTGCTGGGCGGGGCGCGCATGGAAGTTATTTTCGGCCGCCAACATCCGGGACAAAAAGACGAGTAATCTTTATATGTAATAAATATGTACTGACTTCACGCTTGCGGTTAAGTATCCGTTATAATCGGTTGCAGATACCAGCCTGCGGGATGCTCATTATGGAATACCAACTCACTCTTAACTGGCCCGATTTTCTTGAACGCCACTGGCAAAAACGCCCGGTGGTCTTAAAACGCGGCTTTAACAACTTTATTGATCCACTCTCCCCTGACGAACTGGCTGGGCTGGCAATGGAAAGCGAAGTCGACAGCCGGTTGGTCAGCCACCAGGATGGCAAATGGCAGGTTAGCCACGGTCCTTTCGAAAGCTATGACCATCTTGGTGAAAGCAACTGGTCACTGCTGGTCCAGGCCGTAAACCACTGGCACGAACCTACCGCAGCGCTGATGCGACCATTCCGTGAATTGCCGGACTGGCGTATTGACGATTTGATGATCTCATTTTCTGTACCCGGCGGCGGCGTTGGCCCGCATCTGGATCAATATGATGTGTTCATCATCCAGGGAACCGGTCGCCGTCGCTGGCGTGTGGGTGAAAAACTGCCGTTGAAGCAGCATTGTCCGCACCCTGACCTGCTCCAGGTCGATCCGTTTGAAGCCATCATTGATGAAGAGCTGGAGCCAGGCGATATTCTGTATATTCCACCTGGATTCCCGCACGAAGGCTACGCGCTGGAAAACGCGATGAATTACTCGGTAGGTTTCCGCGCACCGAATACCCGGGAGCTGATCAGCGGATTTGCTGATTACGTTCTGCAACGCGAACTGGGTAGCACGTACTACAGCGATCCCGATCTGCCGCCGCGCGACCACCCGGCAGACGTGCTGCCACAGGAAATGGACAAGCTGCGCGAAATGATGCTGGGACTCATTAACCAGCCGGAGCATTTTAAACAGTGGTTTGGCGAGTTTATTTCTCAGTCGCGTCATGAACTGGACGTTGCTCCGCCTGAGCCACCTTATCAGCCTGACGAAATCTATGATGCCCTGAAGCAAGGCGATGTCCTGGTCCGTCTGGGCGGGTTGCGCGTACTGCGCATTGGCGATGACGTTTATGTAAATGGTGAGAGAATTGACTCCCCGCACCGTCCGGCGCTGGACGCGCTCGCCAGTCATATTGTGCTGACAGCGGAAAACTTTGAGGATGCGCTGGAAGATCCGTCTTTCCTCGCCATGCTTGCCGCACTGGTGAATAGCGGATACTGGTTCTTCGAGGGGTAACTTATTGAGAGTGCGCCGGATAAGCGAATCGCCATCCGGCATCTACCGGCAAAAGCGGCTACTGTTTCGCCGTCAGTTCCGCAATACGCACAATCACCTGCACGGCTTTTTCCATGCCTTCCAGTGTCACAAACTCATGCTTACCATGATAGTTATAGCCACCGGTGAACAGATTTGGGCAAGGTAATCCCATAAACGACAGTTGCGCACCGTCGGTGCCACCACGAATGGGTTTAAGATCCGGCTCAATGTCACAATCACGCATTGCCTGCTGGGCAATATCCAGCACATGCGGATGCTCGATCACTTTCTCGCGCATATTGTAGTAGCTGTCTTCAATCACCAGCTCGATATAGCAGTCCGGATGTAACCCTTTTCCGACCTTTTTGGCGATATCCATGATTTTGCGTTTACGCGCTTCAAACTGCTTACGGTCAAAATCGCGGATAATGTAGTGCATATCAGCCCGATCAACCGTACCTTTCATGCTTGCCAGATGGTAAAAACCTTCATAGCCTTCCGTCGCTTCCGGACTTTCATCGGCAGGAACTTCGGCATGGATGCGAGCCGCCAGCGACAGCGCGTTCACCATCACCCCTTTTGCCGTACCCGGATGCACATTGTTACCGACGATCTTGATATTGACCGACGCCGCGTTGAAGTTTTCAAACTCCAGTTCGCCCACGCCGCCACCGTCAACGGTGTAGGCCCACTTCGCGTCAAATGCTGCAACGTCGAAATGTTTCGCGCCTTTACCGACTTCTTCATCTGGCGTGAAGGCCACACGAATATCGCCGTGCGGAATATCTTTTTGTATCAATACGGCCAGAGCGGTCATAATTTCGGCAATACCGGCTTTATCATCCGCACCCAGCAACGTTTTGCCGTCTGTGGTGATCAGCGTCTGACCCAGAAGTTGATGTAGCACCGGGAACATCACCGGCGACAGAACCTCATCGCCAATACCGAGCGCAATATCACCGCCACGGTAATTTTCAACGATTTGCGGATTGACATTTTTGCCACTGAAATCCGGTGAGGTATCCACATGGGAAATAAAACCGATAGCGGGAATATCACCGGCAACGTTTGCGGGCAACGTTGCCATCAACGTCCCCTTGTCGCTCAAGGTAATATTGACCAGCCCCATCTCTTCGAGTTGCTGCTTAAGCAACTGCAATAACTTCCACTGTCCTTCAGTGCTGGGTACCTGCCGCACGCCCGATTTTGATTGGGTGTCCAGCGACACGTAGTGTAAAAAACGCTCAAGTAGTTTATCCATGCAGTCACCCTCACTTTTTGTGACAACATTATCAATAAGCAACAAAAGACAAATATTGCGTCAGGTCACTTTTATCCCCGCAAGTGAGAATATTTCGCCATGACACCCTTCTGAATATAAAGCTAAGTCAGTAATTCGCAACAAGGATTGGCGATTACCACGCTTTGCCGTAGAATAACGGCCCTCATTAAGAGTCATCAAGGTGGTTAACCACAAACCCCGCATCGGTCAGCCATCCGTTGCGTTTACATGGGACAGAGTAAAAAATTGAATAAACAACCGCGTTCGCTTTCTCCACTGGTGCAACTAGCGGGAATTCGCAAGAGTTTCGATGGCAAAGAGGTGATTTCCAACCTGGATTTGACCATCAATAATGGCGAATTTCTCACGCTACTTGGCCCCTCTGGCTGCGGTAAAACAACCGTTCTTCGCCTGATTGCCGGTCTGGAAACGGTTGATTCCGGTCATATTATGCTGGACAACCAGGACATCACTCACGTTCCTGCGGAAAACCGCTACGTGAATACCGTATTCCAAAGCTATGCCCTATTCCCCCACATGACCGTGTTTGAAAATGTGGCCTTTGGTTTACGCATGCAAAAAACCCCCGCAGCCGATATTCCTCCGCGCGTCACCGAAGCCCTGCGCATGGTGCAACTGGAAGAGTTCGCTCAGCGAAAACCGCATCAACTCTCCGGTGGCCAACAGCAGCGCGTGGCGATTGCCCGTGCGGTGGTCAATAAACCGCGTTTGCTTCTGCTGGATGAGTCTCTCTCTGCGCTGGACTATAAACTGCGTAAGCAGATGCAGAACGAACTGAAGGCGCTACAGCGTAAACTCGGTATCACTTTTGTTTTTGTCACCCACGATCAAGAAGAAGCGCTGACCATGTCAGACCGTATTGTGGTCATGCGTGATGGCAAAATTGAGCAGGATGGCACACCGCGAGAAATCTACGAAGAACCGAAGAATCTGTTCGTCGCCGGATTCATTGGTGAAATCAATATGTTTAACGCGACGGTCATTGAACGTCTGGACGAACAGCGTGTTCGTGCTAACGTTGAAGGTCGCGAGTGTAATATTTACGTGAACTTCGCGGTAGTTCCCGGACAGAAGCTACACGTACTGTTACGTCCGGAAGATCTGCGTGTTGACGAGATCAACGACGATAATCATATTGAAGGTCTTATCGGTTACGTGCGTGAACGTAACTATAAAGGCATGACGCTGGAGTCAGTTGTTGAACTGGAAAACGGCAAGATGGTAATGGTCAGCGAATTCTTCAACGAAGACGATCCTGACTTCGACCACTCGCTCGACCAGAAAATGGCGATTAACTGGGTAGAAAGCTGGGAGGTCGTACTGGCTGATGAAGAACACAAGTAAATTCCAGAGTGTGGTGATCGTCACCATTGTCGGTTGGCTTGTGTTGTTTGTCTTTCTGCCCAACCTGATGATCATCGGCACCAGCTTTTTGACCCGTGACGACGCTAATTTCGTCAAAATGGTCTTTACGCTGGAAAACTATGCTCGCCTGCTCGATCCGCTCTATTTTGAGGTGCTGGTTCACTCCCTCAATATGGCGCTGATTGCCACACTCGCCTGCCTGGTACTCGGCTATCCGTTTGCCTGGTTTTTGGTAAAGCTGCCGGAGAAAGTGCGTCCACTGCTGCTCTTCCTCCTGATTGTTCCGTTCTGGACCAACTCACTTATTCGCATCTACGGACTCAAAATTTTCCTCAGTACCAAAGGCTATCTCAACGAGTTTCTACTCTGGCTCGGCGTGATTGATACGCCCATTCGCATTATGTTTACCCCCAGCGCGGTCATTATTGGCCTGGTGTATATCCTGCTGCCATTTATGGTGATGCCGCTCTACTCCAGCATTGAGAAACTGGATAAACCGTTACTCGAAGCTGCGCGCGATCTGGGTGCCAGCAAACTTCAGACCTTTACCCGCATTATTATCCCGCTGACAATGCCGGGAATTATCGCCGGATGTTTGCTGGTTATGCTGCCAGCCATGGGGCTGTTTTACGTATCCGACCTGATGGGCGGCGCGAAAAACCTGCTGATTGGTAATGTGATTAAAGTGCAGTTCCTGAACATCCGCGACTGGCCGTTTGGCGCCGCCACCAGTATTACCCTGACCATCGTGATGGGGCTGATGCTGCTGATCTACTGGCGCGCTTCCCGCTTGCTGAACAAGAAGGTGGAACTCGAATGATCGGTCGACTGCTTCGCGGCGGTTTTATGACCGCTATCTACGCGTACCTGTACATTCCAATCATCATTTTGATTGTGAACTCCTTTAACAGCTCGCGCTTCGGCATTAACTGGCAAGGCTTTACCACCAAATGGTACGGCCTGCTGATGAACAACGACAGTTTGCTGCAGGCGGCACAGCACTCACTGACGATGGCCGTGCTCTCCGCGACCTTTGCCACACTGATCGGTTCACTGACTGCGGTCGCTCTGTATCGCTACCGTTTTCGCGGTAAACCGTTTGTCAGCGGCATGTTGTTTGTGGTGATGATGTCGCCGGATATCGTGATGGCAATTTCGCTGCTGGTGCTGTTTATGCTGATTGGCATTCAGTTGGGCTTCTGGTCGCTGCTGTTTTCGCATATTACCTTCTGTCTGCCTTTTGTGGTGGTGACGGTCTACTCACGTTTGAAAGGCTTCGACGTACGTATGCTTGAGGCAGCAAAAGACCTGGGTGCCAGTGAAGTGACTATTCTGCGCAAAATCATTCTGCCACTGGCCATGCCTGCGGTAGCTGCGGGTTGGTTGCTGAGCTTTACGCTGTCGATGGATGATGTCGTGGTTTCGTCCTTCGTCACCGGACCCGGCTATGAAATTCTGCCCTTAAAAATCTACTCAATGGTTAAAGTCGGCGTATCACCAGAAGTGAACGCACTGGCCACCATTTTGTTGGTTCTGTCGCTGGTTATGGTGATCGCCAGCCAGCTTATTGCTCGTGATAAAACCAAGGGCCGTTGAGGCCCTTCATTCAGGGGACGTTAAATGAAAAAATGGTCACGCCACCTGCTCGCGGCGGGTGCTCTGGCACTGGGCATGAGCGCCGCTCACGCTGATGATAACAACACGCTGTATTTCTATAACTGGACCGAGTACGTTCCGCCAGGGCTACTGGAACAGTTCACTAAAGAGACCGGGATCAAGGTTATCTATTCGACCTACGAGTCGAATGAGACCATGTACGCCAAGCTCAAAACCTACAAAGACGGTGCGTACGATCTGGTGGTGCCTTCCACCTATTACGTCGACAAAATGCGCAAAGAAGGCATGATCCAAAAGATCGATAAGTCGACGTTAACCAACTTCCACAATCTCGATCCGGAAATGCTCAATAAGCCGTTTGACCCGAACAACGACTACTCAATCCCGTATATCTGGGGGGCGACGGCCATTGGTATTAACAGTGATGCCATTGATCCCAAAACCGTGACCAGCTGGGCTGACCTGTGGAAACCGGAATACAAAGGCAGCCTGCTGTTAACGGATGATGCCCGCGAAGTATTCCAGATGGCGCTGCGCAAGCTGGGATACTCCGGGAATACCACCGACCCGAAAGAGATTGAAGCCGCATATAACGAGCTCAAGAAGCTAATGCCTAACGTTGCGGCATTCAACTCCGATAACCCGGCTAACCCATATATGGAAGGCGAAGTTAATCTGGGGATGGTGTGGAACGGTTCTGCGTTCGTGGCCCGTCAGGCGGGTACACCGCTGGAAGTCGTCTGGCCGAAAGAAGGAGGTATTTTCTGGATGGATAGCCTGTCTATTCCGGCAAATGCTAAAAACAAAGAAGGTGCGCTGAAGCTAATTAACTTCCTGCTGCGCCCGGATGTCGCGAAAGAAGTCGCGGAAACCATTGGTTACCCGACGCCAAACCTGGCGGCACGTAAGCTGTTAAGCCCGGAAGTGGCTAACGATAAAACGCTCTACCCGGATGCAGAAATCATCAATAAAGGGGAGTGGCAGAACGATGTTGGTTCCGCCAGCGCTATCTATGAAGAGTATTATCAGAAGCTGAAAGCAGGACGCTAATTGCCCTCCTCGTAGGCCGGATAGGACGCGTCCGCGTCGTATCCGGCGCATCATCACTGCCCGATGGCGCTGCGCTTATCGGGCCTACGCCATCCGTGCTTACAGCCCTTTCAATAACTTCTCAACAAACTCAGGCACCACCTGGCTTGCCGGGCCGTAATACTTCTCTTCGAACTCGCTACCTACCTGGCTTGGCTCAAGATTTAACTCCACCGTATGCGCTCCATGCAGACGCGCTTCGTGGACAAAACCCGCAGCCGGATAAACATGTCCTGACGTGCCAATGGCAATGAAAACATCTGCCATCGCCAGTGCCATATAAATTTCATCCATGCCCAGAGGCATTTCACCAAACCAGACAACGTGCGGTCGCAGCGGCGCTGGGAACTGGCAGCAATGGCATTTGTCTTCCGGCGTGACGTCCCCTGTCCAGTCTAAAATCTGCCCGCTTTGCGAACAGCGAACCTTAAGGAGCTCACCGTGCATATGGATAACGTTCTGACTTCCCGCACGTTCGTGCAGATTATCGATATTTTGCGTTACCAGTAGAAAGCGATCACCCAGCTCGGCTTCGAGCTTTGCCAACGCAATATGCGCCGCGTTTGGCTGAATTTCGGGCTGCTGCAACTGGTGACGACGGGCGTTATAAAACGACTGAACCAGTCCAGGATTACGGCTAAATCCTTCCGGCGTTGCCACATCCTCAACCCGATGTTCTTCCCAAAGACCATCCGCTGCACGGAAAGTACGAATCCCTGATTCAGCGGAAATCCCCGCGCCAGTCAGGACTAACACCCTTGGTTTTTCCACCAGTTCAGGCACCACTCTGTCTCTGAAAAAGATCCGTTGACGCAGGCGATCGCGCAAATGGCGTTTATTTTTACGAAAACGGCTTAATCGATGACCCCGACGCGACAGCATAACAACCTCTTTGTATTAATCGGTAAGATGTAGGAAAGCGGCTCCGCGCATCCCACCCGCATCACCGTGTCGTGCCTGCTCAATACGCGGCACACGGGCAACGGGCAGCAAATGACGTGGCAGTCGATCCGCCAGTTGCGTCGTAATAGCGGTAAAGTTCGACAAGCCACCGCCAATCACCACTAAATCTGGATCGACGATAGTCAGGATATTCCCCAGGCAAACGGCCAGCAAATCCAGATAACGCTCTACATGCGCACGCGCATGCTCATCGCCTTGCTCCCAGAGAGTGATTATTTCACGGGCATCCAGAGGTTGATGGTAGTAATGCTGGTACAACCATGCAAATCCGCCACCGGAAAGATAGCTTTCGATGCAACCCAGTTGGCCACATCCGCAGCGACGCAGTGGGAAATCAAATCCCATCAGCGTCAACGCATCAACAGGCAAACGGATATGACCGAACTCGCCGGTAATATAGCTACGTCCGGTGATAGACTTTCCGTTAAGCACCAGACCGCCGCCGACACCGGTGCCGAGGATTAAGCCCATCACTAACGGATACTGGGTGAACTCATCGTCCCAGGCTTCGGAGAGTGCAAAACAGTTGGCATCATTATCCAGACGCACATCGCGATCCAATCGTACGCTGAGATCGGCCCGCAGCGGTTTGCCACTGGCGGCAGGAACGTTAGCCGCATACAGCGTGCCGTCTTCGGTCTCGGGCATGCCCGGAATACCAATCCCTACTGAACCCTTAACGCCAAAGCGCTGGTCCGCCTCTGTCACCAGAGCGCACACCGCATCAAGGAAAGCGTCATAGCTGTCGCGTGGCGTAGGGACACGTTTCTCCCACTGCAAACGACGATGATTATCGAAGACGCCTAACGCAATTTTTGTTCCGCCAATGTCAAACCCGTAATACATCACCGCTCCTTGATACACGTCTTCCTTCAGGCTGCCTCTGCGTTGGCTGCACCCTTACACCCCGTCACATCGTTGTTTATGCGTCTGGTGATTTTCGGGCTTGCCGCCTTGAGACAGCATGAATGCCTTAGTGTATATCTTGTTGTTATTGGCCGCTAAGTACTCTCGCAGGGTCAATATTGCTGGCGCGACGCGCCGGATACCAACTTGCCAAAAGACTCAGCAACAATGCTGTCACCAACACATAAATCACATCCAGCCAGTGCAATTCAGATGGCAGGAAGTCAATAAAATAAATATCGCCCGAAAGGAATTGATGGCCGATAAGCGCCTCAATACCATTGATGATCGGTGTGAGTTGCAGAGAAACAACAACACCAATAACCACACCTATCAGGCTACCGAACAGACCCGCCAGCAGTCCATACCAGACGAAGATAGCGCGGATCAAACCATCTTTTGCCCCCAGCGTTCTTAATACCGCAATATCACCGCTCTTGTCTTTTACCGCCATCACTAACGTTGAAACGATATTGAAACAGGCAACGCCAATCACCAGCACCATGGCCAGATACATAATGGCGCGAATCATCTGGATATCGCGATACATATAGCCGTACGTACCGATCCAGCTCTTAATATAGACATAGTTGTTGGTCACTTCACCGGCGTCTCTGACCAACTTATTGGCGTTAAAGACATCATTGACCTTCAGGGCAATCCCGGAAACGCTGGAGCCCATATCCAGGTACTGCTGCGCGTCTTCCATTGGGATCATGGCGAAGCTGTGATCGAGCTGACCGCTCAGTTGCAAAATACCGGTAACGTGCAAACGCACACGTTTAGGCTGCTGTAGCTTGTGATCGGCGCTGGCATTGGGGATCATAATCGACACCCAGTCCCCCTGCTTCACCTTCAGCGCGTCAGCAATCCCTTTGCCAATGATTATCTGCTGCTCACCGGCTTTGAAATTATCCCAGGCATGGTTTTGCACAAATGACGGTAGCGCGCTTAAACGCTGCTCCTGCTGCGGATCCACGCCTTTTACCTGCACAGCGCGCAAGTTCGCCCCACTCTCCACCAGCCCGGTGAAATTGATATACGGCGCTGCCGCGACAATACCCGGTACCTTCTGCACGCTGGCCAGCGCGTCCTGCCAGTTATTCCACGGCTGGTTCACCGCTTCTATCTCACCGTGCGGCACGACCGCCAGAATGCGGTTGTTCAACTCGCGCTCAAAACCGTTCATGGCGCTCAAACCGACAATCAATACCGCCACACCTAATGCAATACCGATGGTGGAGATGACGGAAATCAGCGAAACCATCCCGCCGCGCCGCCGACCACGGCTAAAACGTAACCCAATCAATAACGATAAAGGCGAAGCCATTACTCTGCTCCCATCAGGCTCAGTTCGGCCGTCAGGCGACCATCGCGCATTTCAAGCTGGCGGCTCATGCGCTTCGCCAGTTGCAGATCGTGCGTCACAACCAGAAATGCTGTGCCCTGAGAACGATTCAGCTCACCCAGAAGCTCAAAAATACTGTCCGCGTTACGCGCATCAAGGTTACCTGTTGGCTCATCCGCCAACACCAGACGCGGGTTATTCACCAGCGCACGGGCAATCGCTACACGTTGACGCTCGCCGCCTGAGAGTTCAGACGGGCGGTGGCTGGCACGGTGATCCAGCCCAACCGCTTTCAGCATGTCACGTGCGCGCTCGGTAATTTCAGCCGGCTTCTTCTTGCCAATTAGTAGCGGCATCGCCACGTTTTCCAGCGCAGTAAAGTCTGGCAACAAATGGTGGAACTGGTAAATAAACCCGAGCTTCTGATTACGCAGTTCCGCTTTTGCCGCTGATGAGAGTTTGCTCATCGGCTGACCGCTAAAAATGACGTCGCCGGAAGTCGGTGTATCCAGCCCGCCGAGCAGATGAAGCAATGTACTTTTGCCGGAGCCTGAGCTGCCGACAATCGCCATCATCTCACCCTCGCCGACGCAAAAACTGACATCGTGCAGCACATCAGTCTGCACCGTGCCTTCCTGATAGCGTTTGCACAGGTTGTCGCATTGCAACAGGATCTTATTCATAACGTAAAGCCTCAGCGGGTTGGGTGGCGGCAGCGCGCCAGGAAGGATAAAGCGTAGATAGCAGCGCGATGGCCATCGCCACCAGCGCAATGACGATCACCTGCAACGGCTCAATAGCGACAGGCAACGCGGCGCCGTCCAGCAGCACGCCGATAATCGGCATCAGGTTGTTCAGTTGGCTGGCAAGCAACGCGCCCAGCACGGCCCCCAGCAGCGCGCCGATAATCCCGGCACTGGCCCCCTGAACCATAAACACCATCATTATTTGCCGCGGCGTGAGCCCCTGCGTTTGTAAAATCGCCACTTCCCCCTGCTTCTCCATTACCATCAGACCCAGCGAGGTAATAATATTAAACGCCGCTACCGCCACGATCAGGCTCAGCAACAGCCCCATCATGTTTTTTTCCATCCGCACAGCCTGGAACAGCTCGCCTTTACGCTCGCGCCAGTCCTGCCATTTGGTGCCTTGCGGCAACGTTTGTTGACTCAGCGTATCAACCTTGAGCGGTTCATTCAGCCACAGACGCCAGCCGGTGATATTGCCTGCCGGATAACGCATCAGACGTGACGCATCCTGGATGTTGGTCAACATCTGATAACCATCGACTTCACTATTGGCGGCAAAGGTGCCAATCACCGTAAACAGACGCTGGCTCGGCAGGCGTCCCATTGGCGTAAACTGACTGGCAGAAGGCACCATCACGCGAATTTGATCGCCGCGGTTCACACCTAACTGTCCGGCAAGCTGCTCACCGAGGATGACATTATACTTACCCGGTTCGAGATCTGTTTGCTTCACATTGACCAGATACGGCGTTAACGGATCTTTTTGCGCCGGGTCGATGCCCAGCATCACCCCGACCGCCACGCTACGCGCACTCTGCAGGACCACATCGCCCGTTGTCAGCGGCGCAACGCGGTTGACGCCGTTCAATACCACGGCTTTTTCCGGCAACTGCTGTGGGTTAAGAGAGCCTTGCTCAGCCGAGAGAATAGCCTGAGGCATCAGACCAAGGATGTTATTTTGCAGCTCGCGTTCGAAACCGTTCATCACCGACAATACCGTGACCAGCGCCATTACCCCAAGAGTAATGCCAATGGTAGAGAGCCAGGAAACGAAACGACCGAAGCGATCTGCTGCACGCCCACGCATATAACGCAGGCCAATGAATAGAGCGACAGGTTGGTACATGAAATCCGTCTGGTTGCTGTTAGCAAAGTCACGAGTATATAAGCGAAAGCGGGATGGGTAAATGACTGAACCGTAAGTGTTCGTCAGCATTGTTCTGAAAAGTATAACCAAATCAATTCGCTAAAGTTTCCACTTTCCCCTCATCCTTTGTTCCTGATCTTTATCCTAAAAAAATAAAAAGCAGACGGTTACGCATTACAGCGGAGGCAGGGTTTTGCAGGATGGCAGGCTATCTCACACAATATGGATACGCCACCGCAATGAATAAAAAAGAGTTATGGATTAATCAAATCAAAGGGTTATGTATCTGCCTGGTGGTCATTTACCACTCGGTCATTACCTTTTATCCCCACCTTACCGCCTTTCAACATCCACTCTCACAGGTGCTAACCAAATGCTGGATCTACCTCAATCTGTATCTGGCACCGTTTCGCATGCCTGTCTTTTTCTTTATTTCGGGCTATCTGATCCGCCGCTACATTGCAAACGTCCCGTGGACAACCTGTGTAGACAAACGCATCTGGAGTATTGCCTGGGTACTGGTGCTGTGGGGAATCGTGCAATGGCTGACGTTAACCGCGCTCAATAGCTGGCTGGCCCCGCAACGCGACCTGAGCCATGCGGCCAATGCAGCCTATGCCGGTTCGCTGGGAGACTTTACCCAGGGAATGCTCACAGCCAGTACCAGTCTGTGGTATCTGTATGCGCTGATTGTCTATTTTATCCTGTGTAAGATCTTCAGCCACTGGGCATTGCCGCTACTGATGCTGTTTGCGTTGCTGAGTGTGGCCATCAACTTTTTCCCGACCCCATGGTGGGGGCTGAACAGCGTAATACGTAATTTGCCCTGGTATAGTCTCGGCGCCTGGTTTGGCGCAACGCTGATGATGTGGATCAAAGACGTTCCCCTGCGCCGTCACGCGGTCATCGTGACAGTGAGTGCACTGGTGGCTGTCATCGCCTGGCGGGCAAATATTTCGCTATTACTCTCATTTGTTTCCATCGTACTCATCATGAAGTTGTTTTATCAATTTGAACAACGTTTTGGCATGAGTGCATCCAGTCCATTAAGCGTGATAGGTTCCAATACTATCGCCATCTACACCACCCACCGAATTCTGGTGGAACTGATAAGTTTAACGCTGCTTCCTAAACTCAATCATACCGTCTGGTCCGCAAACGTAGAGCTGGCCCTGCTACTGGTGTACCCGTTCGCCTGCTTACTGTTGTGTACGCTGGTCGGACTAATGGTACGAAAAATTTCACAAAAAACCGTTGCCGACCTGCTTTTCTCCCCGCCGTCTTTCTCCACCGTTTCCCGCTAAACCTTACGCGCTTTTTGCCCCCATCCGGGGGCGAATCAATTTGCTTATGAGGGACGATCACGGATAATAAAGAAACATTGCTTATCAGACGTATATCCAAACGAGATCCTGACAACCGAATGCCTGAACAACATCGTTACACGCTTCCAGCAAAAGCTGGCGATCAGCGCCAGTTGGGTGAACTTACCGGTGCCGCCTGCGCGACGCTGGTTGCAGAAATCGCCGAACACCATCCGGGACCCGTGGTGCTTATCGCGCCGGACATGCAAAATGCTTTGCGACTGCATGATGAAATTCGTCAGTTTACCGACCAGATGGTGATGAATCTGGCTGACTGGGAAACACTGCCCTATGACAGTTTTTCCCCGCATCAGGAAATTATCTCCTCGCGACTCTCCACGTTGTATCAACTGCCTGCGATGCAACGCGGTGTGCTGATCGTCCCGGTCAACACGTTGATGCAGCGCGTCTGCCCGCACAGCTATCTACACGGTCATGCGCTGGTGATGAAAAAGGGTCAGCGCCTGTCGCGTGATGCCCTGCGTGAGCAACTGGACAGCGCCGGTTATCGCCATGTTGATCAGGTTATGGAGCACGGTGAATACGCCACACGCGGTGCGTTGTTGGACTTGTTCCCAATGGGCAGTGAACTGCCTTATCGCCTTGATTTCTTTGATGACGAAATCGACAGTCTGCGTCTGTTTGATACCGACACCCAGCGCACGCTGGAAGAAGTCGACGCCATTAATTTGCTGCCTGCCCACGAATTTCCAACGGATAAGACAGCCATCGAGCTGTTCCGCAGTCAGTGGCGCGACACCTTTGAAGTTAAACGTGACGCCGAACATATTTATCAGCAGGTCAGTAAAGGCACGTTACCTGCCGGGATTGAATACTGGCAACCGCTGTTTTTCAGTGAGCCCCTGCCACCGCTGTTCAGCTACTTCCCTGCCAATACGCTGCTGGTGAATACCGGCGATTTAGAGACCAGCGCCGAGCGCTTTCAGGCTGATACGCAGTCACGCTTTGAGAATCGCGGTGTTGATCCAATGCGTCCACTGCTGCCGCCTGAATCGCTGTGGCTGCGGGTTGATGAACTGTTTTCCGAGCTTAAACGCTGGCCTCGCGTCCAGCTCAAAACCGAAAGTCTGGCAAACAAAGCGGCAAACACTAATCTGGGATTCCAGAAGCTGCCGGACATCGCCGTACAAGCGCAACAGAAATCACCGCTGGATGCGCTGCGTAAATTCCTGGAAACCTTCAACGGCCCGGTCATTTTCTCGGTAGAGAGTGAAGGTCGCCGTGAAGCACTCGGCGAACTTCTGGCTCGCATCAAAGTCGCGCCAAAACGTATTTTACGCCTTGATGAAGCCGCCGACAGCGGTCGTTATCTGATGATTGGTGCGGCAGAACATGGTTTCATTGATACCAAACGCAACCTGGCCCTGATTTGCGAAAGCGATCTCCTTGGTGAGCGTGTGGCACGTCGCCGTCAGGATTCCCGCCGCACGATTAACCCGGATACATTGATCCGAAACCTCGCTGAGCTGCATCCGGGGCAGCCCGTCGTGCACCTTGAGCACGGCGTGGGTCGCTATGCCGGTATGACCACGCTGGAAGCAGGCGGCATTACTGGCGAATACCTGATGCTCACCTATGCCAACGACGCCAAATTGTATGTCCCGGTGTCATCGTTGCATTTGATAAGCCGCTATGCCGGAGGCGCGGAAGAGAATGCCCCGCTGCATAAACTTGGTGGAGATGCCTGGTCCCGCGCCCGGCAGAAAGCCGCCGAGAAGGTGCGTGACGTCGCGGCGGAGTTGCTGGATATTTACGCCCAGCGTGCGGCAAAAGAAGGTTTTGCCTTTAAGCACGACCGCGAACAGTATCAGCTGTTTTGTGACAGCTTCCCGTTTGAAACCACACCCGATCAGGCACAGGCGATTAACGCGGTACTCAGCGATATGTGCCAGCCGCTGGCAATGGACCGTCTGGTGTGTGGTGACGTCGGCTTCGGCAAAACCGAAGTGGCGATGCGCGCTGCATTTCTCGCCGTCGAGAACCACAAACAGGTGGCCGTTTTAGTGCCGACTACCCTGCTCGCTCAGCAGCATTTCGACAACTTCCGCGACCGCTTTGCCAACTGGCCCGTGCGCATTGAGATGCTGTCCCGTTTTCGTAGCGCCAAAGAGCAAGCGCAGATTCTGGAGCAGGTTGCCGAAGGTAAAATCGATATTCTCATCGGCACGCACAAACTGCTGCAAAGCGATGTGAAACTCAAAGATTTGGGGCTGCTGATTGTCGATGAAGAGCACCGCTTCGGTGTCCGTCACAAAGAGCGTATTAAAGCGATGCGCGCCGATGTCGATATTCTGACGCTGACCGCAACCCCGATCCCGCGTACGCTCAATATGGCGATGAGCGGCATGCGCGATCTGTCCATTATCGCCACACCGCCAGCGCGTCGTCTGGCCGTCAAAACCTTTGTGCGCGAGTATGACAATCTGGTGGTGCGCGAGGCTATCCTGCGTGAAGTGCTGCGCGGCGGTCAGGTCTACTATCTGTTCAACGATGTGGAAAACATCCAGAAAACCGCTGACAGACTGGCAGAGCTGGTACCGGAAGCGCGTATCGGGATTGGACACGGGCAAATGCGCGAACGCGAGCTGGAACGTGTGATGAACGATTTCCACCATCAGCGCTTCAACGTGCTGGTGTGTACCACCATTATCGAAACCGGGATCGACATTCCCACCGCTAACACCATCATCATCGAACGTGCGGATCACTTCGGTTTAGCGCAATTGCACCAGCTGCGCGGTCGCGTGGGACGTTCTCACCACCAGGCGTACGCCTGGCTGCTGACGCCGCATCCGAAAGCGATGACCACCGACGCGCAAAAACGCCTGGAAGCCATCGCCTCACTGGAAGATTTGGGCGCAGGTTTTGCGCTGGCGACCCACGACCTCGAAATTCGCGGCGCCGGGGAATTGCTGGGGGAAGATCAGAGCGGCTCGATGGAAACCATCGGCTTCTCACTGTACATGGAACTGCTGGAGAACGCGGTTGATGCGCTAAAAGAGGGACGCGAACCGTCGCTCGAAGATCTCACCAACCAGCAAACTGAAGTCGAGCTGCGCATGCCTTCGCTACTGCCAGATGACTACATCCCCGATGTGAATACGCGACTGTCGTTCTACAAGCGGATTGCCAGTGCGAAAGGCGAAAACGAGCTGGAAGAGATTAAAGTTGAACTGATTGACCGTTTTGGTTTATTGCCTGACCCGGCCCGTACGCTGCTGGATATTGCCCGTTTGCGCCAGCAAGCGCAAAAACTGGGTATCAGAAAGCTGGAAGGCAATGAAAAAGGCGGGACGATTGAGTTTGCCGAGAAGAACCACGTCAACCCGGTGTGGCTGATTGGCTTACTGCAAAAGCAACCCCAACACTTCCGTCTGGATGGCCCTACCCGGCTGAAGTTCATGCAAGATTTGAGCGAGCGTAAAACCCGTATCGACTGGGTACGTCAGTTTATGCGTCAACTTGAAGAAAACGCCATAGCGTAGCGTTCCGGCCGGGTGAGCATGGTGCTTGCCCGGCCGATGAATTTACAAACTCTTTGCACTTCCCTGCACTTCCCGACACAGCAAACCGCCATAATTCCTGTTTACTTTTACATTATAAAAACCACGTAAAAACAATGGATTTATGGTGATGTTAAACAATAAACAACTCTCTCGCTGGCTAACGCTTTTTACGCTCGCGGCGACCGTCGCGTTAGCGCTGCCGGCTCAAGCGAATGCCTGGCCGCTCCCGCCGCCAGGCAGCAAACTGGTGGGTGAAAATGCCACTCACGTTGTCGAAAACAACGGCGGATCGCTGGAAGCCATTGCGAAAAAATACAACGTCGGCTTTTTAGCGCTGCTACAGGCTAACCCCGGCGTCGATCCATACGTACCTCGCCCGGGCAGTGTTTTAACCATCCCATTGCAAACTCTGCTGCCGGATGCCCCACGCGAAGGGATTGTCATTAACCTCGCCGAACTGCGTCTTTACTATTACCCGCCAGGGACAAAATCGGTGACCGTGTATCCTATTGGCATTGGCCAGTTAGGCGGCGACACCCTGACGCCAACAATGGTCACCACCATCTCTGATAAGCGTGCCAACCCGACCTGGACACCAACGGCGAATATCCGCGCACGGTATAAAGCCAATGGTATCGACCTCCCTGCTGTAGTACCTGCCGGGCCAGATAACCCGATGGGGCATCATGCTATCCGCTTAGCGGCTTACGGCGGTGTGTATTTGCTGCATGGAACCAACGCGGATTTTGGCATCGGCATGCGTGTCAGTTCTGGGTGTATTCGCCTGCGTGACGGTGATATTGAAACCTTATTCCGTCAGGTTACGCCGGGAACCAAAGTGAACATCATCAACACGCCGATTAAAGCCTCCGTTGAACCTAACGGTATGCGCCTGGTTGAAGTACACCAACCGCTGTCAGAAAAGATTAATGACGATCCGCAGTTACTGCCAATCGTGTTGAATTCATCAATGCAGAGCTTTAAAAATGCGGCACAGACAGACGCCGCTGTGATGGAGCATGCAATGGAGCTACGTTCAGGCATGCCGGTAGACGTGACGCGCCACCACGATGTTCCCGCACAAACGCTGTAAACTCAGGTCATAAAAAAAACCCCGCCGGTTTGTTCCCGCGGGGGTTTTTTATTGAATTCGCAGTGGCATTGCGAGGGTTTACAACTTATTTGTAGATAACTGCAGTCCCGTGAAGGGTGTTAGGACCGGTAACAGAAGTAATACGGAATGACTTCGCCCCCATTTCATCTGCTTTCTGTGCCAGTTGATCTTCCAGAGAACCTAAGTTAGTCCCGGCGTTGGCAGAGATAGTACCAACTTTCTGTTGGCCTGCAGGTGTAGCCTGAACCTCAACAGCGGCAAAGCTTGCAAATGAGAGTGAGCTCAGGACAGCAGCGACAAAAAGAGTTTTTACGTTTTTCATGATAGTTACCTTTAGCAGATGAATGTGTGCCGTAAGCGATTAACTTAACGATCGATAGGTAAATCATAGATGTGATCCAGGTCACACGTCAATATTTTTTTATAACGATTGTTATATAAAACATAAAGGTCTTATTTTTCATATCAATAGCATTGAATTATTTTTATCGTGAATGCACTGGAGTGTCTGCGCGATTATTTTTATAATGGTTATTCAATAAACCCAACCAGGTACAACGGCACCATGACAACTGAAACGACAAGTTGTGCAAAAAAAAGCCGTGGCCGACCAAAAGTGTTCGACAGGGAAGCCGCGCTTGATAAGGCCATGACACTCTTCTGGCAGCACGGATATGAAGCGACATCGCTCGCCGATCTCGTAGAAGCAACCGGGGCAAAAGCGCCGACGCTGTATGCAGAATTTACCAATAAGGAAGGACTGTTTCGTGCCGTGCTGGACCGCTATATCAGTCGCTTCGCGGCAAAACACGAAGCCCAACTGTTTTGTGAAGAAAAAAACCTCGAATCCGCACTCGAGGACTATTTCACCGCCATAGCGACCTGCTTCACCAGTAAAGACACGCCTGCGGGATGCTTTATGATTAACACATCCGCCACGCTGGCCGCCTCCTCCCGGGACATTGCGCACACGGTTAAATCCCGTCACGCCATGCAGGAGCAGACGCTGGCTCAGTTTCTGCATCAACGACAAGAAAAGGGCGAAATACCGGCACACTGCGATGTACAAAAGTTGGCTGAATATCTGAACTGTATTTTGCAGGGTATGTCGATCAGCGCCCGCGAAGGAGCCACATTCGAAAAACTGATGCAAATCGCGCACACCACGTTACGATTGTGGCCTGAACTGATTAAAGATTAACCCTTTCAACACGACCCACGTCCTAATGTCATCACCGGGAGCTTACGCTGCTCCCGGTAGAAACGGCACTTCTTAATCCCTACATTCTTTATTGTTTTCATTAGGTTAATGCATTTCTTTTGTAAAATGCATTGATAATATCAATCATTATCAGCAATATTCGCATTCGCCTTAATACCTGTTTCATAATGTAACGATCGGTTTCCATGCCGTAAAAATAAAAACAGACCAACAAATTTTATAAGGAATGCAAATGAATAAGCATCTCTGGGTGCTCAATCCTCTGTTACTGTCTTTAACCCTACCGGCAATGGCGGCAGAAGAAGAAGATCTCATCGTCAGCGCCAACCGTAGCCAACGTACTGTGTCTCAAATGGCACAAACTACATGGGTTATCGAAGGCAGAGAGATTGAACAGCAGGTTCAGGGGGGGAAAGAGTTTAAGGATGTTCTTGCTCAGTTGATCCCCGGAATCGACGTCAGCAGCCAGGGACGGACCAACTACGGGATGAACATGCGTGGTCGCGCCATCGTTGTGCTTATTGACGGTGTTCGTCTCAACTCTTCCCGCACCGACAGCCGTCAGCTCGACGCCATTGATCCGTTTAATATTGCCCACATCGAAGTTATCTCCGGGGCAACATCGCTGTATGGCGGCGGAAGTACCGGTGGTTTGATCAACATCGTCACCAAAAAAGGTCAGCCTGAGCGTGAAGTTGAACTCGAGCTGGGCAGCAAAAGCGGATTCAACAACAGTAACGATCATGACGAACGGGTTGCCGCCGCAGTTAGCGGAGGAACCGACCGCGCTTCCGGACGCATGTCTGTCGCTTATCAACGGTTTGGGGGGTGGTATGATGCCAACCACGACGCCTTAATGCTCGATAATACCCAAACCGGTTTGCAGCATTCCGACCGCCTGGACCTGATGGGTACCGGGACGATTGAGCTTGATGACAACCGCCAGTTGCAGCTGGTTACGCAGTACTACAAAAGCCAGGGCGATGACGACTACGGACTGGATCTCGGCGAGAACATGTCCGCCGTGACGGGAACCGGTAACGCTACTACCAGCAGCGGTCTCAATTCCGACCGAATCCCCGGCACGGAACGGCATCTGATCAGTCTGCAATATTCCGATGCCAATTTCTTCGGCCAGAATCTGGTCAGCCAGATCTATTACCGTGACGAATCACTTAAATTCTATCCCTTCCCTACGCTGAGCAAAGGTAAGGTCACCAGTTTCTCCGCATCACAACAGGATACTGACCAGTTTGGTGCCAAAATCACCCTCAACAGCCAGCTGATGGAAAACTGGGAGCTGACATGGGGTATCGACGCCGATCACGAAACATTCGATTCCAATCAAGAATTCTTCGATCTGGCTTATTCCCTCCCCTCTGGCGGTATGGATAACCGAACGGCCTACACCACCGGGCGCTATCCCGGTTACAGCATCACCAACTTTGCGCCTTTCCTGCAAAACAGCTACGACATTAATGACATCTTTACGCTCAGCGGCGGTATCCGCTACCAGTGGACTGAAAACCGCGTTGATGATTTTGTCGGCTATACGCAGCAACAAGGCATCGCAACGGGCCTGGCGAACTCTGCTGATAGTATCCCAGGTGGCAAAGCAGACTATGATAACTTCCTGTTTAACGCGGGCATCCTCGCACACCTGACCGATCGCCAGCAGACCTGGTTCAACTTCTCTCAAGGTGTGGAACTTCCCGACCCTGGAAAATACTATGGCAACGGTACCTACTCGCTGGTTGGCGATCATTATCAGCTCCAGCGCAGCGTTAACGTAGCGGATTCACGCCTGGAAGGCATTAAAGTTAACTCTTATGAACTGGGGTGGCGCTACACCGGCGATAATCTGCGTACACAGCTCGCCGCTTACTATTCCACGTCTGATAAATCGATCGCCGTTAACCGCGACGATATGACCATTAACGTAAAGCCCGACGATCGCCGGATTTATGGCCTTGAAGGCGCGGTGGATTATTTCATTGCTGATACGGACTGGAGTCTGGGAAGTAACTTCAACATCATTAAATCGGAAGTGAAGCAAAACGGTAAATGGCAAAAATGGGATGTCACTCTGGCTTCGCCATCTAAAGCCACCGCATGGGTTGGCTGGGCACCGGAACCGTGGTCGCTGCGTGTGCAGAGTCAGCAGACATTTGACCTTAGCGACGCCAGCGGCAACAAGCTGGATGGGTACAATACGATGGACTTTATCGGCAGCTATCAGCTCCCGCTGGGTAAACTGACCTTTAGCGTTGAGAACCTGCTGAATGAAGAGTACACCACCCTCTGGGGACAGCGTGCACCGTTACTCTACAGCCCGACTTATGGCAGTCCATCATTGTATGAATACAAAGGCCGGGGACGCACCTTTGGTTTGAACTATGCCTTAACCTTCTAATAAAAAAAGCCCCCCAGCCTGAGCGATGGGGGGCTAATGTTCAGGATAACGCTATTTTACGCCTTGTTATTCAGAACCAACTGGCCGTGGTTATCCAGCGGAATTTGCGAACCGGGATCTTTATCCATACGGATTTTGCCCTGCTGATCGCCAATTTTATACGTTACGTCGTAGCCCAGCATTTTTTCTGATTTGTCATACACCGTTTTACAACGTTGTTGTGTAGTCGTGTACGTATCGTTTTCCTGCATTGAACCCTGAATCTGGTTACCTGCATAACCGCCACCTAACGCACCGGCAACGGTCGCAATGTCTTTGCCGCGTCCACCACCAAACTGATGACCAATTACGCCCCCGGCAACCGCACCCAGCACGGAACCGGCAATACGGTTTTCATCCTGTACAGGTTTACGGTGAGTAACCGTCACGTTACGACACTCCTGGCGCGGTGTTTTTACCGTTTCTTTAATCGGTGTTGCAGAGACGACTTGTGCAAACTGTGGGCCACGCTCAAAAACGTTTAGACTGGCCACCGCTGCCACACCCAGCGCAGCAGCTACGCCAATCCCTATACCCGCCAACATTGATTTATTCACGGGACTTCCTCCTTTTTTGCTATTAGCAACAACTTTGCAACAGAAGGTAAATAATGCCAATCAGATTACGGATGAAAATCGCGGGGATAGGGGGGAAAGCAGCATGATTCAGAGAACTCTGAAAGAAAGTGCCGGATGAAGCATTTCATCCGGCATTACAAGCCAGTATTAGTGCAGTTTAAGACGCGGACGAATCACACGGTTAATGCTGCCAACCAACATCATCAGGCCGGTTTTGAAGTAACCATGCAGCGCAATCTGGTGCATACGGTACAGTGAAATATAGACAAAGCGCGCAATACGCCCTTCCACCATCATTGAGCCACGCGTCAGGTTCCCCATCAGGCTACCCACGGTAGAGAAGTTGGAGAGAGAAACCAGAGAACCGTGATCTTTATACTGATACGCTTTCAGCGGTTTACCGTTCATCTGTGCCAGAATGTTGTTCATCGCGCAGGATGCCATCTGGTGCGCAGCCTGGGCACGCGGTGGCACAAAACCCCCTTCCGGACGCGCACAGGAAGCACAGTCACCAATCGCATAGATGTCCGGATCGCGCGACGTCTGCAGGGTCGGTTCAACCACCAGCTGGTTGATACGGTTGGTTTCCAGACCACCAATCTCTTTCATAAAGTCTGGCGCTTTGATACCTGCTGCCCACACCATCAGATCGGCTTTGATGTACTCGCTATCTTTGGTGTGCAACCCACCTTCGTCAGCGCTGGTTACCATCGTCTGAGTCAGGACACGTACGCCCAGTTTAGTTAGCTCGTTATGCGCAGCACTGGAGATCCGTGGCGGCAACGCTGGCAGAATACGTTCCCCGGCTTCCACCAGTGTGACGTTCAGCGCTTCGTTGGTCAGCCCTTTATAACCATAGCTGTGCAACTGTTTTACCGCATTGTGCAGCTCAGCAGAGAGTTCTACCCCCGTTGCACCACCACCGACGATAGCGATATTCACTTTGCCGTTCGCGCCCAGGTTTGCGGAATATTTCAGGAACAGATTCAGCATTTCCTGGTGGAAGCGACGCGCCTGGTGCGGGTTATCGAGGAAAATACAGTTTTCTTTGACGCCCGGCGTGTTGAAATCATTGGACGTACTGCCCAGCGCCATCACCAGCGTGTCATATGGCACTTTACGCTCAGGGACCAGCAGATCGCCTTTCTCGTCTCGCAGCTCAGCAATCGTGATGGTCTTCGCTTCACGATCGATATCCATCACCGAACCCAGCTGGAACTGGAACCCGTGGTTACGGGCATGTGCCAGATAGCTCAGCGCATCAACACCTTCATCCAGCGATCCTGTTGCCACTTCGTGCAGCAACGGTTTCCACAGGTGGCTGTGGTTTCTGTCTACCAGCGTAATTTTTGCCTTTTTCTTACGACCCAGTTTTTTACCCAACTGCGTCGCCATTTCCAGTCCGCCAGCACCGCCGCCGACAATCACGATCCTTTTCAATGGTGTAGTCAACGTGACCCCCTCAAATTTATTAACCAATTGTTAACTAAAAGTTATACGCATAGCCTTTAATTAACAACAAGTTACGACAATGAAAATGTTCTTCGAGACTGAGAATAACACGAACGGTGCATTGGTCATACCAAAATTGATGTGTATCAAGTTTTGATGCTGAAAAGATAGACAACCCAGACTTTTAGGATAAAAAAACCAGCCCGAAGGCTGGTTTTCTAAACGCTCGGTAAAGATTAACCTAACGTCTTGAACGCTTTGATGCGCTGCAAATGCGGGGAGATGTTTTTGAATTTATGGGTTTGTTCTTCATCCCATACAATTTCATAGTAATGATGCAGCTCCTGCGACGAACGCTGGCTGTTCAAGGCTTCATCATGGCGCGACAGAATAACCAGGCAGCGATCGCGATTTTTCTCACGGAAGTTGGTCACACATTTTGTGGCGATATCCGCATACTCTTCCGGCCTGTCGATTTTCCCTTCCATATTCTCATACGGGAACAGGTTAGGGTTAAACACCACCTGACGAATATCACACAGGAAACCAATCCGTTCAGCCCAATACCCCCCCAGCCCAACGCCGCAAATCAACGGTCGATCATCCACATTAAGCTGCAACATTTTGTCCACTTCTTTCAGCAGATGCTGCATATCATGTTTAGGATGCCGCGTACTGTAGCTAATCAGCCTGACATCCGGGTCAATAAATTGCAGTTGCAATACTTTCTCGTGGTTGCCCGGACTGTTAGAGTCAAAACCGTGTAAATAGATAATCATCGCATCCTCGCCAAACTTGCGTTAATGACCTGCTTTCTCTTCCTGCCAACGCTCATGAAGCTGGTTGAGCTGGGCGCTTACTGTCTTCCAGCGAGCCGAGTCCATCAGTTCCTGACGTGAAAATGAACCTTTATGATACAAACGTGTAACACGTTCTGCATTGATCGGCGACAGATTATCTAAAACGCTGACCGCACCCTTACGATTATTGCAGACCAGGATCATATCGCAACCTGCATCCAGCGATGCCTGCCCGCGCTCTGCGTAGCTCCCCATAATTGCTGCGCCTTCCATCGACAAATCGTCGGAGAAAATCACGCCGTCGAAACCGAGCTCCTGGCGCAGCACGGTTTTCAGCCAGTGGGGTGAACCGCTCGCGGGTCGCGGGTCGACATCACTGTAAATGACGTGCGCTGGCATAATTGCATCCAGTTTGTTTTCAGTGATTAACGTCTGGAATACCGACATATCTTTCGCACGGATCTCGGCTTCAGAACGCGGATCGGTTGGCGTTTCTTTATGCGAATCCGCCGTCACTGCACCATGTCCGGGGAAGTGTTTACCGGTCGTTTTCATTCCGGCCGCATGCATGCCATCAATAAAGCGGGTTGCCATCGCCAACGCTTTCGCGGGTTCGGCATGATAAGAACGTTCACCAATCGCAGCACTGATATGCCCCACATCCAGAACGGGCGCGAAGCTAATATCAATATCCATCGCGATCATTTCACTGGCCATCAGCCATCCCGCTTCCTGAGCCAGTTTGCCTCCCTCTTCCAGCCCATGCAGTGCAGCAAAAGATTGCGCCGCAGGTAGACGGGTGAAACCTTCACGAAAGCGCTGGACGCGCCCCCCTTCCTGATCCACTGCCACCACCAGATGATTGCGCGACGCGGCACGAATCTGGCGAACCAGCTCACGTAGCTGCTCCGGGTCATGATAATTTCGGGTAAAGAGGATTAACCCGCCTACCAGTGGATGCGCCAGAATCTCACGCTCTTCAGCGTCCAGCTCATACCCTTCGACATCCAACATTACTGGGCCCACACTGCTCTCCTTATCCTTTTATTGTTAGCTGCCGCCAGGTTTCATCGGCCAGCCTGATAAATTGTCGATCGCCGGTTTGTTGCCAGCGATACTCAAACCATCCCACCTTCAGCATCATCACCCACAACTGCCAACGTCTAACCTGCCGCCACAGGACATCGGGTTCAATATGCGCATGTTTGGCATAGGCATTTACCAGCTGTCGGCGCTGGGATTCATCCACGGCCCACACTGCTGCGAGTTCCAGAGCAATATCACCGTCTCCGGCGTATTCCCAGTCGATTAACCGCAGTCCTGACGCCGTGCGTACAATATTGTCGCCGTGAACATCCATATGCAATGGTCCCAAACGTAAGGGACGCGGCTCACCTTTAGTTCTTAGCCGCTTTAGCAGTTGCAACCAGCGCGGCGTTCGGCGCGCCGGATCGCTACACTGCCAGTACTGCTCAAGCAGTGGCAACAGATTGATTCGCCAGCCCAGACGGGGTTGCTGATGCAAATAATACAGTAAGCCTGCGAGTTCGTCGGCTTCCGGTAATCTGGATTCTACCTTACCGTGAAAAAAATCGACTGCCATCCACCCCCGCGTATAAAAACGGGGTCTGGGGGCAAGATTCTCAGGCAGATGTTTTAACGCGTGATACTGGCGTAGAAAATGCGATTCTGGCGCGTTAGGATCGTGATGGCAGCGCAACACTAAACGGTGGGCTTGATGTTCGATGATGCAGCTCCCGCCGCTCAAACCGCTTTGGCTGGTTACGACGGGATGATACTGCGGGAAATAGCGCGACAGAACTTCATCGCGCGTCAGTCTGTTATTGTTGCTGAACGGCACCTTTACCTGACCAGATTATCTCGCCAGTTTGTACCAGCATTAATTGCATTTGCAGCGCAGGTGAATTGACGTTACCGGAAGCGCTGGAATAGAGCACATACTGAGCGCCAACGTTACGGGCAATACCAATCGCTTTGCTGCGTGTTCCCAGGCTGTCGTTCGGCGACAAACCTAACCGCTGCTTGGCTACTGCCAACTGCTGCGCAGAAACCAGGGTAAATTTACCATTATTCGCCAGCGCATTTCGCAAAGTCTCGGTGGCTTCACCCGCGTTTAACGAGCCGTTGGTACGGTTATTTACGCTATCAACCAGCAGTACGCCCCCAGCTTTCACACCCTCAGCCTGCAGCATTTTGCCGACCATCGGCTGCATTGCCCCGTTCCAGTCATAATGACGCTGACGTGGAGTTGGCTGCGCCGTTTGGTCCTCGTGTTCAATCGGCCCCGGCTGCTGCGGTATGGTTGGCACCGTTGGTACCACCGGAACTGGCTGTTGCGGCTGCGCAGGCTGTTCCGGCACCGGCTTCACTTCCTCTACCGGCGCTGGCTCACGTTGAGCCACACAACCAGAGAGAAACATCGCCAGCGCGGCAATCAATGCGTAGCGATTCATTTTGATCTTCAAGATTCACCCCTTACAAATAAAGATAAAGCCTAACCTTGTGCGCCCCCAGATAATTGGCGCTGCCGTACAGCGTTACCGACGAACGAGCCGGAATAGTGATGCTGCGTGGCGCTTCCAGAGGGTGCATCTCCAGCCCTCTGGCGTCATACCAGTAAAACCGATAATGAACGGTGACAGGTTCTTGTCTTTCGTTATAGAGTCGTGAGGATGCAGAGGCCTGAATATCAGACGTTGTTAACTCAGGCGGCTCTGCGGTGATACCCGCCGCCAGTATTGTTGATTCCATCACCAGAGACTGTTCATCACTGACCGGAATTTCCGGGTGTGAACGGCAGCCAGCCAGCAACAGCAGACCCAACGTAAGCGCAATGCATCCTCTGGTCATTATTAAAGACCTTTATGCGCGAGCATTGGACCAAGCGCACGTCCACCCAGCAGATGCATATGAATGTGATACACCTCCTGACCGCCGTGACGGTTGGTATTCATAATCAAACGGTATCCATCTTCGGCAATGCCTTCCTGCTCAGCGATTTTCGCCGCCACGGTGATCATTCGTCCCAGCGCCTGCTCATGCTCTGCCGTCACATCGTTGACGGTTGGGATTAAAACGTTCGGGATGATCAGAATATGCGTTGGTGCCTGAGGCGAAATATCACGAAACGCAGTGACCAGCTCATCCTGGTATACGATGTCCGAGGGTATTTCACGACGAATAATTTTGCTGAATATAGTTTCTTCTGCCACGACGTTTTCCTTTTTCATTTAGAGCCCATGCGTTGTGCCATGCTACGCCGGGTGACTCTGCGAGTATAGAGTATGAGCGAGTTACTCACGCTCTTTCAACTTTAACCCTCGATTTTTTAAGCAAAAAGCCCTGCCAGTGCTGTTCTTATAACCATTTCCCGGCGCTATCGCTCAGACATAGTACTGAAACAATATTTCATTTATGCGTAGCATTTGTTTACACATTGAATATGAATGCGTATATTTCGCATTTGCATTCTCATGCAAGACAAATAATTAACAGCCAAAGAGTTCATTACGCACTCACGTAGTTCGAACTTAATATTAATAATTATCAAGGACTTTCCGATGTCTTTCACAACACACTATCGGGACGAACAGCATCGTTCTGCCATTGTCCCATCCCTCCTGGCTGCCTGCATCGCGGCTGCGTTATTGCCTTGTACCAGCCTCGCCGCCTCGGCAGAAGAGACGGTGATCGTTGATGGTTCAGCCTCCGCCATATCCAGTGATGAACAGGATTACAGCGTTAAATCGACATCCGCAGGCACAAAAATGCAGATGACACAGCGAGATATCCCGCAATCTGTCAGCATCGTCAGCCAGCAGCGTATGGAAGATCAGCAGCTCCAGACGCTGGGCGATGTGATGGACAACACGTTGGGGATAAGCAAAAGCCAGGCGGATTCCGATCGCAGCAGCTATTACTCGCGCGGATTTCAGATTGATAACTATATGGTTGATGGGATCCCGACCTATTTTGAATCCCGCTGGAACCTCGGCGATGCCCTTTCTGACACGGCCTTGTTTGAACGTGTAGAAGTGGTTCGTGGTGCAAACGGCTTAATGACCGGCACGGGGAATCCTTCGGCATCGATTAACATGATCCGTAAACATGCCACCAGCCGCGAGTTCACGGGGAATGTCTCCGCGGAATACGGCAGTTGGAATAAACAACGCTATGTAACTGATTTGCAAAGCCCATTGACGGCAGATGGCAACGTACGCGCTCGCATCGTGGCGGGTTATCAAAATAACGATTCCTGGCTTGACCGCTACAACAATGAAAAAATGTTTTTCTCGGGGATTGTCGATGCCGATCTGGGCGACACCACCAGCCTGTCGGCAGGTTACGAATACCAGCGTATTGATATCAACAGTCCAACCTGGGGCGGCTTGCCGCGCTGGAATACCGATGGCAGCAAAAACAGCTACGACCGCTCGCGCAGTACCTCGCCGGACTGGACCTACAATGACAAGGACATCAACAAAGTCTTCGTGACACTCAAACAGCGTTTCGCGGATACCTGGCAAACAACCCTGAATGCCACACACTCCGAGGTCAAGTTCGACAGCAAGATGATGTACGTCGACGCTTACGTTAATAAAGCTGACGGCACACTGATTGGTCCCTATGGCAACTATGGACCGGGCTATGATTATGTTGGTGGAACAGGCTGGAACAGCGGCAAGCGAAAAATCGATGCCGTCGATCTCTTTGCCGATGGTGGCTACGACCTGTTTGGTCGTCAGCATAACCTGATGCTGGGCGGCAGTTACAGCAAGCAAAATAACCGTTATGAAAGCTCGTGGGCAAATGTATTCCCTAACGAAATAGGTAGCTTCTATACCTACGACGGTAACTTCCCGGAAACCAACTGGAATCCACAATCACTGGCCCAGGACGATACCACGCACATGAAATCGCTGTACGCCGCGACACGCATTTCGCTGGCCGACCCATTGCATTTGATCGTCGGCGCGCGTTATACCAACTGGCGTATCGATACCCTGACCTACAGCATGGAACAAAACCACACTACGCCGTATGCGGGTCTGGTATATGACATCGATGATAACTGGTCCACTTACGCCAGCTATACCTCTATCTTCCAGCCGCAGAACAAACGCGACAGTTCCGGTAAATATCTCGCCCCGATTACCGGCAACAACTACGAGGTTGGTCTGAAATCAGACTGGATGAACAGCCGTTTAACCACCACCCTCGCTGTATTCCGCATTGAGCAGGATAACGTGGCGCAATCAACCGGCGTACCAATCGCCGGTAGCAATGGCGACACCGCCTATAAAGCGATGGATGGAACGGTCAGCAAAGGCGTTGAATTCGAAGTAAACGGTGCGCTCACGGATAACTGGCAGATGACTTTCGGCGCAACGCGGTACGTTGCGGATGATAACGAAGGCAATGCCGTCAATCCGAACCTGCCGCGAACTACGGTAAAATTGTTCACCCGTTATAACCTGCCAGCCCTGCCGGCACTGACCGTGGGGGGCGGAGTTAACTGGCAGAATCGCGTATATAGCGATACCGTGACGCCATACGGCACGTTCCGTGCAGAACAGGGAAGCTACGCGCTGGTGGATTTATTCACTCGCTACCAGGTAACGAAAAACTTCGCCATCCAGGGCAATATCAACAACCTGTTCGATAAAACCTACGATACCAATGTCGAAGGCTCTATCGTCTATGGTGAGCCGCGTAACGTCAGCCTCACCGCCAGCTACCAGTTCTGATAATACCCAGTCTGTAAAGTATCCACCTGCATGTCAGGTGGATTTACCGAAAAGCTAAAAAGCAAAAAGCCTGCTCAAGTTTCCTTAAGCAGGCTTCTTAAATATGGCTCCTCTGACTGGACTCGAACCAGTGACATACGGATTAACAGTCCGCCGTTCTACCGACTGAACTACAGAGGAATCGTTGTGGAGGCTTATCTTAGCGGCGAAAAAACTTTTGTCAAACCCCAATTCCTACATTGAGGAGCAATTGATGCTTCTCTCGACAGTTTGTTGCATTTACAGACATTTTAAATAGAAAAAACTTTGCAGCTTTTTTGATTCTCCCTCATCATTTGAAATGAGGTTTCAACTTTCTTCATTAAGGTCCACTTTGAACGTCTCCGCAGCCTTACGCCAGGTCGCATCCCGCACGCCCTGGTATGCCAAACGCAAGCGTTATAAAGTTCTCTTTTGGCGCGAAATTACCCCGCTTGCTGTCCCCATTTTTCTGGAAAACACCTGTGTACTCTTGATGGGAGTACTGAGCACCTTCCTGGTAAGCTGGTTGGGTAAAGAAGCGATGGCAGGCGTCGGGCTTGCCGACAGTTTCAACATGGTCATCATGGCATTTTTCGCCGCCATCGACCTTGGCACGACGGTGGTGGTTGCTTTTAGTCTCGGAAAGCGCGATCGCCGACGCGCCAGAGCCGCAGCCAGACAATCACTGGTGATCATGACGATATTTGCTGTTGTACTGGCGGCGGTGATTCACTCTTTCGGTGAGCAGATTATTGATGTCGTGGCAGGAGAAGCCACCCCTGATGTAAAAGCGCTGGCGCTAACCTATCTGGAATTAACCGTGCTCAGCTACCCTGCGGCGGCAATTGCGTTAATTGGCAGCGGCGCACTGCGCGGTGCCGGAAATACCAAAATACCGTTATTGATTAACGGTGGTATGAATATCCTGAACATTATCATCAGTAGCATCCTGATCTATGGCATTTTTTCCTGGCAAGGGCTGGGATTCGTCGGCGCAGGTCTGGGGTTGACGATTTCACGTTACATTGGTGCCATCGCCATTATAGGGGTGCTGATGATTGGATTTAACCCCGCGCTGCGCATTCCCCTGAAGAGCTATTTTAAACCGCTGAATCTTGCCATCATCTGGGAAGTTATGGGGATTGGTATTCCTGCCAGTATAGAGTCAGTCCTGTTTAACGGTGGCAAGTTACTTACGCAGATGTTTGTTTCGGGTATGGGTACCAGCGTCATTGCCGGTAACTTCATTGCCTTTTCGATAGCGGCACTGATCAACCTGCCGGGAAACGCTTTAGGTTCCGCGTCTACCATCATTACCGGCAGACGTCTGGGAAATGGACAGATTGCTCAGGCGGAAATCCAGTTGCGACATGTATTCTGGCTCTCCACAATCGGATTAACTGCCATCGCCTGGCTAACCGCCCCGTTTGCTGGGTTGATGGCTTCGTTTTATACCCACGATCAGGATGTAAAAGAGGTCATTGTCATCCTGATTTGGCTGAACGCGGCATTTATGCCGATATGGGCAGCATCATGGGTTCTTCCTGCTGGATTTAAAGGTGCACGTGACGCCCGTTTCGCTATGTGGGTCTCCATGTTGGGGATGTGGGGCTGTCGTGTTGTCGCCGGCTACACCCTCGGGATCGTATTAGGCTGGGGTGTCGTTGGCGTCTGGATGGGGATGTTCTTCGACTGGGCAGTACGGGCCGCGTTATTTTACTGGCGAATGGTCACAGGCCGTTGGCTGTGGAAATACCCTCGTCCTGAACGTGAAAAGTGTATAAAACAACCGTCTGCGTCTGAATAAGCGACGAAATGAAGAATATTTCAGCAAACGATCGCAAATATCCATTCAGGCTTTGACAATGCAGACAGGCATCGCTAATATTCGCCCCGTTCACACGATTCCTCTGTAGTTCAGTCGGTAGAACGGCGGACTGTTAATCCGTATGTCACTGGTTCGAGTCCAGTCAGAGGAGCCATATTTGAGAAGCCTGCTTAAGGAAACTTAAGCGGGCTTTTTGCTTTTCTACGTTTGTTAATCACACCGAAAGCCTCAGCTTAGAATGGCTTCCAGTCGGGCCAGTACTTCATTTACGACAGCGTCGGGTATACGTTCCAGACACTTACCGTTCCGGACTCCCATATCAATCGTTCTGGGTTGGTCGCAGCGAATAACGCCCGTTGTTTTGGTTCCCGCCCCGTCCAGGGAGACGGTAAAACCGGCTACGCGGGCAAAGTTTCCGCCGCTGGTGACGGGAACGACAACGGGTAGCCGGGTGAACTTATTAAATGATGTCTTCGATACGATAAGCACCGGACACTTTCCGCTTTGTTCATGTCCGGCTGTAGGTTCCAGTGAGACGAGCCAGATTTCCCCTCTGTCCATTTACAAGAGATCCTTGTCCACCGCAGGCGCATCAATCCATTCCCGATCCTCTTCACTCATTTCGGCGTGCGGATCGCACTGCGCCAGCAGTTCCTCAAGCGAATAACGAGGTCGTTTCTGGGGTTCAATAATCAGGCAGCCATTATCAATGGTCATACCTACTTCGCTGTCCGTCGACAGCTCCAGCGTTTTCAGCGCGGCGGGAGCTTAGTTCGTGGTAAGAAGGTCGATAATAGCAAACTGTTTTTGTGGTTCAAAGGATTATGAAGGATCAGATAAACAAAATGCGGCGCAGCTTCCGTATCCGGGCTGCGCCGCATGAACATCAGCGGTAGCGCAAAGGCCAGATATTTTCAGGCGCAACATCTAACACTTCAGCAATCAATCTTTCATCGACACCCTCTTAAGGCCGATTGTTCTATCACAAGCTGACATCAGCGCCCCCCGCCATCAGATTCACTCTTTACTGGCTTTTTTACGCAATTCGGTCACCGGTACGCCTCCAATCCCCCAGTTATCCGTTTCGACTTCGTCGATAACCACAATAGTGGTGTTAGGATTTTTGTTAAGCACATCCACCAGTAGCTGAGTAACCCCTTCCATCAGCTGTTTCTTTTGTTTATCGGTAGCACCTTCTTTGGTGATCTTAATATTTACGTAGGGCATAAAAACTCCTGTAAACCAGATAATTATGGGAAATGCGCACAGATAGAAGAACGCAAACCCGTTAAACAGCAGAACAGAGCCGTACTGCTTTTGAAAACGAATTCTGTCGGAAGAGTTATTAAGGTTATTAGCTGAAATATAACTAATATCATTATTTTCCAAAACAACCAGAATATTTACCTTTGTTGTATTGTAAATAACTAATCGCTGCGGCGATAAATAACGAGACGGCGCCCAGCAATATGGAGTAAGTCATGCCATTTTTATTACTCTGAAAGACACTGACGACTAATGGGCCAAGGATCTGCCCCACCCCATATGTCAGCGTAACAAGACCGAGGAGATTAATCTTTTGGGGCGCGCTTATTTTTCTAGCCAGCGGCATGACTAATGAGCTTGTACCCATAAATGTGCCACCAAATCCAATGCAGCTAATGGTTAACAGCAGTGGCGAGTTAATAAATATGGCCATGACTACGCAACTCGCTTGCACAATTAAGTTAATGCTCAGGCAGAATAATATATTCCATTTGCGAGCCGCCCATAGCCAGCCATAGCAGCCAGGAATAACGGCAAGACCGACAATAGACCAGATATGGTCGGCTAAAAAAGTGTTGCCAACACCCCGGGCCATTAACGGCAAATACGTGGCGACAATAATATAACCGAACCCCGCCAGGCCATACAGTAAGGCTAAATTCCACCACTGGATATCCGACTCCGCGCCTGCGGCAGCTTTTACTGGGGGGATCATATGTTTATCTTTCGGCAATAGCATCGTCAGTATGACGAAAAGTATCGCTGAAATGATGGCTGCGCCAATCCACAACACATGTGAATTTAAAGTGTAGGATACGCCAGCAATGACATATTCATTACCGATAAAAATGCCCATTCCTACGCCCGAAAACAAAGAGGCGATAACAAAAGGATTATGGGTATGCTGAAGGACCAGCATTGAACCAAATATCATCATTCCCGCGCTTGCCACACCGGCGAGGAACCTGATTAACAAAATAATTTCTGCCTGGGTCACTTTCGCCATCAAAAAAATCAGCATGACGGTAAGTAGTGCTGAGACCAGTAACGACACTCTTAGCTTATTGACCGCGCTAAAAATACCAAAAGAAAAAAGGAGACTGCCAACAAGGTAACCTGCGTAGTTGGCGCTGGCAATTATAGATAATTGTGAAAAGGTAAACAGTCCTTCATGCAGCATAACCGGAAGCATAGGCGTATATAAAAAGCGCCCAATGCCCATTCCTAAGGTCAAGACGATCATACCAAATACAGCAGTCCTCAACTGACGGAGGCCAACAGCACTGTGATCGAGATCCATATTTTGGCCTCAAAAGACGAATTAAGTTTGATTGTTATCTTACACAAGGAAATGATAATAAAAAGTTAATAAAAATGACGAAAACATTCACTTTGAGTGATGCTTCTATGAACAGTACCTCTCTGAACTTGTTTAAAACGGTGGCGGAAACGGGCTCCATATCCGCTGCTGCACGTAGTCTGCACTGCGTGTCTTCGAATGTCACAACCCGCCTTAAACAGCTGGAAGCCAGCCTTGATGTCTCTCTGTTTGTGCGCGAGAAAAATCGACTTTACATTACCCCTGAGGGCGAGCTGCTTCTGCGCTACGCCAACAAAATTCTGGCGTTGCTAGAGGAAGCAGAATTGTCGATGCTGGGAACAAAAGTGGCAGGGCCATTGCGTATTGGTGCAATGGAAACGACCGCAGCGGTACGTCTCCCTTCGATCCTGGCGAATTTCCACCGCGAAATGCCTTCCATTGAGTTAAACCTGAAAACCTCCCCTACTGAGGCGTTGGTGCAACACATTCTGAACAATGAACTGGAAATCGCATTCGTTGCCGATCATCAGGGGCTGCATATGGAAAATTCGCCCCTGCAATCACATGTGTTATGTCAGGAAACGCTGGTACTGGTAACGGCGGCAGAGCACCAGAATGTCATTACTGGTGCTGACCTCCAGGTGACAAGACCGCTGGTCTTTGTTAAAGGGTGTAACTATCGCTCCCGCCTGGGAGAATGGCTGCGCCTACAGGGGGTCGATTACGCCGATCCTCTGGAATTTGGCTCTTTTCAGGCGATCCTTGGTTGTGTGAGTGCCGGGATGGGGATTGCGCTGTTGCCGGAGAGTGTTGTCAGACAGTATGAGAATAACTTCCCTATCCGCAGTCATACGATTACGCCACAGATAGGTAACGTGAACACCATGATGATATGGCTAAAAAGCCGCGAAGTCAGCCGGGTGCTTAATCGCTTTGTCTCGTTTATTACACAGGCTTAAGTGATTGCGTCGGGTAACGCCAGGCAGCCGGCAACCCAGTGTATTCATGGATGCTAAATATCTTATCCATCACAGGGACAGGCCGCTTCACACCGTTGATTAAAGTTATGTAAATGTAAATTATTTACACTTTGCAATGATTGTAATTGCTAGTGATTATCATTTATTGTACGCAGGCAAAAAATGAGCCCCTGCTCGGGTCACTGTACGTTCCAATTACGCTGGGATATAAACGATGAATGCTCTGCCTCGCACTGGACTGCGCCGTATCACGCTTGCTTCTGCTCTGGTCCTCTCTGTCAGCCTGCCGGCTTTCGCCCAGGATGCGTTAACGCTGTATACCACCCGTGAACCGGGCCTGATTCAGCCCCTGCTTGATAGCTGGACGAAAACCAGCGGTATAAAAGTCAGCACGGTCTATATCAAAGACGGCATGCTAGAACGTGTTAAAGCGGAAGGTAAAAACTCCCCTGCCGACCTGCTGATGACCGTTGACGCCGGGAACCTTATCGATTTAGTCGAAGCGGGTGTGACACAACCCGTAGAATCAGAAGCACTGAAAGCGGCTATTCCGGCCAATCTCCGCGGTGCAGATAACCAGTGGTTTGCGCTGTCTATGCGTGCGCGTGTGTTGTACGCCGAGAAGTCAATGCCAATTGATAACTGGCATTACGAGCAACTCGCCAACCCTGAGTACAAAGGTAAAGTCTGTATCCGTTCCGGACAACACCCGTATAACACTGCATTGATTGCCGCCATGATCGCGCATCACGGCGAAGCAAAAACGGAAGAATGGCTGCGGGGCGTAAAAGCGAATCTGGCACGTAAAGCGACTGGCGGCGACCGTGATGTTGCCCGCGATATCCTCGGGGGTATTTGCGATATTGGCCTGGCGAACTCCTATTACGTCGGCCATATGAAAAACGCCAAAGAAGGCAGCGATGCGCGTCAGTGGGGCGATGCAATAAAAGTCGTTAAGCCAACCTTTGAAAATGGCGGCACGCACGTCAATATCAGCGGCGCTGCAGTAGCACGCTATGCCCCCAATAAAGCCGATGCCGTTAAGCTGATGGAATATCTGGTTTCCGCACCTGCCCAGCAGCAGTACGCGAAAGCGAACTTCGAATACCCGGTACTGAAAGGTGTCACTCTCGACCCAGTGATCAACGCCACAATTGGTGAGATCGACGTCGATAAAATTCCGCTAACCGAAATCGTGAAATACCGTAAACAAGCAAGTCTGCTGGTAGATAAAGTTGGATTCGATCAATAAACTTCTGCAGTTTCCGACGTTACGCGGCCTGGTTTCCGGGCCGCAGTCATTATTAACGCCGTTGCACCTTGGGGCGCTTTGCATTGCGCTTGGCGTCCTGACTCCCATCATTGCGCTTATCTGGCAAGCTACCCAGTCGGATTTATCGCACTGGGACAATCTCATTACGTTTGTGCTACCTGCAGCATTAAAAAATACCGTGCTGCTGTTAGCCGGTGTTGCCGTGTTGGTTGGCGTGATTGGCGTAGGCAGCGCCTGGGCCGTCACAGCATGGGACTTTCCTGGACGTAAGATCCTCAGTTGGGCGTTGCTGCTGCCGCTGGCGATGCCAACCTACATCGTCGCCTTTGCCTGGCTCGATCTGCTGCATCCGATCGGCCCTCTGCAAACCTTTATCCGCTTCCTGCTGGGCTTTGACAGTCCACGACAGTTCCGGCTACCGGATTTGCGTTCGCTTTCCGGCGCGATTATTTTGCTCGGTTTAGTGCTCTATCCTTACGTCTATCTGACGACCCGTGCCACCTTTATCAGTCAGCCGGCCCATTTACTGGAGGCTGCCCGCACGCTGGGATGCAGCGCTGCCGGGACGTTCTTCCGGGTCGCCCTGCCAATGGCACGCCCGGCACTGGCTGTCGGCATCAGCCTGGCACTTCTGGAAACGCTCAACGATATTGGTGCATCGGAGTTCCTCGGCGTACAAACGTTAACCGTTACCGTCTACACCACGTGGATCTCTCGCTCTGATTTATCCGCCGCCGCTCAAATCGCCTGCATGATGCTGATGTTTATCTTCTTCATTCTGACGCTGGAATTTTACGGACGCAGAAAGCAAGGATTCAGCAGCCGCAGTCTGCGGGAAATCCAACCTACTCGCGTGCACGGCTGGCGTGGCTGGCTACTCGGCGCTGTCATTTCTCTACCGGTTATATTGGGCTTTGTGGCCCCGGTTCTCTTTTTGATGTGGGAAAGTGCCAAACGCTTAGGGGACACAAGCCCACTGTCCGCCTCGTTGCTTTCAGCATTACAAAATACGCTCTCGCTGGCAGCAGGCACCACGCTGGTGGTGATTTGCGTCAGCTTGCTGGTAGCCTGGAGCGCACGCCATAGCGCGGCAGATAACGCGATGCCAGGCTTTCGTCGTGGCGTGATGCGTCTGGCCTCCCTCGGTTATGCGGTGCCCGGAACGATTCTGGCGATTGGTTTTTTGCCCCCAGCGATGGCTGTCGATCGTTGGCTGGCCGACTTACTGGATATTCGCGGGTTGCCGCTGATGTCTGCCGGTATTTTATTGGTCATTTGCTGTGCGATGCGCTTCCAGGCAATTGCCATCGGCGCGCTGGACTCCGGTCTGGGCCGCATCCCGCCGTCACTCGAACAGGCTTCACGCTTGCTCGGCGAAAACGGTGCCGGAACATTTGCCCGCGTTCATTTTCCGTTACTGCGTCCGGCATTAGTGAGCAGCGCATTGCTGGTTTTTGCCGATGCGATGAAAGAACTGCCAACCACGCTGCTGTTGCGCCCGGTAAATTTCGAAACGCTGGCCACTCTGCTGTATGCAGAAGCTGCCCGCGGAACCTATGAAGAAGGCGCGATCGCCGCGCTGCTGATTGTTTTAGCAGGTACACTGCCCGTTATATTGTTGGTGCGTCACCAGATGACTCGCCGTGGTTAAGAGAGTAACAATGTCAGAAATCGCATTACGACTCCAGGACGTGCACGTTGCCTACGGCAACAGCCAGCACCCGGTCCTGAGCGGATTCTCAATGTCGGTACGCAAAGGGGAAATTGCCTGCCTGCTTGGCGCTTCAGGCTGTGGGAAAACAACGGTGTTGCGTGCAGTTGCCGGTTTTGAACGACTGCAGTATGGAGAGATCTATGTCTCAGAGCGGCGTATCGCTGGCCCCGGCGTTCATTTGCCACCGGAAAAACGTCATGTCGGCATGGTCTTTCAGGAATACGCCTTATTCCCTCATCTGACAGCGCAACAAAACGTGGCCTTCGGTTTACGGCGTATGCCACGCGAAGCGCAACAGGCCAGAGTGACAGAGCTGTTGAAAATGGTGGAATTGCACAGCCATGCTAACCACTACCCCCATGAGCTTTCTGGCGGGCAGCAGCAGCGCATCGCGTTAGCCCGCGCGCTGGCGCCACACCCGGAAATTTTACTGCTGGATGAGCCCTTCTCCAGCCTGGATAAGCGCACACGCGAACGCCTTGGTAATGAGGTTCGGGATATTTTACGGGCTGCCGGCCAGACCGCGCTGCTGGTTACCCACAGCGAGCACGAAGCTCAGTTGATGGCGGACCATATCGGTTTTGTGAAAATGGGTCAGTATCAGCTTAAAAAAGCGGCCCACCAAAGCCAGGGCTAAGAAAGAGCCGCGTAGTGACATCGCTAATGCGTCTGCACCAGACTGATATTCACCGGCATCCCGGAACGGCGTTCCAGCGCCTGATTCCCACGATTCACATCCACGTCATTCCCGCTGATAAACGTACGCAAAACGGGGGTGACGGGCAGCGGAACCTTTCTGTCAGATTCATATTCGGAGCGATTGCGGGACAGCGGTTCATGAACCTCAACCCAATGGCTACCGTCTGGCTCGGTGCTGAATTTTACCGGTCGGTCAATAATCTGAACACGCGTGCCAACCGGCACAGTATCAAACAGGTATTTGATGTCGTCATTACGCAGACGGATACAGCCCTGGCTCACGCGTAGCCCAATACCGAAGTTGGCATTAGTACCATGAATGGCGTACAACCTGCCGATATAGATAGCGTACAGTCCCATCGGATTGTCTGGCCCGGCAGGCACAAACGCCGGTAAGCTTTCCCCACGAGCAGCATACTCCCGCCGGGTATTTGCCGTGGGCGTCCAGCTTGGTGCTTCCTGTTTACGTTCGACCGCCGTGACCCAGTTGCGCGGCGTTTCCCTCCCGGCCTGCCCAATACCAATAGGTAACACCTCTACCGTATTGGCGCCCTCAGGGTAATAGTACAGCCGCATTTCCGCGACGTTGATAACGATGCCTTCACGTACGGTATCAGGCAATATCAATTGTTGTGGCACCACCAGTGTCGAACCCGACTTTGGCAGAAACACATCCACACCAGGATTGGCTTCGAGCATGTTGCTCAATCCCTGTCCATACTGTGCGGCAAAAGCCTCCAGGGGCTGAGTGTTACCAGCGGGAATCGTTATCGTCAAAGGGCTTCCCACCAGGCGGCTGCCCTCAGGAGGCAATGGGTAGCTCACCGCCTGCGATCCCTGACTCGCGAGCAGCATAACAAGAGCACACAGCAGTTTTACACGACGCATCTTTTTCCTTTCCTTCGTCGCAGCAGACATCCGTTAAGTATAGCTTTTTTATCTGTTTTAGGGGGTTACGACGAGAATGCACAGAAAAAACCCCGCCTTAAAGCGGGGTCGTGGGCGGCTACGCTTCTTTGCCATCCGGTAATACAATATTACTGGCAGCTAACTGCCCCATATTGCTATACATCGCGCAGGCAGCTTCAACAATGGGCATCGCCAGCGCGGCACCACTGCCTTCGCCTAAACGCATTCCCATGTTGAGATACGGCTCCAGTTCCAGGTGCGCCAGTGCAGTACGAGCGCCCTTCTCGGCGGAGAAATGCGACGGGATCAGATAAGGTTTAATCTCCGGCGCTATCTGACAAGCAGCCAGTGCCGCTGAATAAGACAGGAAACCATCCAGGATGACCGGCAGACCACAAGACGCCGCACCCAACATCACCCCCGCCATACCGACAAGATCAAAACCACCCACTTTAGCCAGCACATCAATACCATCACGACTGTCCGGCTGGTTGATGGCAATGGCCCGGCGAACAACATCGACCTTATTTCCTACCCTTGAGAGCGGAAGGTTAGCACCAATACCCACCACATCCTCTGCATCGCTACCGGTTAACACACTGACAATCGCCGCCGCGGGCGTGGTGTTTGCCATGCCAAGCTCACCGACGCCAAACAATGTTACGCCATCATCCGCCAGTTCTCGGGTATACCGAATCACTTCCAGCAGCAGCTCTTCGGCTTGTGAGCGACGCATTGCCGGCCCTTGTGCAATATTGCCGCAACCGCGTGCTACGCGCATGTTCACTACGCCAGGAATGAGTTCGGCGTCAATTCCCACATCAATCACATGCACTTTTGCGCCAGCCTGAGCGGCCAGCACGCAGACGCCGGTCGTTCCGCGCGTCATATTGGCCGCCTGAATCGCCGTCACGATCTTAGGCGAAACAGCAACACCTTCATCCCACACGCCGTGGTCGGCGCACATCACCAGCATCGCTTTCCCCCCGACATGCGGCACGCCTTTCAGGCCTGGCATACCGGCCAGTTGCACAGCGAGAGATTCGAGTCGTCCAAGGCTTCCCGGCGGCTTAAGCAGGCCATCAATATGTTGCTGAGCGCGCAACATTGCAGCGCTATCGGGTGAAGGGATCGCGTGAAGTAAAGAGGATAAAGTCTGCATAAGGGTTCCAGTATGTTGACTGACTCAAAGCAGAGCCAGCAGGAAAACCAGCTCGCCAAGTTCAATGGCCGCCCCCAGCGTATCGCCGGTTTGCCCACCTAACGTGCGTTTTAATAACTGCCCAAGAATGAAGATCGCCACCAACGTAACGACCAGTGCTGCCACACCGCGCATGCCAGGAAGCAGGACGGCCGCAAGAATCGCCGTGAACCCCAACGTGACACAGGTTTGTCGTCCACTCACTTTGCCAATAAAGACATTTCCCAGCCCTTCTTCGCGGGCATAACGGTGTCGATACATCAGCAAAACAGCAGTACCCCGTCCAGCAACGCAGGCTGCAGCCAGTGCCGCCAGCATCGGCGTCCCGCGCAGCGCCAGTTCGCTCACCACCAGCACTTTGGCCAGTAGCACGAAGATCAGCGCCAGTCCGCCATGAGTCCCGAGTCGACTGTCGCGCATGATTTCCAGCATCCGTTCGCGTCGACGTGCAGAAAAAATGCCGTCACAGGTATCCGCCAGTCCATCCAGGTGAAAACCACCGGTCAGCAGCGCCAGCGTCAGCACGGCAAACAGGGCGGCCAGAGGAATACCACACCAGGGTTGCAGCACCATAAAGACCAGCCCCGTCAGTCCCCCCAGCACAACACCTATAAGGGGGAACATGACGATACCGCGTGAATAATGCTCAAAATCCAGCCCTTGCGACCAGCGCGTTGGAACGGGCAACCGACTGATAAAAGAGAGCATTGCCCAGAACAACTTACTCATTTAATTTTGACTCCAATTCCTGATACCACCAGCCAGACCTCATCCGCTGCCGCCGCCAGGCGTTGGTTAACACGTCCGGCAATATCGCGAAAATGCCGTGCCAGACGGTTCTCCGGAACGATCCCCATTCCCACTTCGTTAGTGACCAGCACCACCTTTGCAGGGCAGCGCTGACAGGCTGCGATCAACGAACGGATTTCATCTTCGATGGACTGCTCCATCGCCGCATAATCCCAACTGTCAGGATCGCTGTCACCGCCCAGCGCAAACAACTGGTTGGTCACCATCGTGGTGATACATTCCAGCAGAATGGCTTCCTGCGGATCGTTCGCCGCCGTGATCAGCTCATCAAGATGTTGCCAACGCTCAGCAGTACGCCAGTGTGCGGGACGCCCATCGCGATGGTGCTGAATACGTGCTGCCATCTCCTCATCAAAAATCTGCGATGTGGCGATATACAGCACCTGGGGGGAATCGGCAATTAACGCTTCCGCATGTCGACTTTTTCCGCTGCGGGCACCGCCAGTCACCAGAATCATCATACTGGCTCCTGGTGCTGCTGCATGATGGTATAAATTTTCTCAATATCGATGTGTTGTCGCATCGCATCCGCCAGCAGATCAAACTGCTGCGATTTATATTGCGCGTATTGGACGGTGGAATCCAGCGCGGTTAGCCCTTTGCGTTCACGCAGACCGTTGACCAGCGCACGGGTGAATTCATCACTGTCAAACAGACCGTGCAGATAGGTACCCATTACCAGTCCGTCTGAGCTCACCGCACCATCAGCCATAGCGCCACCGTTTTTATGCAGCGTCATGACGGGCTGGCAGTTTTCTGTTAATTGCGTTTCACCCATATGAATTTCATAACCGCGTACGGATAGCTCCGCAACACCCGCCAGCCAGTCCGGCAGCGTAGAAGACATCACCCCTGCCACCTGGGTCGTCGTTTTATGCTGGGCAAAATGGGTCACGATATTCAGCAGCCCGAGCCCCGGCAGCGTGCCGAGTCCTGACTCCACATCATCAATGATGGTGTCTCCGAGCATCTGGTAGCCACCGCAAATTCCGATCACCGGTACACGCTGACGGTGTAATTGCAACACGCCGTGGGCTATACCGCTTTCACGTAACCAGACCAGATCGCCCAGCGTATTTTTACTGCCCGGCAGGATCACCAGATCGGCTCCCGCCAGCTCCTCCGGGTGGCGCACATAGCGCACACGAACATCCGGTTGAGCGGCAAGCGCGTTGAAGTCAGTAAAGTTAGAGATATGCGGCAGTTGGACTACGGCTATCTCAATATCTCGCTTATCCGTGCGTACGTACTTCCCTTTTTGCAGTGCGACGCCATCCTCGTCTTCGAGATCCACGTCCAGCCATGGCATCACGCCCAACACCGGAACGCCGGTCAGCGCCTCAATTTGTTCAATGCCGGAGTGCAACAACGCCACATCACCGCGAAACTTGTTGATGATGACCCCTTTGACTCTGGCGCGTTCATGGTCGTGCAGCAGCGCCAGTGTGCCGTAAATGGAAGCGAATACCCCACCACGATCGATATCCGCCACCAGAACGACCGGGCAGCGCGCCATCTCCGCCATCCCCATATTGACGATATCGCGATCGCGCAGGTTGATTTCTGCCGGGCTGCCCGCCCCTTCCAGCACGACAACGTCAAACTCCTGCGCCAGACTGTTAAAAACTGAAATAATCTGTTCACGCAGCCGCGGTTTGTACTCGTGGTAACTGACCGCATCCATATCGGTTGCCACTTTGCCCATCAACACGACCTGTGCTTTACGATCGCTGGTCGGTTTAAGTAGCACAGGGTTCATACGCACATCCGGCGTTATCCCTGCCGCCTCCGCCTGAAATATTTGCGCGCGCCCCATCTCCTTTCCTTCCGGCGTAATGCCAGAGTTCAACGCCATGTTCTGCGATTTGAACGGCGCGGTACGCAATCCATCCTGATAAAAAATACGACACAGCCCGGCGACGAGTACGCTTTTGCCAACATCAGATGCCGTTCCCTGCAACATTATTGCCTGCGTCATGACGCCTCCTTCAGCGCGTTCTTTCGCATACAGCTAAAAAATTCAGCCTCTGTTTTACACAACGGGAAACCCAGCTCGGTGTGCAATTTCACCAGCCATGGCGGAGTTAACCCGGCTTGTTCAATAAGATCGGTACGGGCGAACACGTCACCCGGCGTACCGTGCGTCAGCACTTCTCCGCGACGTAAAACATACACCGCATCGCTGACTTCATAGATGAGATCGATATCATGGCTGGAAATAACCACATGATTTCCTTGCGCCACAATGCGTTTGATTATCTCAATCATCTGCGTGCGCCCTGATGGGTCGAGACCGGCGGTGGGTTCATCCAGTAACAGATACTGCGCTTGCAGCACCAGCGCCCCCGCAATCGCCACGCGTTTTTTTTGTCCGTGGCTGAGACACTGAATGGGCTGATGGCGAAAATGTTGAGCATTGACCAGCGTCAAGGCATCGTCCACCCGACGGGCAATTTCAGCCTCGTCCACGCCCAGATTACGCAGGCTAAATGCGATGTCACTGTCGATATCGGTATAAAAGATTTGCTGATCGGGGTCCTGAAATACCGTTGCCACCTGCTGACGTAGCGCCAGCAGGCCGCGCTTGCTGTAATCCAGTGGTTTTCCTTGCCACATCACTGCCCCCTGTTGTGGGCGCAGTAAACCGCTCAGGTTCATAAACAGCGTGGACTTCCCGCAGCCATTGGCCCCCACCAGTCCGGTGACGGCATGTTGAGAAAAGTCCAGCGTTAGCCCTTTGAGAATCGGGTCATCCTGGTAGCGAAACCAAAGCGCTGAGGTGGCAAGCATACTTTTCCTTACAGGTGAAAATCACCCTGATACAGTTTGATATCCAGTGTGGTGGTCATTTGCTGATAACGGATCAACACGCGGGTAAACAATAATCCCACCAGCATCGCCAAAGAGCGATAGCCCAACGGCAAGCTACGATAACCAAAACGCAGCGTTTGTGCGCGATGAATGGCGAGTGCCTCGTCTAACAGGATAAAAATAAATCGCCAGGTCAGCAGAATCAGCTCGGTCATCAGCCGTGGGACATGTGCACGTTTAAGCAAGATAATTAACTGCGGAAACGGTAAATTCAGCACCAGCCAAAACGTTGCCGCCAGCGCCGCAAGGCTGCGCCAGAACGTTTCATTGGCCGTGTGTATGCCCGATGCGGTGATCCCCAGCCAGAAACTGCCCACGGGCATGCTGGCCAGTAAGGTATGCGGGTCGCGACTGACGCTAAACAAAATCGTCACAACGCCCACCAGCAGAAAGCCAAACGGTAACGCCATCCAACGACACCAGCGCCAGAAAGAAACCCGCAGCAGCCAGCAACTAAGTGCCGCTATCAGCAACATCTCGATACCCTGCCCCAATGGGGGCAGAGTAAAGGCCAGAATCATCATCACCAGCCAGAGCAAGAATTTTCGCTGCGGTGAAACATGAAACCAGCGGCTCTGGTAGCTGAGTCTGTCAAGCCCGGTCATCACGGCGCTGCCTGCCCTTGGTATAACCCAGGATATAGAAAATCACGGCAGCCCCCAGCGAACCCTGTAGCGTAAACAGCAGGCTTTCAATTTCGCCGCTTGCAGGTTCATACAATGGCTGGAACCACGGCTCATAATGTGGCGCGATAGCCTGAATCTGGCTTTCCGCTTCACCGTCCGAACCGCCGTATTCTCCGCCGTGGTTGATGAAAAATGGCAGGACCACCAGCGCAATGACCATCCCTAATAAAATCAGCGTCTTTTTCATCGTTAATGTCCTTGTGCGGTAATCAACTGGCGTTTGGTTAACTGGTCATAAATCATCACGGTTAGCAGCCCCTCTGCGATCGCAATTGGAACCTGCGTCAGACAGAAAATACCCATGAATTTGATAATTGATCCCATCGCCCCCGCAGAGGGATCCGGGAAGGCGACGCCCAACTGCACAGAGGTGACGAAATAGGTAACGAGGTCTGCCAGCATAGCGCACAGGAAGACGCAAACATCACGACGCAACCCCGCACGACAGGCCAACTTCCACACCATATACCCAACAACCGGGCCGATTACCGCCATCGACATCCCGTTCGCGCCAAGCGTTGTTAAACCGCCGTGAGCCAGTAACAGCGCCTGGAACAGCAGGACGATTGCCCCAAGAATAGCCACCACACCCGGCCCGAACAGGATAACCGCCAGCCCCACCCCTGTCGGATGTGAGCAGCTCCCGGTAACGGAAGGAATTTTCAGCGCCGACAGGACAAAAATGAAGGCTCCGCACAGGGCTAACAGGACTTTCTGGTGGTTATCTTCCTGCACGATCTGGCGCAGACGCACTAACCCGTACCACAGACAAGGCAGAAACAGCAGCCACCAGGCCAGCGCCCACATCGGTGGCAAAAAGCCTTCCATAATGTGCATCGCAAACGCCTGCTCAGGAACAATCATCAGTAATAGTGCCGCAGCTAACCCGCTGAAAGACAGCTGTTTGAGCTGTTGTTCAAGCTTCATTGTGCATACTCCCACTGTTTATTAACCAGAATGGTTGAGAAATAAGGTAGCGGCTGATCGTCGCTCACTTCATTCAGATGGCGCCAGCACTGCTCACCTGGCAGCGTGGCTTCAGACATCATCAATGCGCAGTCCAGCAAGCCTTCTTGTTGCAGCAGCGCTTTGATGCGCGCAAAACGACCGTACACCTTCATCAGCACCAGGCTGTCATGCTGTGTTAAAGCCTGCTGGATTTCACTTTCCGGCGCGGTACAGGAGACCACCGCCAGAGACTGTTGCTCCATAGCAAGCGGCGTTTTTGAACGTGCCGCAATCGCCGCAAACGAGGTGACGCCGGGGACGATTTCTAACCAATCTTGATTACCAATACGCTGGAGTAAAAAGATCCAGGTACTGAATAACATGGCATCGCCGAGGGTAATAAAACCAACCTGTTTACCCGCTTCCACTTCCTGTACCAACGCAGCAGCGACCTCATCCCAGACAGCCTCTTTTTCAGCACTATCAGCACTCATCGGGAAATGGCAGCAGCGAACTTCAGTTTGCTCACCGATATATTCACGTACGATCGACAACGCCAGACTATCGCCACCTTTTCGCCCGGCTGGTGCATAAAGAATATCCAGCATCCCAAGGGTGCGTGCTGCACGCACGGTGACCAGATCGGCAGCACCGGGCCCGGTGCTCAGCGCATACAATTTGCCACTCATGCTGCTTCCTCCAGCGCCACGTTCAGCGCTTGCTGTAAATGGGCGACGAACATGGCACGAACCGCCGGATTCTCACCCAGACCGCTGAGCCATGGCGTAGCCGGAATGCCTGCTGCGTTAAACAACGTTTTCCACGAATCCTCTTCATCGGAGGCCATATCATTGATAGCGTGATCGCCTGCAACCAGCATTAGCGGCATAAGATGAACCGCCGTCACACCTTCCTGACCTAAGCTTTCGATCAGCACCTCTACTTCCGGGTAGCTTTCCACTGCACCTACGCGAGCCGGGAAGCGCTGCGCTGTCATCATGTGATCGAGACAGGCATAAGCAGCAAACGCGTGATGACTGGCACCGTGGCCCATAAACACGACTTTTTCACGCTCACCTAACGGCGGCATCTGCTGTTGCAGCGCCAGCATCAGTTGTGCGTAATCATCGTGACTGCTCAACAGCGGCACCCCCAGAGTCAGACGTGAAAACAGCGGGCGCATACTTTGGACTTCACGAACAATTTTCTCGTATTCGTCACCATTAATGATGTGCAGCGACTGAATAGCCACATCCTGATACCCCTGCTCCGCCAGCTTTTGCAGCGCCTGCAGCGGCGTATCGATCTCAATACCGTCCCGCTGTTTGAGCTTGCGGATGATCATCCCGGAGGTAAATGCCCTGAACAGATCGCGGTCGGGACAACTGGCCGCAAGATCGCGCTCACAAGCCACAATATTCTTCTCACAGGTGTCGTGATAGCTGGTGCCAAAGCTGACCACCAGAAGCGCCTTTTTCATCTCTTACTCCTTAAGCAGCGGCCAGCCAGCGCGTTAAACGCGCCCCAAATGCGGCCTGACTTTCCAGTAATTCTTCTCCCGTCACCAACGGTGCCGGGCGTGTAATCACGATGCAGGGAATACCTGCATCCAGACAGGGCTGAACTTTTTCCTGATAACCCCCTTCCGCGCCTGACGCTTTGGTGATCATCACATCCGCCCGACACTGGCGATAAAACGCGGCATTGAACTCGGCGCTAAACGGGCCACACAGCGCGAAGATTTCGCCCACGCCAAACCCCAGCTCCGCGCACTGTTGAATCACCTCTGGCACAGGCAGCACGCGTGCCAGCAGCGTCTTCTCCGGTAATCCTGCACGCCAGATGGCCAAATCTTTACTGCCGGTCGTCAGCAACACGCGTTCGCCAAAACGACGTGCTGTTTCACATGCTTGCTGGATGCTCTGTACGGTGTGCAGATGCGGGTGAGTTAAATCACTCAACTGTTCAGGTCGCTGATAGCGGCTCAACAACACGCCGGCCGCTTCACAGGCGTTCATGATGTTGCGGCTCACCACCTCGGCATACGGATGCGAGGCGTCGATCACCCAGCGCGTCCGGTTTTCCTGCAACCAGGCAATCATTTGTTCGCGCTCCAGACGCCCGCAGCGAACCTGACCTTTGATGTCACCTGCCAGTTGCTTACCTGTTGGCGTCGCCACCGACAGGGTATAAGCGACATTTGCCGCATCCAGTTGCTGGCACAGCATGCGCGCATCGCTGGTGCCGCCCATAACCAGCACGTCACCGTAATTCACAGCACATAGCCCCGTGGTGTAATCATCAGCCCATCCTGTACATAGGTGGTTTTGTTGCCGACAATCACCAGACTGGTCATATCCACCGGTTCAAAATCCATATCACCGAGCGTAGTCAGCCATTTTTCCTGTTTTTTACGACCGGCCGACTTCACGATACCTACTGGTGTTTGTGCGCTCTTGCTGGCGGAAAGCAGTTCAAATGCACGCGCCAGATGTCCTTCACGACCGCGACTGCGCGGGTTGTAAAAACAGATAACGAAGTCAGCTTCACCGGCAGCAATAATACGTTTTTCAATTACCTGCCACGGCGTTAACAGGTCACTCAGGCTGATATGGCAAAAATCGTGCATCAGCGGTGCGCCAAGCAATGAGGCGGCGGCAATACTTGCCGTCATCCCAGGGATCAGCCGAACCTCAACATCCAGTTTTTGCTTGCTGACCAGCTCAAGCACCAGCCCGGCCATACCGTAAATCCCGGCGTCGCCGCTGCTAATCAGCGCCACGTTGTGGCCAGCCTGCGCCAGTTCGATTGCGGCCTGGCAGCGTTCAATCTCTTTGCACATCCCGGTTTTGATCACCTGCTTATCGCCAGTGAACGCTTTTACCAGATGGGTGTAGGTTTTATAGCCGACAATGATTTCCGCCGCCTGGAGCGCTTCAACGGCTTCCATGGTCATCATTGCCTGCGAGCCAGGGCCAATTCCAATTACGCTTAACATCAGTGTGAAACTCCCAAAGTGATCGTGACGCCCTGTTCGCGCAGGGTTTCGCCTAACAGTTGTCCGTGGCTCAGCAGCCAGGCTGCAGGACCGGAAACGCTTCCTGTCCCCACCGTTTTGCGAACAAATGATGAGGCCGGAAAACGGTGTTCATGCTCACGCAGCGCGTCAGCGGTAAAGGTTTCGAAAGGCACGCGGCAACAGGAGGCCAGTTGGATAAGCCCCTGTTCGTCTTTTTTCAGCGTGATGCTGCCAATTGCTTTTAACGCCAGCGGGTCGAGGCGCTGGGCTTCGAGTTGGCGTGCCAGCAGCGCAGCTAACAGTGGAAACGGCGTATCCCGACGACAGCCAATTCCGGCAACTACTCGCTGCGGTACCAGCTTCCAGTGCACAACGGGCAGTTCAGGCAAGTTGTTGCGCAAGGTAATACAAATCAGCGCATCCAGTTCAGGCAGCTGATTGAGATCGGTCACCGTGATAAATCCACGGCGGTCGCAATGGCTGACGTCCTGTGCCAGTTCGTCGTCCCACCACAGACCAACCCGTTTGTTGCTGACCAGCATCTGGTTAACGATTTTGACCGCCGAGCGGAAATCATTCATGCGGGCATTTAACTGGAACGCCAATGTGTCCAGCGCCGCCATATCATTGACATCCGTCGCGGTGGTAATGACAGGATCGGCCCCCAGCATTCCCGCCAGATAACGCGCCAGTGCATTAGCGCCCCCCGCATGACCGGAGAGCAGGCTAATGACATGCTGGGCACGTTCATCAATGACCACCACCGCCGGATCGCAAAATTTGTCGTTGACCAGCGGAGCCAGCACACGCACGGCAATGCCAGTTGCACCGATAAAAATCAGCGCTGAGTAATTCGCAAACGCATCGCGCGCGGTGTTAGCAAAACCGTTGTCGAAAGGAATAAATCCCTCCTCCAGCAGTTTTTCACTGGTGAAACAGGTTACCGGCAGCATCGCCGCCAGACGTTTAGCAAGCACAACGCCGCCGGGGGTCAGGCAAAATAGCGCGAGTGATTCAGGCTTTACGGTATTCATGGCTAAAATCCGCCGCATAGAGTTTGGAGTAGTGATACTCCGAGCCCAGGAAGTTACCGACCAGAATGAGCGCCGTTTTACGGATCCCTGCGTCGCGAACTTTGTCGCCAATATCTGCCAGGGTACCGCGCACGGTCTGGCTTTCTGGCCAGGTCGCTTTATAGATCACCGCCACGGGAGTGGTCGCCGGATATCCGCCTTCAATCAGACGCTCGGCCACCCGATGAATACGCTGGACGGAAAGATAAATCGCCATTGATGTCTGGTGACTGGCAAACGACTCCAGTTGTTCACGTTCAGGTACCGGCGTGCGACCTTCCAGACGGGTAATGATGAGACTCTGCGACACTTCCGGTACGGTATACTCGACACCCAACTCCGCAGCCGCCCCCAGGAATGCGCTAACGCCAGGCACCACCTGCCAGTCGATCCCGCGTTTGGTCAGCTCTTCGCCTTGCTCGCGCACAGAGCCATACAAGGAAACATCACCGGTTTGCAGACGCACGACGGTTTTACCGGCTTTCACACCCGCTTCCATCAGATCAAGGATCTGCTCCAGATGCAGTTCGGCGCTGTCATGGCATTCCGCTCCGGCCGGGCAATATTCCAGTAATTCAGTGTTAATCAGCGATCCGGCATAGATAACCACCTGTGCCTGCTGGAGCAACCGGTAACCTTTGAGGGTAATCAGCTCGCGATCGCCAGGACCTGCGCCAACAAACCACACACTACGGGGATCAAAAATCTCAGACATGGGTTCCTTCCTTCTGACAGGCGATAACAAATACGGGGTTATTCGGTTTGAAATAGTGACCACTACCCAGCGTGGCAAGTGAGGAAACCTGCAGTTGCAGGCAATCCACACCCTGAATGCCAAGGTGGTCCAGATGAGCCAGAGCGATGTTGAGGTTTTCCTGAAGGATAAACGTCATCACCAGTCGCCCTGCGGGATGTAACTGACGCATTGACCAGTCGATCAGATCGGTCAGATGGCCGCCGCTACCGCCCATGAAAATGGCATCGGCTTTTTCCGCAATCGTCATCGGCGCGATACCGGGAAAAATATCGATGTTTGCACAGGCAAAATGCTGACGGTTTTCGTCCAGCAGCCTGAGTGCATCCGGATTACGCTCGATTGCCGTGATACGCAACCCTGGATATTGCAACGCCGCCTCAATCGACACGCTGCCGGTTCCCGCGCCGATATCAATCAGATGGCTGGCGCGGTGTAATTCAAGTTTTGAGAGGGCGAGTGCACGTACCGCTTCTTTGGTCATCGGCACTTTCTCTCCACGTAGAAAAAGCTCATCTTTCATCGAGGATCACCACTGCATTCATGTCATAGTCGGCTGTAATTTTGTTTACAGGCAGGCAGTGGATACGTTCATTGTCCATCGCCAGGTTTTCGCCAATCACCATCCAGCGATGCCCTTTGCCTCTGGCCACCAACTGCTGTGCAATTTCACGCGGGCCACACAGCGCGTCGGTCACCATCGCAACCTTGTTATGTCGCGCCAGCTCATCAAAACAGACACTGCGGCCATGGCTACTGGTGAGCCACATGTCGTTCATATCAATACCAGCTTGCGCACACAGATACTGAACGGCGCTAATACCGGGAATAATGCGCACATTTTCAATACCAAAATGCGCCACCATCCGCGTGCCAATGCCGTAAAACAGCGGGTCGCCTGAGGCCAGTACCACTACGTTTCGCGCCTGATGTTCGCCGATCCAGTGCAATAGCTCCGGAATATTGGCGCCAAGAGCAAACCGTTCACCGGCAAAATCCGGGAACTGCTGCAGATGTCGCTTGCCGCCGACCAGCACGTCGGCCATTGCAACCGCGTCACGCGCCACCGGCGTCATCAAATGCAACCCAGCGGGCCCCATCCCTACAACGGTTAACATTCCATCTCCTCTGCGATCTCCGCGACCGGACGATTGCTGCCGAGGACCTGATTATCAAAAGAGAACATGATGGCGTCGCAGGTCGGGGGATTTTTCGTAAAACGCAGGGTTTGCAGGACGCGCATACAAATACGCTTCGCCAAATGGTTGTAAATGTGTTGAAAACCGTATGCTTCGATATGTTCCATCGCGGCTTCGGTCGTGTCACAGTCGCTGACCAGCGTCAGCAGTTCCAACGGCGCGCCAAGTAATGCGAGGTGAGCCACCAGCGTTTCCATGCGGGCATCAGCGATATGACTGTGGGTATGGAAGATCCCAGCCGCGATTTTGATAAGTTTGCCGGGATGTCCCACCAGCACGATCTGGCGGAATCCCAGGCGCACCGCTTCCTCAATCATGTAACCGACAAAGTTGCTCATAGTGACCACAACCTGTGTGTCGATCCCCATCTGTTCACGCACAAAACGTTCGCCGTGATTACCCGGTACCAGTACGACGCGATCCAGCCCTGCCGCGCGTTTGATCTCCAGCTCCAGCGATAGCGAACGTTTCCAGCTCTCTTCCGACATCGGCGTAACAATGCCCGTGGTACCAATGATCGAAATACCGCCCAGAATCCCCAGGCGCGAGTTGTAGGTTTTTTGCGCCCGTTCTTCACCTTCAGGCGCAAAAATCTCGATGTTTGCCCCACGATTTGGTCCAATCGCTTCACGTACTGCGGACTCAATGGTCTGACGAGGTGTCCGGTTAATCGCCGAACTGCCCACCGGCAAACCAATCCCTTTACGGGTCACCGTACCGACACCTTCACCGCCCTGTAAGACGATCTCTTTACTATCGTCTAACGTCACGCGGGCAAAGATCAGCATCCCATGCGTGGCGTCCACATCATCACCACCATCTTTGCGGATGGCGGCAATCGCCTGCTGCCCTTCGATATGCGGTGACTCCACGTTCAGGCATAAAGTCACCCCGGAAGGCGTCACAATGGAAACCTGATGGATCAGATGCTGGCGCAGCACCATCAACGCAGCGACTTTTGCCGCCGCCGTCGCACACGATCCCGTGGTGTACCCTTTACGCAGCGCTTTACCGTTGTGCCACACTGGCGTATCGAAGGACTGGTCGCTCATCGCGCCCCCTGCATGTGATAAAGCATGGCATTGACGATAGCGGCAGCGACGTTACTGCCACCTTTGCGACCTAATGCGGCAATGGCGGGCAGATGACTTTGTGTCAGTGCGTCCTTCGACTCCGCCGCGCCAACAAATCCTACCGGTACGCCAACCACACCGCTGACAGGTGCATCATGTTCCAGCAGGCGGAACAACGCGGTTGGCGCGTTGCCAAAGACAAACAGTTTTTCGCCCTCTTCCTTCACGGCAATGTCGACTGCAGCCATTGAACGAGTGATCCCCTGTTCTTTTGCTGCCCGTACCACACGTGGGTCGCTGATGTAACAGCGGCATTCGCCACCGAATTTTGCCAACAGGGTTTTGTTTATCCCGGAAAGCGCCATCGTGGTATCGGTATAAATCACGCTCGGGCGACTCAATGCAGCGCAAAACTGTTCCAGCACATCACTGGAAAACCACAGAATGTCCAGCCAGTCGAAATCCGCGGTGGTGTGGATCACCCGCTTGATGATGGCTTCATGCAACGGACTGGCAAACTGATAATCCGGGCGGGTTTCACTGATAATCTCGCCAATGATGTCGAAACTTTTGGCCTCAATCGCTTGAGGTTGCTGGATATAGTGCATTTTGTTGTCCTCAGGCGACACCGAACCACAGCCAGCGCAGCGCCATAAAAAGCGCCAGTGCCAGGGTCGATGCTACCCACATCAATCGAATCGTTTGGGAAATGTCGTCTACAGAAATGTCTCGTTGTTGATCGCCAATCCACGGTTTCTCAACGCGCTCGCCGAAGTAGTCATTGGGTCCCCCTAGGCGAATACCTAATGCGCCGGCCACAGCAGCTTCCGACCACGCGCAGTTTGGGCTGCTATGGTTGTAACGATCGCGCCAGCCAATCTGCAAAGCGCGTGTGCCATCCTGGCGGCATAAAAACGCCGCCACACCCAGCAGCAACCAGCTCAGTCTTGCCGGAATAAAGTTAGCGACATCGTCCAGACGGGCGCTGACCATGCCGATAGCACGGTATTTTTCATGTTTGTACCCCACCATTGAATCGAGGGTATTCACCGCTTTGTAGGCCATCGCCAGCGGCGCACCGCCCAGTAAGAGGAAGAACAGCGGCGCGATGATGCCGTCAACGGTGTTTTCCGCCACGGTTTCTACCACGGCGCGGTTGATCTGTTTTGGTTGCAGCTGTGAGGTATCACGTCCCACAATCCAGGAGAGTTTTTCCCGACTTTCGGCGAGATTATTGGCACGCAATGGACGCTCAACATCCAGCGCAGCATTCGCCAGACAACGCCCCGCCAGTACGGTAAAGATCATCCACACCTCTACGCCCCATCCCAGCCACGGGTGAATGGAATTCGCCAGCGTCAGCACACCCCAGGAAACGCCCCATGTCACACCGACCACCACGATCCACATTACGGCACCGCCGATTCTCAGCGTGCTATCACTATGGCAATAACGCCGAATGACTCGCTGGACTGCGGAGATAAGGTTGCCAATCCAGCGCACCGGGTGAGGCCAGTTCTGCGGATCGCCAATGATAAAATCCAGCAGCCAGGCAACGCACCATGCGAGTATCGTCATAGCGCGTTCCTCGCAGCGGCCAGCCAGTGATTGAGCATTTCGGGACGCTGGGCAAAATGAACGTGCAGATAACTGGCGAAGGTATTTCCGACCTGCCATCCACCTGACCAGGCCTGCAGCGTTTTGCCATCACGCACCTTGCGGCAATTCATCACTGCCGGGATTTCAGGGGTAAAATCGGAATAGTGGAATTCATGTCCGCGCAGGACTTCACCAGCCGTTGCCAGCAATGTTTGCTGTGTAGCTTGTGCCTCGCAGTAGCCAAACCGGGTCAGCCGTTTGCCCATTTTGCTGTGTCCAGGAATGATATCCGCCATTAGCCAGCGCTCGCCGTTGCTGTCCTCCAGTGAGCTACCGAGATACATCAACCCTCCGCACTCTGCATAAATAGCGACGCCACGCTGATGCGCCGCTCGCAGTTGCTCCAGCATGGTGACATTACGGGCCAGGGCCGCAGCATGCAGTTCCGGATACCCACCGCCTAACCAAATCATCTGGCAGTCCGGTAAGCAGGTATCGTGCAGCGGGCTAAAACGAACAATGTTGAGGCCTGTACGCGCCAGTAACGTAATGTTATCCGGATAATAAAAGTTGAACGCCTCGTCATCAGCAATGGCCAGCGTTAACCCTGCGCCTGCGTCTGCAGCAGGCAGTGCGGGCCACTCACCGACAGGAAGATTGTCTGACGCGCTTAAGGCCAGCAGCGCGTCGATATTCAACGTCTGTTCCAGCGTCGCGGCAAAATCCTGCCACGGCTGCTGGTTGATAACTGACTCACGAGCGGTAACCAGACCCAGATGACGCTCAGGGAGCGCGACGCCCTCCATGCGGGGAACGTAGCCTAATACAGGTACGGAGCAGTAACGCTCAATCGCAACTTTGAGTAGCTGGTAATGTGTTTCGCTGTTGACCCGATTAACAATCACGCCTGCAATGTTCAGACTCGGATCAAAATGCTGGAATCCCATCACCGTGGCGGCTATCGAAGTGGAAACCGCCTTACCATCAACCAGCAAGATGACCGGGCAACCCAACTGTTTCGCCATCGCCGCAGTACTGCAGTAATCAGGGTCTGTGCCATAGCCGTCATACAACCCCATAACGCCTTCGATAACGGCAATATCCGCGTGCTGCATCTGCTCGCAAAATAAGGCATTCAGTGTAGAGGTGGGTAGCATGAAGCTATCAAGATTGCGGGAAGCCGTGCCGCACACCGCGGTGTGCCAGCCAGTATCAAGGTAATCAGGACCGACTTTGCATGGCTGGACGCGTAAACCGCGCTTTTTCATCAGGCTCAACAAGCCCAGCGTCACCGTGGTTTTGCCACAGCCGCTACCGGTACCTGCAAGAACAAATGCGTGAAAACTGGCCGCCATACCCTGATCCTGTTCAGGGTGGTAGGGGTGTATAGATACCCAGTCTCTCGACTGTATGCATCTGCGCAACCCACTTCCCACCGAAGTTGTTGGTAGTCACCGACAGGCAGGTCTTCTGGCTTAGCGTCGTCCTCGCCCGTCCTTCCCAATCTTGCGATCAGTGGTCTATACGGGGTCGTCAGCATCACAGCAGCGGGGGCTGCGGGGGATTCTCACCCCCTTCCCTACCACAAATGTGGCAAACCTGTCAGTTCAAGAGCCGATTTAATTTGGCTCTGTGTCTTGAGGCAAATTCACGACCTCATGACAATAATTCAATTTAATATCTAGCCGGGTACATTCAACCAATGTTATGGCCTCAACCCGTTTATTCATATGTTCATTTTTTGAATGAAAGCGTCATTAAAGAATAAAGAAAGTCTTTCACACAGACACTGTATCTCATCACAAAAATAAAAACTGGTGCAGTTTATCCCTCAAATACTATTATTTTGTTGCGCTATGACAATTTATTGACTGCTGTAGTTATTTTTCATTTTATAATGACTGACATAGCGTACGATATCAAAAATCGGCAATAGCAAATTATTGCTATTTAAGCGGTCTCTTCAGATGAGATGACATTTATTTGCTGCCGGAAAGCCTGCGGCGTAACCTGGTACGTTTGACGGAAAACTTTGCAAAAATAACTGGTTTGTGAAAAGCCTAAATTTCGCGCAATACTGGCGATGCTCCAGTCGCTATGACAAAGCAACTCTTTGGCGCTCGCCATTCGCTGTTGATTTACCCATGCGTTAAACCCTATCCCCTGATATTTTTTGAACAATTTGCTGAAATAGTAAGGACTGAGATAAACGTGAGAGGCAACATCTTCCAGACGCAGCTCGTCTGATAAATGCGCATCAATATAACGCAAGGCTTTCTTCATTTTACTGTCATGAGGGTTCGGGCTACGATTAGCCCGCACCGGCTCTGACTGTTGCGGATTGTCTTTGATTACGACGAAATTCAGTTGTTTTTTAAGACAATTTTCCACAATGAGCTTTAGCAAATCCGCGGAAGCAATAACCCGCGAATAGTCCATTTCCGGTACATTACGAAATTCACTCACCAGTTCGGGATCGGCTTGCCAACGGTCGTCCACGTTCAGAATATCCACCAGCCCCACGTCATTGCTTAGGCGCACCTGACCACATAAGACAAACCCAACCAGATGTCCCGCAATGACCAGCGGAATGGAGAAGTCGGTAAGTCCGGCATGGCAGCGATAAATGCAGGGTTGATCGGATTTTGAGGCTTCCAGTCCCCCACAGCGATCGCTCATACGACATCGCGTACTATGCTGAGGATGCTGGCGCATCAACTGGCAAAAAGGGGTGAAATTAAAAAGCTCAGAAATTTCATCACCGTGAATATTGACAACCACAACAGCCAGACTGGTGGCCTGCGCAAAATCCTGTGCGATTTTATTAATGAGTTCTGAGTTCAGGGCACTCGCAGAAATCATGATAAAACCTCTCAGTTAATTTATTGTTATAGATAAAACATATTATTTACATATACTTTTCATCTCGCGATCCAACGCAATGATAAAAGGCGTATTCGAACATAACAAAAGTCTCCCATTCTTGGGAGACTTTTTAAGCGGTTCAGGAAACCCGATCACGAAAACAGTTTTTACATTTCAAAAATAAACATTTTCCGTGAAGCTAACGCTCATTTTCCTCCAGCTTACAGCTATTACACGGTAAGTTTTTGCCAATAAAGTAACGATAAATTGCTGCTCCCGCACAAGCGCCAATGATAGGTGCCACGATCGGGACAATAAAGTAAGGAATATCACGCCCCCCGGTCATCGCAACATCGCCCCAGCCCGCCATCCATGCGAACAATTTTGGCCCAAAATCACGAGCCGGATTCATGGCGAATCCGGTAAGCGGCCCGGTCGATGCCCCAAGAACAGCCACCAGAATACCGATCAGTAGTGGTGCTAACGGCCCCCGGGGAATCCCATTGCCATCATCGGTGAGCGCCATGATCATCCCCATCAGAATGGAGGTAATCACAACTTCCACCAGTGCAGCCTGCCAGACGCTGAGTGCAGCGGCAGGATAAGTACTAAATATGCTGGCAAGCTGCAAACTTTCGAGGCTGCCCCGCACCATGTGGTGGGCGGTTTCGTACTCGATAAACAAACTGCCATACAACAAATAGGCGAGCAGAGCGCCACCAAAGGCGCCAGCTACCTGAGCAATGGAGTACGGCAACACTTTGCGGCCAGGAAAACAGGCAAACAGCCACAGTGCGATAGTGATAGCGGGATTGAGATGCGCACCCGAGATCCCTGCTGTCAGATAAACTACCAGAGAGATTCCCAGTCCCCATATAATGCAGATCTCCCACAACCCTAAACTGGCACCGGCTACTTTCAGGGCGCTCAGGCATCCAATGCCAAAAAACAAAAATAACCCGGTACCCAAAAACTCGGCAATGCATTGCGCTTTTAGTGAATCGTTCATTGTGACACCTTCTAAGCAGAGTTCGTGTCTTTACCAGCGGTCTCCTTGCTGGCTCGTAGAATACTTCGAGACTTACTATAAAAAGCGGTGTCGGCAAATTGTTGGCAACCTGAGGGCGGTATGTGCGTCAAAATCGTGTTGTGATAGCAAATTCTTGTCATCACTTTTATAAAAACACGCCACCTAATGGGCCAAATCCTTATTAAAAGCATATTTATAAAATAATAAAATATTGCTTATAGCAGATGTTAATTTTCAAACAACCATCACAATTTCATTTTCATCGCATAGCAAATGATATTTATATTGTCACCTTCAAAAGTGTAAATATGGAATTAACATAACTAATTTGTCACATTGCCAACATTTAATAAACACTTTAAAAATAACACATTACGGTAGATAATAGCAATTTTATATCACCCTATCCTCACTATTTTTTCACTCACACTTTCAAGTCAGCCATTCTTTTTCCTCGCTTCTTTTTATAGTCATGAAAATCGGGACAACCCAGGCGAGGTCTTTATGCAACAAGAAGCGTTAGGAATGGTAGAAACCAAAGGCTTAACTGCAGCCATAGAGGCCGCAGACGCAATGGTGAAATCAGCCAATGTGATGCTGGTCGGCTACGAAAAAATTGGTTCAGGGCTGGTAACAGTCATTGTTCGCGGGGATGTCGGCGCGGTTAAAGCAGCAACAGATGCCGGTGCCGCCGCCGCACGCAACGTGGGAGAAGTGAAAGCCGTACATGTGATCCCACGCCCTCACACCGATGTCGAAAAAATCTTACCGAAGGGAATTAGCTAATGGGCAGCAATGAGCTGGTTGAACAGATCATGGCACAGGTGATTGCTCGTGTGGCAACGCCAGAACGGCAGGCTATCCCTGAAAATACTCACCCAACACGAGAAACGGCTATGGCAGAGAAGAGCTGCAGTTTAACGGAATTTGTCGGTACTGCGATTGGTGACACCGTCGGTCTGGTGATCGCCAACGTAGACAGTGCCTTACTGGACGCGATGAAACTTGAAAAACGCTATCGCTCCATCGGTATCCTCGGCGCACGCACAGGCGCAGGCCCACACATCATGGCCGCCGATGAAGCGGTAAAAGCCACCAATACTGAAGTCGTCAGTATTGAGCTTCCTCGTGATACCAAAGGCGGCGCGGGTCACGGCTCGCTGATTATCTTAGGCGGTAACGACGTTTCTGACGTGAAGCGCGGGATTGAAGTTGCGCTGAAAGAGCTGGATCGCACCTTTGGCGATGTCTACGCCAATGAAGCCGGACACATCGAAATGCAATACACGGCGCGCGCCAGCTACGCGCTGGAAAAAGCCTTTGGTGCGCCAATTGGTCGTGCCTGTGGCGTTATCGTCGGTGCCCCTGCCTCCGTTGGTGTACTGATGGCCGATACGGCGCTGAAATCCGCCAATGTTGAAGTGGTGGCCTACAGTTCCCCCGCTCATGGCACCAGTTTCAGCAACGAAGCCATTCTGGTCATTTCCGGTGACTCCGGGGCTGTGCGTCAGGCCGTTATCTCAGCCCGTGAGATCGGTAAAACCGTGCTGGCGACCCTCGGCTCAGAACCCAAAAACGACCGCCCGTCCTACATCTGATATCAGTGAGGCTGATTCATGAGATCGAAAAGATTTGAAGCACTGGCGAAACGCCCTGTGAATCAGGACGGCTTCGTTAAGGAGTGGATCGAAGAAGGCTTCATTGCGATGGAAAGCCCGAACGACCCTAAGCCGTCGATTAAAATCGTCAACGGAATGGTCACTGAGCTGGACGGTAAATCCGCCAGTGAATTTGATCTGATTGACCACTTCATCGCACGCTACGGCATTAACCTGGCTCGCGCTGAAGAGGTGATGGCGATGGACTCGGTTAAACTCGCCAATATGCTTTGCGACCCCAACGTCAAGCGTATGGACATTGTTCCTCTGACCACTGCAATGACGCCAGCTAAAATAGTGGAAGTGGTTTCGCACATGAACGTCGTTGAGATGATGATGGCAATGCAGAAAATGCGTGCCCGCCGTACGCCGTCTCAACAAGCACACGTGACTAACGTCAAAGACAACCCGGTACAGATTGCCGCCGATGCGGCAGAAGGCGCCTGGCGTGGATTTGATGAGCAGGAAACGACCGTTGCTGTTGCGCGTTACGCACCGTTTAACGCGATTGCTCTGCTGGTAGGTTCGCAGGTTGGACGCCCTGGCGTGTTAACTCAGTGTTCTCTGGAAGAAGCCACCGAGCTGAAACTCGGCATGTTGGGCCACACCTGTTACGCAGAAACCATCTCCGTCTACGGTACTGAACCCGTCTTTACCGACGGTGACGACACGCCATGGTCAAAAGGTTTTCTGGCCTCTTCTTACGCCTCACGCGGCCTGAAAATGCGCTTCACTTCTGGTTCCGGTTCAGAAGTTCAGATGGGCTACGCCGAAGGCAAATCGATGCTTTATCTGGAAGCGCGCTGCATTTACATCACCAAGGCAGCTGGCGTTCAGGGTTTGCAAAACGGTTCCGTAAGTTGCATTGGCGTACCTTCAGCCGTGCCATCAGGTATTCGCGCGGTGCTGGCAGAAAACCTGATCTGCTCGTCATTGGATCTGGAGTGCGCCTCCAGTAATGACCAGACCTTTACCCACTCCGATATGCGTCGTACTGCTCGTCTGCTGATGCAATTCTTACCGGGTACAGATTTCATTTCATCTGGTTATTCCGCTGTTCCGAACTACGACAACATGTTCGCCGGTTCCAACGAGGATGCCGAAGATTTTGACGATTACAACGTCATCCAGCGCGATCTGAAAGTCGACGGTGGTCTGCGTCCGGTGCGTGAAGAAGACGTTATCGCCATTCGCAATAAAGCAGCTCGCGCACTGCAGGCCGTATTCGCCGGGATGGGATTACCGCCAATCACCGACGAAGAAGTCGAGGCCGCGACCTACGCCCACGGTTCAAAAGATATGCCAGAGCGTAACATCGTTGAAGACATCAAATTTGCGCAAGAGATCATCAATAAAAACCGCAACGGCCTGGAAGTGGTGAAAGCCCTTGCTCAGGGTGGGTTTACCGATGTGGCGCAAGACATGCTCAACATCCAAAAAGCCAAGTTAACCGGAGACTATCTGCATACCTCCGCCATTATCGTCGGCGACGGACAAGTGCTTTCCGCAGTGAATGACGTCAACGATTATGCCGGTCCGGCAACAGGTTATCGCCTGCAAGGCGAACGCTGGGAAGAAATTAAAAACATCCCTGGCGCACTTGATCCCAACGAGCTTGGCTAAGGGGTGAACAATGGAAATCAATGAAAAACTGCTGCGTCAGATAATTGAGGATGTGCTGGCTGAAATGCAGACCAGCGATAAACCTGTTTCTTTTCGCGCATCGGCCGCGACCAGCGCGCCACAGGCTGCAACGGTACAGGGTGACAGTTTTCTGACCGAAATTGGCGAAGCCAAACAAGGTCAGCAGCAGGACGAAGTCATTATTGCCGTAGGTCCGGCGTTTGGACTCTCACAAACCGTCAATATCGTCGGTATTCCGCACAAAAATATTTTGCGCGAAGTGATAGCCGGTATTGAAGAAGAGGGAATTAAAGCACGCGTAATCCGTTGCTTTAAATCTTCCGATGTTGCGTTTGTGGCTGTGGAAGGTAACCGCCTGAGTGGTTCCGGGATCTCAATTGGCATTCAGTCCAAAGGCACCACGGTTATCCACCAGCAAGGGTTACCGCCGCTTTCTAACCTGGAGTTGTTCCCACAGGCGCCGCTGCTGACGCTGGAAACCTATCGTCAGATTGGTAAGAACGCCGCGCGTTACGCCAAGCGTGAGTCTCCGCAACCGGTCCCGACGCTGAATGACCAAATGGCGCGTCCGAAGTATCAGGCGAAATCAGCCATTTTGCACATTAAAGAGACCAAATACGTCGTGACGGGCAAAAACCCGCAGGAACTGCGCGTGGCGCTTTGATAAAGGATAACTCCATGAATACCGACGCAATTGAATCGATGGTTCGGGATGTGTTGAGCCGGATGAACAGCCTGCAAGGAGAAACAACCTCTCCCGTTACGGCGGCAGCTCCAGCACATACCGCAAAAGTCACGGATTACCCCCTGGCGAATAAGCATCCTGAGTGGGTCAAAACCGCGACCAACAAAACGTTGGATGACTTCACGCTCGAAAATGTTCTGAGCAATAAAGTGACCGCGCAGGATATGCGTATCACGCCTGAAACGCTGCGTATTCAGGCGGACATCGCCAAAGACGCCGGTCGTGACAGACTGGCGATGAACTTCGAACGTGCAGCCGAACTGACTGCTGTACCTGACGACCGCATTCTTGAGATCTACAACGCGTTACGGCCTTATCGCTCAACGAAAGACGAGTTGATGGCCATCGCCGACGATCTGGAGAGTCGCTATCAGGCGAAGATCTGTGCCGCGTTCGTTCGTGAAGCAGCAGCGCTGTATGTAGAGCGTAAGAAACTTAAAGGCGACGACTAACGTCAGGGTGAAACGATGCGATATATAGCTGGCATTGATATAGGAAACTCATCAACGGAAGTCGCACTGGCAACCCTGGATGAGACTGGCGCGCTGAGCATCACCGGCAGCGCACTGGCGGAAACCACCGGGATTAAAGGCACATTACGTAATGTGTTTGGCATTCAGGAGGCACTTACGCTGGCGGCAAAAAACGCCGGTATCAATGTCAGCGATATTTCGCTCATCCGTATTAACGAAGCCACTCCGGTCATTGGTGACGTGGCGATGGAAACGATAACCGAAACCATCATCACAGAATCCACCATGATCGGCCATAACCCTAAAACGCCGGGCGGCGTCGGGTTAGGCGTGGGCGTCACTATTACGCCGGAAGACCTCCTCAGTCGTCCGGCGGATACGCCCTATATTCTGGTCGTATCATCGGCATTTGATTTCGCCGATGTCGCTACGATGATTAATGCCTCCGTCCGTGCCGGATACCGGTTAACCGGCGTTATTTTGCAGCAGGACGATGGCGTGCTGGTCAGTAATCGTCTGACTCATCCCCTGCCCATCGTCGATGAAGTCCTTCATATCGACCGCATCCCGTTGGGTATGCTGGCTGCCATTGAGGTCGCGGTTCCAGGCAAGGTTATCGAAACCCTTTCTAACCCCTACGGGATTGCAACCGTCTTTGGCCTTAATGCCGACGAGACCAAAAACATTGTCCCCATGGCCCGCGCACTGATTGGCAACCGTTCTGCGGTAGTGGTGAAAACGCCGTCAGGTGATGTGAAGGCTCGTGCAATACCAGCCGGAAACCTCGAACTGCAATCGCAAGGACGAACCGTGCGCGTCGACGTCGCGGCAGGTGCCGACGCAATTATGAAAGCGGTTGGCGAATGCCCGAAACTGGATAACGTCACCGGAGAGGCGGGAACCAATATTGGCGGCATGCTGGAGCACGTTCGCCAGACAATGGCTGAATTAACCAACAAGCCCAGTCATGAAATTTTTATTCAGGATCTGTTGGCAGTTGATACTTCAGTTCCAGTCAGCGTGACCGGGGGACTTGCCGGCGAGTTTTCACTGGAACAGGCCGTTGGTATTGCTTCTATGGTGAAATCAGATCGTCTGCAAATGGCGATGATTGCCCAGGAAATCACGCAAAAACTCAACATTGACGTCCAGGTTGGCGGCGCCGAAGCCGAAGCCGCTATTCTGGGCGCCTTAACCACACCGGGTACCACACGTCCACTGGCTATTCTGGATCTTGGGGCCGGATCTACTGACGCCTCTATCATTAATCCTAAGGGCGACATTATTGCCACACACCTGGCAGGCGCAGGCGATATGGTCACGATGATTATTGCCCGCGAACTGGGTCTGGATGACCGTTATCTGGCGGAAGAAATCAAGAAGTACCCGCTGGCGAAAGTGGAGAGTTTATTCCACCTGCGCCACGAAGATGGCAGCGTCCAGTTCTTCCCAACACCTCTCCCTCCTGCCGTTTTCGCTCGCGTATGCGTTGTAAAACCGGATGAACTGGTGCCACTGCCCGGCGATCTGGCGCTGGAAAAAGTGCGTGCCATTCGCCGCAGCGCTAAAGAGCGTGTTTTTGTTACCAACGCGCTGAGAGCGTTGCGACAGGTTAGCCCGACCGGGAATATTCGGGACATTCCTTTTGTCGTTCTGGTTGGAGGTTCCTCGCTGGACTTCGAAGTTCCGCAACTGGTTACTGATGCACTGGCTCATTATCGCCTGGTTGCGGGTCGCGGCAATATTCGGGGCACGGAAGGCCCGCGCAACGCGGTTGCGACGGGGTTAATTCTCTCCTGGTACAAGGCATTCGCTCATGGAAAGTAACCTCACTGCACCCGCTATCGTGATAGTCGCCATGGGTGACTGCGCAAACATCTGGAATGACGTTCTGCTGGGCATTGAAGAAGAAGGTATCCCCTTCGTGATTCAACAGACTCACTCGACTGACATTATCCATAACGCATGGCTGGCCGCCAGTCAGTCACCGTTGCTGGTCGGCATTGGATGTAGCCGGGAAAAGCTGGTTGTGCACTATAAGAATCTACCCACCTCAGCGCCACTTTTTACGCTGACATATCAACAAAATAGCCACGCTCGCCGGAGCATCGGTAATAACGCTGCGCGACTGGTAAAAGGCATCCCCTTCCGGGACTGCCACTCATAATCCACAGGAGAAAAGCAGTATGAATAACGCACTGGGACTGGTTGAAACAAAAGGGCTTGTCGGCGCTATTGAAGCCGCTGATGCCATGGTGAAATCCGCAAATGTGCAGTTGGTTGGTTACGAAAAAATCGGCTCAGGACTTATCACCGTGATGGTCCGCGGGGATGTCGGTGCCGTAAAAGCGGCAGTAGATGCAGGAAGCGCAGCAGCGAGCGCTGTTGGAGAGGTGAAATCCTGTCACGTTATCCCACGTCCACACAGCGACGTTGAAGCCATTTTACCTAAATCCGCATAAATCGCCGTAAACAAGGAGCACAGCGTGAAGCAATCACTGGGATTACTTGAAGTTAGTGGTCTGGCATTAGCCATCAGTTGCGCGGACGTCATGGCGAAAGCCGCTTCCATCACGCTGGTGGGCCTCGAAAAAACCAACGGCTCAGGCTGGACGGTGATCAAAATCATCGGGGATGTGGCCTCCGTTCAGGCGGCTATATCCACCGGTGTTAATTTAGCAGAGCTGCGAAATGGACTGGTCGCGCACAGGGTCATTTCCAGGCCGGGAGAAGGCATTCTTTCCCACAGTGTGCCCGTGCAGCCAGCGCCAGAACCGATACCTGATGTATCGCAAGAGCAAGAAGAGATGGCTACAGAAATTGCATTACCTGAAGCTGCGCAACAGGCTGGGTTGATTAGCTGTAATCTGTGTCTTGACCCTGCTTGCCCTCGCCAGAAAGGTGAGCCACGCGCTCTCTGCCTGCACTCGGGCAAACGAGGTGAAGCGTAATGGATAAACAGCAACTGGAAACAACGGTCAGTAAAGTACTGGATGAAATGCGTGAACGCCCTATTCCTCTCGGGATTTCGAACCGCCACATCCACCTCTGCGCCGAGGACTACATTCGCCTGTTCCCTAACCAGCCGATTAGCGAGAAAAAGGGCCTGTTGCAGCCCGGACAATATGCCGCAGATCAGACCGTCACGCTGGTCGGACCGAAAGGTCAGTTAAAGAATGTGCGTTTGCTTGGTCCACTGCGTAGTACTAGCCAGGTGGAGATATCGCGTACCGACGCCCGCACACTAGGCATCGCAGCACCGCTGCGCATGTCAGGTAATATTCAGGGAACGCCTGGCATTCGTCTTATCAGCCCCTTTGCTGAACTGGAGTTACCCTCCGGGGTTATTGTTGCCCAGCGACATATCCATATGTCGCCGTTGGACGCGCTGATACTGCGCGTATCTCATGGCGATAAAGTCTCCGTGGCAATCAATGGCGATGAACGCCGACTGATTTTCGATAATGTCGCCGTACGCGTTTCACCGGATATGCGCCTTGAGATGCATATCGATACAGACGAAGCCAATGCCGCAGGCGCTGATAATCCGCAGGCATTTGCCACATTGGTGACTCCACGATGAACAACGAACTGCTGCAACGCATCATTGAGGAAGTTGTTTCCCGGCTCAAAAAACGCGCGGAAAGTACCATCACGCTGAGCGTCGCACAGTTACGGGAAATCGATTCCCGGACATTATGTTGTCAGTACTCGTCACTGCACCTCCTGCAGGCAGACCTGCCTTTACTGGAAAAAATTGCGGATTGCATTCCGGCCAGTGTCGCGGCGGTAACAATCCACGAGGCGCTGGCATGCGGGCTTCGCGTAAAAATCACTCTACAGCATCGGCTGCTACCAGCACTCCCCGTGAAAAAGCTCGCGCGACTGCCGCTGGAGTTCAGTAATGAACTGGGGCACATCGTCATGCTGCATCCTGAAACGCTCTTAAGTTATGCCGATGTTGCCCAACTTAACGGTGGCATCCTGGTGTTGCGTCGTCGCTGTGTCGTGACGGCGCTGGCTCGGGAAGCGGTTAGTACGCGAAATGTTCAATTAATTAAGCAGGAGTGAACCATGTATCTGGCAAGGGTTACAGGCGTTGTGGTTTCTACGCAAAAGTCACCATCACTGGTGGGGAAAAAACTGTTGCTGGTACGTCGGGTGAGTGCTGACGGAGAGCTTCCCGCGACCCCGGTAAGTGGAGATGAAGTTGCCGTTGATTCTGTCGGCGCAGGAACCGGCGAACTGGTATTACTCAGCAGTGGTTCCAGTGCCAGACACGTTTTTTCCGGTCCCAATGAGGCCATCGATTTGGCGATCGTCGGCATCGTCGACACGCTTTCTCGTTAGGAGGAACTATGGCGATTTATACCCGCACTGGCGATGCCGGCACAACTGCCCTCTTTACCGGGCAACGCGTGAGCAAAACGCACCCGCGCGTCGAGGCTTACGGTACGCTGGACGAACTGAATGCGACGCTGAGCCTGTGCGTTTGTGCAGTGAAAAACCCACAACACCGCCTGTTACTTGAAAATATTCAGCTGCAGTTGTTTTGGTTCAGTGCCGAACTGGCCAGCGAAAGCGAACAGCCCACACCCGATCAGCGATACATCAGCTCGGAAGAAATTGCGGCTCTGGAAGCCGCCATCGATACCGCCATGGGGCGAATTCCTCCACTGCGCAGCTTTATTTTACCTGGCCGCAGCGAAGCCGCCAGCCGGCTACACTTCGCCCGCACGCTGGCTCGTCGCGCAGAACGGCGGCTGGTCGAACTCTCGGCCAATGTCTCCATCCGACATGTGTTGATGCGTTATATCAACCGCCTGTCCGACTGCTTATATGCGCTTGCTCGCGCCGAAGATCATGACGCCCATCAAAACGACATTATTCAGAAAGTGGTGGAGCGCTATCTCTCCGTCATCCGTACTTCAACGACCAGGGAGTCGGCTATGTCTCTGTCTTTTCAGGAGCTCCATCAACTCACTCGCGCTGCGGTAACGAGAGCAGAAGAACTTCAGGTTCCGGTCGTCATCAGCATTGTCGATGTGAACGGGACCCAAACGGTGACCTGGCGCATGCCTGACGCATTACTCGTCAGTAGCGAACTGGCACCGAAAAAAGCCTGGACCGCCGTGGCGATGAAAACCGCCACGCATGAGCTGGCATCGGTGGTACAACCAGGCGCTGCGCTTTACGGTCTGGAAAGCCATATGCAGGGAAAAGTCGTCACCTTTGGCGGCGGCTACGCATTATGGCGTGAGGGTTTACTCCTTGGGGGTCTTGGCATCAGCGGAGGAAGCGTTGAGCAGGATATGGACATTGCAGAAACGGCCATTGCGGCGATTAACGTGAGAACACATCAATGAATACTTCAGAACTTGAAACCCTTATCCGCAACATTTTGACTGAGCAACTCACCCCGGCAAAAACAGACGTTAAGGGTAACGGAATTTTTCCGTGCGTCGGCGAAGCGATCGATGCCGCTCATCAGGCTTTTTTGCGTTACCAGCAATGTCCATTGAAAACCCGCAGTGCCATCATAAACGCCCTGCGGGAAGAGCTGACGCCTCACCTGGCTTCACTGGCCGCCGAGAGCGCCGCCGAAACGGGAATGGGCAATAAAGAGGATAAGTTCCTTAAAAATAAAGCTGCGCTGGATAACACCCCAGGCATCGAAGACCTCACCACCACTGCACTTACCGGTGACGGTGGCATGGTGTTGTTTGAGTACTCTCCATTTGGGGTGATTGGCTCCGTTGCGCCAAGTACGAACCCCACGGAAACCATCATCAATAACAGCATTAGCATGCTGGCCGCGGGAAACAGCGTTTACTTCAGCCCGCACCCTGGCGCAAAAGTGGTATCACTGAAACTGATTGCCATGATTGAAGATATTGCCTTCCGCTGCTGCGGGATTAGGAATCTTGTCGTCACGGTCACAGAACCTACTTTTGAAGCTACCCAGCAGATGATGGCTCACCCTAAAATCGCAGTTCTGGCGATTACCGGCGGCCCTGGCATTGTTGCTATGGGTATGAAAAGCGGGAAGAAAGTTATTGGTGCTGGCGCAGGAAACCCACCCTGTATTGTGGATGAAACTGCTGACCTGGTTAAAGCAGCTGAAGATATCATCAACGGTGCATCGTTTGATTACAACCTGCCCTGTATTGCTGAGAAAAGCCTGATTGTTGTCGATGCTGTTGCTGAACGACTGGTCCAACAAATGCAGTCTTTTGGCGCGTTACTTCTGCACAACGAAGACATCAACAAACTGCGCGCCGCCTGTCTGCCTGAAGGCATAGCCAATAAAAAACTGGTTGGAAAGAGTCCAGCAGCCCTGCTTGAAGCTGCGGACATACCGGTTCCGGCAAAAACACCTCGCCTGTTGATTGGCATCGTCAATGCTGACGATCCATGGGTCACCAGCGAACAGTTGATGCCAATGCTGCCCATCGTGAGCGTAAAGGATTTTGACAGTGCACTGGCGTTGGCACTGAAAGTTGAAGAGGGACTGCATCACACTGCCATCATGCATTCACAAAACGTGTCACGTCTGAATCTTGCTGCCCGCACCCTTCAGACCTCTATCTTTGTGAAAAATGGCCCCTCTTACGCCGGTATTGGTGTCGGTGGTGAAGGCTTTACCACCTTTACTATCGCTACCCCTACTGGTGAAGGCACGACGTCAGCGCGAACTTTCGCACGCTCTCGTCGTTGCGTGCTCACCAACGGTTTTTCTATTCGCTAATGAGGCCGTTATGAATAGCTTTTCACTGCAAACACGATTGTTCAGCGGCCAGGGAAGTCTGGATGTGCTTAAGCGTTTCTCCAATAAACATATCTGGATTATTTGCGACGGTTTTCTCGCACGTTCTCCCCTGATTGAAAAGCTGCAAAATACGCTGCCCGCGGATAATCGCATCAGCATTTTCAGTGATATCACCCCCGACCCAACCATTGGTACGGTAGTCCAGGGGATTGCACAAATGCAGTCCCTGCAACCGGATGTGGTGATTGGCTTTGGTGGTGGCTCCGCACTTGACGCCGCCAAAGCTATCGTCTGGTTCAGCCGTCAGTTTGGTATTGAAATTGAAACCTGTGTGGCCATTCCCACCACCAGCGGTACAGGCTCGGAAGTAACCAGCGCCTGCGTGATCAGCGATCCGGAGAAAGGTATTAAATATCCACTATTTAATAACGCCCTTTACCCTGACATGGCCATTCTTGATCCTACGCTGGTTGTCAGCGTCCCTCCTGCCATTACTGCGAATACCGGTATGGATGTCCTGACACATGCGCTGGAAGCCTATGTATCGATAAAAGCCAGTGACTTCACGGATGCGCTGGCGGAAAAAGCCGCGCAAATTGTCTTCCAGTACCTACCTGTTGCGGTTAGCAAAGGCGATTGCCTGGCAACTCGGGGGAAAATGCACAATGCATCTACATTGGCAGGGATGGCATTTAGCCAGGCGGGGCTGGGTATCAATCACGCCATTGCCCATCAGCTCGGTGGTCAGTTTCACTTACCCCATGGACTGGCTAACGCACTGTTACTCACTTATGTCATTCAGTTTAATGCGCGCGACCCACGGGCGGCAAAGCGCTACGCCCGTTTTGCGAAAGCCTGCCATTTATGCCCGGATAGTGCGAATGATACGGCGGCACTCAATGCACTTATTCATCATATTGAACAACTCAAAAAACAGTGCGCATTACCGGCATTTATTGATGCACTGAAAGACGAGAAGCATACCTGGTCGCAACGTATACCGGCGATGGTTCAGGCCGCGCTGGCTGATGTCACGTTGCAAACCAATCCCCGCGTAGCCGATGCCAGTGCCATTCAGGAACTGCTTGAGGAATTATTATGAATACAGCCATGACGGCAGAACATGTTCTTTATGACGCACAAACGATACGCGATCGCGTGCGTGCAGCAGGCGTGGTTGGGGCCGGTGGTGCAGGGTTTCCTGCACACGTTAAACTCCAGGCGCAGGTTGATACGTTTCTGGTGAACGCCGCAGAATGCGAGCCAATGCTGAAAGTCGATCAACAATTAATGGCGGTGCAAGCGGCGAGGCTGATACGTGGCGTTCAGTATGCCATGACAGCAACAGGGGCCAATACAGGCATTATTGCCCTCAAAGAAAAATATCAAAAGGCCATCAATGCGTTAACACCACTTTTACCGACCAACATCAGGTTACATATTTTACCCGATGTGTATCCGGCCGGTGACGAGGTGCTGACCATCTGGATGGCAACGGGACGACGGGTTCCTCCAGCCGCGCTGCCCGTTAGCGTAGGCGTGGTGGTCAATAACGTCCAGACCGTGCTCAATATAGCCAGAGCGGTTGAACAGCAGTACCCCGTTACCCGTCGCACGCTGACCGTCAACGGTGCGGTCGCCAGACCGTTAACGCTGAGTGTTCCCATCGGGATGTCTTTACGCGAAGTCCTGGCACTGGCGGGTGGCGCCACCGTTGACGATCCTGGTTTTATCAACGGCGGTCCGATGATGGGTGGCCTGATTACTTCACTCGATACTCCCGTGAGCAAGACCACCGGGGGGCTACTGGTATTGCCCAAGTCCCATGCGCTGATTCAACGACGAATGCAGGACGAACGCACCGTGCTTGCGGTTGCAAAAACCGTTTGCGAGCAATGTCGTCTGTGCACTGATTTATGCCCAAGACACTTAATCGGTCATGAACTATCACCGCATCTGCTGGTTCGCGCAGTGAACTACCAACAGGCAGCCACCCCGCAGCTGCTGCTCACTGCCCTGACCTGTTCAGAATGCAATGTCTGTGAAAGTGTGGCTTGTCCGGTAGGCATTTCGCCGATGCGCATCAACCGTATGCTCAAACGTGAACTACGGGCGCTTAACCATCGTTATGAGGGACCACTAAATCCCGAAGACGAAATGGCGAAGTACCGTTTGATTCCGGTTAAACGACTCATCACCAAACTTGGCCTCAGCGACTGGTACCACGACGCGCCCCTGTCTGAAGCCGATTACGCCACAGACGAAACAACACTGCTGTTACGCCAGCATATTGGCGCCAGCGCTATCCCCTGCGTGCAAAAAGGTGAGCGTGTTGTTCGTGGACAATGTGTTGCTGATGTACCCGAAGGCGCGTTAGGCGCACCTGTCCACGCCAGTATTGACGGTCTTGTCAGCGAGATAACCGGGCAATCCATCACGGTAATAAGAGGTTAATCATGTCTCAGGCTATAGGGATTTTAGAACTCACCAGCATCGCCAAAGGGATGGAAGCCGGTGATGCGATGCTAAAAAGCGCGAATGTGAATTTGCTGGTCAGCAAAACCATCTGCCCTGGAAAGTTTTTACTGATGCTCGGGGGTGACGTAGGCGCAGTGCAGCAGGCCATTGCAACAGGGACGTCTCTTGCTGGCGATATGCTCGTCGACAGTCTGGTGCTCCCAAACATTCATGCCAGCGTTCTCCCGGCAATTAGCGGTCTTAACAGTGTGGATAAGCATCAGGCCGTCGGGATTGTTGAAACCTGGAGCGTAGCGGCTTGTATCTGTGCCGCCGATCGTGCAGTTAAAGCGTCCAATGTCACGCTGGTACGGGTACATATGGCATTCGGTATTGGTGGTAAATGCTACATGGTTGTCGCGGGCGATGTTTCCGATGTCAATAACGCCGTGACAGTCGCCAGCGAAAGCGCCGGGGAAAAAGGTCTGCTGGTTTATCGCTCCGTCATACCACGCCCGCATGAAAGCATGTGGCGGCAAATAGTGGAGGGATAATGGACAGACAACCGCCGACGGATCGCATGATCCAGGAATACGTACCCGGCAAGCAGGTCACGCTGGCGCATCTTATTGCTAATCCAGGTAAAGATTTATTCAAAAAACTGGGGTTGCAGGATTCTGTCTCTGCCATTGGTATTTTAACCATTACGCCCAGTGAAGCCTCGATTATCGCCTGTGATATTGCCACGAAATCTGGTGCGGTAGAGATTGGTTTTCTCGATCGTTTTACCGGTGCAGTCGTACTGACGGGTGATGTTTCAGCCGTTGAGTACGCGTTGAAACAGGTAACCAGAACGCTTGGCGAAATGATGCGTTTTACTGCGTGCCCTATTACCCGGACGTAACCACATGAAACGCATCATGCTAATTGGCCCCAGCCAGTGCGGTAAAACCTCACTCACACAATGTCTGCGTGGAGAAGCACTTCATTACCAGAAAACTCAGGCGATTGTCTGGTCGCCAACGACAATAGACACGCCGGGTGAATATCTTGAGAACCGCTGCCTGTACAGTGCGTTGCTGGCCAGCGCCTGTGAAGCTGACATTATCGCTCTGGTACTGAATGCCGACGCCCCATGGTCACCTTTTTCCCCCGGCTTTACTGGCCCAATGAACAGACCTGTTATCGGCCTCGTCACCAAAGCCGATTTAGCTAACCCCCAGAGAATTTCACTCGTAGAAAGCTGGTTGGTGCAGGCAGGAGCGCAGAACGTGTTTATCACCAGCGCGCTGGAGAATACCGGGGTCGATGAGATGTTCATTTTTCTGAATGCAAAGGAACCGTCATGTCTCACAAAATAATGGCCATAAACGCGGGTAGCTCTTCACTTAAGTTTCAGTTACTGGCGATGCCGCAGGGTGAAATGATCTGCCAGGGACTGATTGAACGTATCGGGATGTCTGACGCGCAGGTCACGCTTAAAACACCCGTACAGAAATGGCAGGAGACGTTACCCGTTGCCGATCACCGTGAAGCAGTAACACTGTTGCTGGAAAAACTGCTTAGCCTGAACATCATCAAGAGTCTGGAAGAGATCGATGGCGTCGGTCATCGCGTCGCACATGGTGGTGAGTCTTTTAAAGACTCCGCCCTCGTCAACGATGAAACACTGGCCGAAATCGAGCGTCTTGCAGAACTGGCGCCACTGCATAACCCGGTTAATGCGCTGGGGATCGCAGTTTTTCGTCAGTTATTACCCGAGGCACCTGCCGTCGCAGTTTTTGACACTGCTTTTCATCAAACGCTGACTGAGCCGTCTTTTGTTTATCCTCTGCCCTGGCGCTATTACTCAGAGCTGGGAATTCGGCGTTACGGTTTTCATGGTACCAGCCACAAATACGTCAGTACCGCGTTGGCTGAAAAGCTGGGCGTCCCGCTCAGCGCACTGCGCGTCGTATGCTGTCATCTTGGTAATGGCAGCAGCATCTGTGCCATCAAGGGCGGAAAATCGGTGAATACCTCGATGGGCTTTACACCACAGTCTGGCGTGATGATGGGTACGCGCAGCGGAGATATTGACCCGTCTATTTTGCCGTGGATTGCCCTGCGCGAAGGCAAAACACCGCAGCAACTTAACCAACTCCTCAACAATGAATCGGGATTACTTGGGGTTTCCGGTATCTCATCAGACTATCGTGACGTTGAACGCGCCGCAGACGAAGGCAACTCACAGGCTGCACTCGCACTTACGCTGTTTGCAGAACGAATTCGCGCCACTATAGGCAGTTATATTATGCAGATGGGCGGTCTGGATGCTTTGGTATTTACGGGTGGAATTGGTGAAAACTCAGCCCGAGCACGCGCTGCGATTTGCCACAATCTGAATTTCTTAGGTCTGGCTGTTGATGATGAAAAAAATCGGCGCAACGCAACCTTCATTCAAACTGAAACTGCGCTGGTCAAAGTGGCCGTTATAAATACCAATGAAGAGTTGATGATCGCGCAGGATGTTATGCGTATAGCGATATCAGAAACTGTGACATTGGGCATTCCTGCTTAATCCTGCTGCACCGCAAATTGCGGCAAATCATGGTAATAGCGCGATCGCCATGACACTATGCGCCGAGGATTGCTGATCACAAAGGTGAAGACGTGGCTGTTGCGCAATGTCCCGCATCGTGCGGAGAACTTATCCAGGGCTGGATTCTGGGCAGTGAGAAACTGGTCTCCTGCCCGGTTGAATGGTATAGCACCGTCGAGGTCAGTTCAGGTTCACCACGAGTGGATGAACGCCCACTTTCGCGAGCGATGGTTGACCGGTTATTGCAGCACTGGCACTACCCGGCGCATATCAGTCAGGGTATTCGAATAGATATCCAGTCAACGATTCCCATTGCGAAAGGAATGGCCAGTAGCACCGCGGATATTGCCGCCACCGCGCTAGCCACCGCTCATTTTCTGGGTCATCAGCTAGATGAACCTACTCTGGCGCAGCTTTGCGTTTCTCTTGAACCTACCGACAGCACCGTTTTCCATCAGTTAACCCTTTTCGATCATAACGACGCCTCTACGCAAATTCCCTGTGAAGCGCAGCCCCAGCTTGACCTGTTGGTTCTGGAAAGCCCGGAAACACTACGTACCGCAGATTATCACCGCATTCCGCGCCAGCCCGGGCTACAGGCAGGTGCTCCCGCGCTTAAACGCGCATGGGAAAAAGTACAGGAAGCCTGTATTAGTCAAAATCCCTATCGGATGGGAGAGGCAGCCACGCTTAGCGCAATCGCCAGCCAAATGTTGTTGCCAAAACCAGATTTCGATTCGCTATTGGCGCTGGTAGAAGAATGTGATTTATACGGGGTGAACGTTGCGCACAGCGGCAGCGTGGTGGGTCTGATGCTGGACAGAAAACGTCATGATGTTGATTACATCAAATGGATGCTGGCACAGAAAAAACTGACAACTCACTGGCCTGAGCAGCATTTACTGCGGATGGTTACAGGCGGGGTAAAACTACAGTAGGGACCGCCGCTTAGCAGCGCCCCCCTACTGCCATAAAACGTTACTCTGCTTTCGCTTCGCCGTTTTTCACTTCACCCATGGCTTTCAGCTTTTTAGAGATATCACGACGTTCTTTAGAGATCTCTGCATTTTTGATGATGTAATCATCTACACGATCTTCATAGTCGCTTTTCATGCTGGCGATGATACCCTGGATAGCATCAACGCTCATGCCCGGCTTAATGTAGTCGCTCAGGTTGTCCAGCAACAGGACGCGTTTCTGGTTGTCACGGATCTTTTTCTCAACGTCCTGGATTTCACGTTGCAGTTTGTTTTTACGACGGAACAGACGAACAAATTCCAGCACGTCCTGGAAAGAAGGCTTGGTAGTTTCCATTTTTACACCCCTGATAATGTGAGATTCGGATTCGTTAAAACAACGGCTAAAGTGGGTCAACATTACTTTCATGCCCGCCATACTTCAAGTTGCATCTGCATTGATAATGCCTGGCTGAAACCTGAATTATCGAGGGTAAAGCCATTGTAGTTACCAATGGTTTTAGCCTTTTTCAATATCATACCCTTAATCTTTGCTGAATCGAAGCAGCAGTAGAACCAATCCCCTCATCTGCTCTTTATTTGCGCAGCGCGCGACAAATTAAATGTGAGAGCAATTCCAGCTGCCGCGCCATCTCCATATTCAACCAGACATAGCCGTGAATAGGTGTTTCAGCAACATTATCGCCCTTATGCTCAGCGATGAGTTGGCGCAACTCTTCCACGGTGTCATTGAGTTTTTCCGTATTGGCGAGTATCGGCTGTGGATTACCTTCATATAACGCATGAGTGATCGTCAGTAGCGCCTGTTGCGTTCTGAGCTGAGTTTCACGCAGGGTATGCGCGTTCAGCATCACAAAGTGGCTGGTACGCGTCGCCCACAGCGCGTTGATCTGCAGCTCAAGCATGCACACCAGATTGCGGTTAACCGTCTGAATAGCTTCAAAGATTGATTTTTGGATGTGGGTCTCTTTACTGGCAGGAACAATTAGTCCACGCATTTTGACAACGTCACTCAGTAGTTGTTGTAAATGCTTCTCCAGTCGGGGCTGTTCGAGCAAGTTAGGTGACAACGCAGCCTGATACACCCGGTTATACCCCGTGACACAATGCGCCAGTTGAATACGCCAGTGAATAAATGCCCGCTGCGGCCAGATACCGGTAAACAGCATCGCCAGTAACGATCCCAGAATCACGTCGCCACCGCGCCACAACGCTGTATTCATGTCACCCGCGGGAGCCCCGACGACGACGGCAAGCGTTATGCCAATCAGCAACGCCTGATAGGGTTTTTTACCTAATGCCAGCCAGCCGCAGAGAAACATCGCTACTGCGCACCATATCAGCATAAGCGGAAGTGACAGGAGTTCGAGACGCAGAGCAACCAGCCCAAGTACTGAGCCCAGAATCGTCCCGCCAATGCGTTCAAGCGCTCTTGGGACGACGTTACCCCAGAATGAAATGGGCCCCATAATCACCACCAGCGTGATCAGAGGCCACGTACCTTCAGGAATATCCAGCAGGCGAACCAACAGAAAAGTAAGAAGAAACGCCAGCGCAATGCGAATACCGTGCACTACGCGATAATGACGATACAAACGAATTTCAAAAGGACTCAGCGACTTATCGGCACGCACTCATCCACTCCGTCAGGGAATAGCAAAGAACAGAATTGTACCTGCTTTTTTAGTGAAAACATCATCGTTATCACCAGGACTTTCACCCTGATTTACGCAAAAAACAGCTACTTCGGCTGTACTGGCACATACATTTCGATGTCCCAGTAACCGTCTTCCATGCCATTATTCATATAAATCTCAAAACAGGGTTTGGCTGCTATCTGGTATGTTGCGTCCTGTAACAGAAGATTAAAAAATTGATACCATGGCGTCGCAAAGTCATGATTTTCAACACGAGCAACAGCAATAGCATACTCACCACCGGCCAGTTCAGTCAGTATCACTCCTTCGCTGTTCTCTGGGATCTCGAAATTCTCTGCGACGGAAACCACAGTATCGCAGCGCAGTTTGTCAGCAGGCACAACATCCGGGTTGTCGTAATAAACGGCGATCCATTCCAGCGGCACTATCTGCTTGTCATCCACCCACATGACTAACTGCTCAAAACCCTGCTTTACCGTTTGCTCCCACGGTCCAACCATATGAAAACCGGCAATCCTGCGTTTATCGACCTGCTTTATCTCGTACTCCATATAACCTCCGTCGCTACACTGTATTTATATGGGTCTTCCCTTGTTGTGGTGGCTGAAGGCATGATAATGGTGTATTTAATCGCCAGAGGTCACCGCCATGGACGA
>NZ_JAWPBF010000012.1:0-163058 GCF_033341895.1 Citrobacter sp. HN-141 | reverse complement strand
TGCCGAACTCAGAAGTGAAACGCCGTAGCGCCGATGGTAGTGTGGGGTCTCCCCATGCGAGAGTAGGGAACTGCCAGACATCAAATAAAATAAAAGGCTCAGTCGAAAGACTGGGCCTTTTTGCGTTTTTTGACCCGTCCTGAATAGCGTTGACACGTTCCAGATTTAATTCCGGAGAACGTGATGATGACTGAGTTCAAACGCACCCAACGCGATTATCCTCTATCCTTTAAAATAGCCGTCGTTGAGCAGGTCGAAAAAGGCGAGATGACCTATAAACAGGCCCAGCAGCGATATGGCATTCAGGGGCGCTCCACCGTACTTGTCTGGCTGCGTAAATATGGCCGGCTTGACTGGAGTCCCGGACTTCCTGACCTGGTGAAGAGGAAACTGCCTGTGGCTCAGACGACTGTCCCGCTTACACCCGAGCAAAGAATCAGGGAACTTGAAGAACAGCTTGAGCTGGCAAACCAGAAAGCTGAGTTTTTTGAGTCCGTTATCAACGTCCTGAAAAATGATTACGGGGTGAGTGTTGTAAAAAAGCGGCCCGGCAAGTCCTCACGCAAAGTCAGGCCCCAAAAATAACAGTTACGCGTGCATGTCAATTCCTGGGGCACAGCAGACAGGCGTGGTACCAGTACAACACAAGATGTAATAAACGGCAGGAGCATCATGCTCAGGTTCTTGATTTTGTTGCACGTACCCGGTGCCGTCAGCCGCGAATAGGTACGCGTAAACTGCACTATCTGCTGAACACCCAGGCCGGTAAAACACTGGCTATAGGGCGGGACCGTTTGTTTAACCTGCTGGGTGAATACCGGCTCCTGATCCCCGTGAAACGGGCATATCACAAAACAACCAACAGCCATCATCGCTTTTACCGGCATCCTAATCTGCTGAAACCCGGCCCTGAACCGGTTACCGCCCTTGAGCCAGAGCAGGTCTGGGTCGCTGATATAACTTACCTTCCACTACGCAGCGGCACGGCTTATCTGAGTCTGGTCACCGATGCTTGCTCCAGAAAAATCGTGGGTTACCATGTCGGGGAAAACCTGCAGACAGAAAACGTGGTAAAGGCGTTCAGACAGGCTCTGAGGCGGAGAAAAACGACAGGTCTGCTGGTACATCACTCTGACAGAGGACTGCAATACTGTTCGGTACTTTATCAGTCAGTTCATGAGCGAAACGGAATAATCTGTTCAATGACCGATGGTTACGACTGCTACCAGAATGCGCTGGCTGAGAGAATAAACGGGATACTGAAAAATGAGTTTTTACTCTCCCGCCCGGTGGATCTTGCACAAGCCCGAATGATGGTAAAAGAGTCCGTGGCCATTTATAACCATGAACGGCCACATCTGGCCCTGAAATACAAAACGCCCGATGATGTTCATCAGGCGTTTTATAGACAAAAAACTGTCAACCTATATCAGGACTAGTCATTTAACGTATCAGGGAAAATAGGCCGGATATGCGCAAACGCTTTACCCGGCCCACGAGGTTGGCATTGCTGCCGGCCTGATATGTGCAGGCAATCGTGGCGTTAATGTATAACCTGTGACAAAAAGGCACGAGTTCGTTCGGATTTAGGGTGGGCAAAAAATTCATCTGGAGGCGCCTGTTCGACAATCTCACCAAGATCCATAAAGATCACCCGATCCGCTACCGTGCGGGCGAACCCCATTTCATGTGTTACACACAGCATTGTCATTCCCGATTGCGCCAGGCCAATCATCGTATCCAGCACTTCCTTTACCATTTCGGGATCTAACGCTGACGTGGGCTCGTCAAACAGCATGATTTTGGGTTTCATGCACAGCGAGCGCGCAATAGCGACACGCTGTTGCTGGCCACCGGAAATTTGCCCGGGATATTTATGTGCATGTTCAGCAATGCGGACCCGCTCAAGGTAGTGCATTGCCAGCACTTCGGCTTCTTTCTTCGGCATCTTTTGCACCCAAATAGGGGCCAGTGTGCAGTTTTGCAGAACCGTTAAATGAGGGAAGAGATTAAAGTGCTGGAAGACCATGCCAACTTCCTGTCTGACACGTTCGATATTGCGGATATCTTCGTTGAGCTCGATTCCATCCACGACAATACGCCCTTGCTGATGTTCTTCCAGATGGTTAATACAGCGGATAGTCGTCGATTTTCCGGAACCAGAAGGTCCGCACAATACGATACGCTCTCCCTGTTTTACCTGCAGGTTGATATTCTTCAGGACATGAAACTGCCCATACCATTTGTTGACGTTTTCCAGCGTAATCATCGCGTCAGTGGACGGTATTACTATTTGGCTCATAAATTCCTCAGTGCGGTGTACGCCCGGTGTTAAAACGTTTTTCCAGATGCTGGCTATAGCGCGACATGCTGAAACAGAAAACCCAGTAAATCAGTGCAGCGAAAACATATCCTTCTGTCGACATCCCCAACCAGGCCGGGTCGACAGTTGCTTGCTGGACGCTGCTAAAGAGGTCGAACAGGCCGATGATGATGACCAGGCTGGTATCCTTGAATAGCGCGATGATGGTATTGACCAAACCGGGAATGACCAGCTTCAGTGCCTGGGGAAGAATAACCAGCCCCTGCGTTTTCCAGTACCCGAGCGTCAGTGATTCAGCGGCTTCGTACTGCCCTTTTGGTAAGGCCTGTAATCCCCCGCGTACCACTTCAGCAACATAGGCTGACTGGAAAAGAATGACGCCAACCAGTGCCCGAATAAGTTTGTCGATAGTTGTACCTTCCGACATAAATAGCGGGAGCATGACTGAGGACATAAACAGGACGGTTATAAGCGGTACACCACGCCAGAACTCAATGAAAATGACCGATAAAACACGCACGATCGGCATATGAGAACGGCGGCCTAACGCCAGTAAAATTCCCCATGGAAGCGCGCCCGCGATACCCACGGAGGCGATAATCAGAGTCAGTGTTAATCCCCCCCACTGCCGGGTTTCTACTCGCTCAATCCCGAGAAAACCACCGTACATCAGCCACCAGACGGTAAGGGGATACACCACCGCCCAGATGGCGATATAGCGGCCACGATAGGGGATGGTTTTCAAGAACATCGGGATGATGGAAAGCAGACCAATAATCAGGGCCAGATTGACGCGCCAGCGTTGATCGTGTGGATACAGCCCATACATGAATTGCCCAAAGCGTTCATGGATGAACACCCAACAAGCCCCTGCTTTGGTACAGTCGGCCCGGGTAGAACCGACCCAGTTGGCCTGCAGGAATGCCCAGTTCAACAGCGGGGGAAGGAACGACCAAATAAGCCATACGCATAGCAATGTGAGTAGGCTGTTTGACCAACCAGAGAACAGGTTTTTACGTACCCAAAATAGAATGCGACTTACCGGGTTACTGCTCGGGCGCACGGGGTGAGACAGCAGTGCTTTTGTCATCATGGCTCCTTAGCGCTCAATCAGTGCGATGCGGCGGTTATAAATATTCATCAACAGAGAAATACTCAGGCTGATGATCAAGTAAACCGACATGGTGATGGCGATAGTTTCGATGGCCTGCCCTGTTTGATTGAGCACGGTTCCGGCAAACAATGACACCATATCCGGGTAGCCAATGGCGGCTGCGAGAGAGGAGTTCTTGACGATATTCAGATACTGACTCGTCAGTGGGGGAATAATGACACGCAACGCCTGTGGGATGATGACCTGCCGCAGGGTTACCCGGTTTGGTAGGCCCAGAGAACGTGCCGCTTCATGCTGCCCATAAGGGACTGCCTGTATCCCCGCCCGGATAATTTCAGCAATAAATGCAGAGGTGTATACAGAAAGCGCCAGTGTCAGGGCGGCCAATTCTGGAATAAGCACCATACCGCCACGGAAGTTAAACCCGCGCAGTTCAGGGATATCCCAGTGCAGCGCCGCACCGAAAATCCAATGTGAAATCATCGGTAGGAACACGATTAGCACCAGGGCTGTTGGCCATGTTCGGCGTAACTGGCCTGTTTTGGTCTGGTGCATTTTGTTGAAGCGAAATAATCCAATGGTGATGATGACGGCAATCACGATTGCGGCACAGAAGGTAATCAGTCCTTCTCCCATCTGTGGTGCCGGAATGTAGAGCCCACGATTGCTCAGAAAGACCAGATCCAGGGTACTAACAGCCTGCCGCGGTCCGGGCAAATTCCGTAATACGGCAAAATACCAAAAGAAGATCTGCAGCAATGGCGGGATATTGCGGAACGTTTCGATATAAATCGTAGAGAGCTTTCGCAGTAACCAGTTATCCGACAGCCGTGCCAGTCCGAGAAAAAAGCCGAGAAATGATGCGAAAACAATGCACAATGCGGAGACTAACAGTGTATTAAGCAGACCGACGATAAAGACGCGGCCATATGTATCGCCTTGCTCGTAATCAATCAGATGCTGAACGATACCAAATCCGGCACTGCGTTCGAGAAAAGAAAAGCCCGAGGTAATACCGCGACTGCTCAGGTTATTAATAGTGTTATGAATGAGATAGACCGCAATGCTAACGACTGCAATCACAGCGAGTATTTGAAATAACCAGGCGCGGACCGCAGGGTTAGAAAAGGATAACGATCCTTTTACGTTTGAGCTGCGATGGGACATAAGAAAACCTCGGTAACTATGACTCTGGGCTGAGCGCCGCAGTTGCGGCGCTCGTTGCATCACTGCGCATTAGCGCACGGGTGGTGCATACTGAATGCCACCGTTATTCCAGAGGTTGTTCTGTCCACGCTTGATCTTCAGCGGGCTTTCCGATCCAACGTTACGTTCAAAGATCTCCGAGTAGTTACCTACCTGCTTGATAATGTTGTAAGCCCATTTGTTATCAAGTTTCAGATCCTTGCCATAGTCCCCCTCTTTACCTAACAGGTGCGCCATATCCGGTGTTGCCGGATTTGCCGCTTTTTCGTCAACATTTTTCGAGTTAACACCCATCTCTTCGGCGTTCAGCATAGCGAACAACGTCCAGCGAACAATCGAGAACCACTCGTCGTCACCACGACGCACGACTGGCCCCAGTGGTTCTTTAGAAATAACTTCTGGCAGTACAATCCATTCTGCGGGGTTGCTCAGTTTGATCCGCAGGGCGTACAACTGAGACTGGTCGGAAGCAAGCGTATCGCAGCGCCCTGATTCCAGCGCTTTAGCGGACTCATCAGAACGGTCAAAGGTGACAGGGGTATACTTCATGTTGTTGGCTTTAAAGTAGTCGGCCACATTCAGTTCAGTATCTGTTCCTGCCTGAATACAAACCGTAGCGCCATCCAGTTCTTTAGCGCTCTTCAGACCCGCTTTATTATGGGTGAGAAAACCAATGCCGTCGTAATAGGTTACGCCAGTAAAAGACATGCCCATCCCCGCATCACGAGAGGAAGTCCATGTGGTATTACGGGAAAGCATATCGACCTCACCAGACTGTAACGCGGTGAAGCGCTCTTTGGCGGTGAGTGGGGTATATTTTACTTTGCTGTCATCACCAAATACGGCAGCGGCAACGCCACGACATACATCGACATCAATACCAGAGAATTTACCGCTTGCATCAGCGTAAGAAAAACCAGGCAGGCCATCACTGATACCACATTGCACAAAACCCTTTTTCTTTACGGCATCGAGAGTTGCGCCGGCATGTGCCTGATTTGCAACCGCAAGCAGCACGCCGGCCGCAGCCAGGCTGGCTATTATCATCTTTTTCATAGAGCATCCTGTGTGGAGGAATTATTGTTATGGAAACGTTCTACAAACGTCTTTTACCTGTCTGTGGCTTTGGCCATACTCTTCTAAGCAAAGGTAGTGCCAGGTTTTTGCGCACGATTATTCGGCGCAATATGCAGAGTGTAGACAGGAAAAAATAAATGCAGCGCCCCGAAGTGGTGCAAAATTGAAGCGTAAGCCACATTTCAGCGCAAAATATTTAAATTTCAGACAGGACGCAAGATAACAATTTCGGGCGTGAATATCCGTAGCGTGAGAATAATGAAAGGGATGAGCGTTATAACGAAGAATAGAGAAAATGCTAATTTGAGATCATGGATATGTGAAGCGAATCTATAATAATTTTATTTTATGAGCGATGCTATGAACCAACGTTTTGTCTTATATAAAGATTTAATCATTATGGATAAAAGCGCGGCAACGGCCGCGCTTTTATGATTATTTATTTCGTCAAGGCAACTATCCCAAGCGTCAAGCCGGCAACTGCGGCTGCACCACCGGCTATCGCGCCTGCAGTTTCCCAGTTATCCTGTGTGGTACCTTTCATACAGGTGTTGGTATGAACCAGACGCCCTTGATCGTCATAGACAGGCACGCAAGGGGAATCGTGTGCACAGCCAGCCAGTAATGCGGTAAGCAGTGCAACGGGTATTAATCTTTTCATGGTGTTACCTCAAAAATAAGCGTTTCGCTAATTGAGCAAAGACAAACGCTCAGCCATCTGCGAACTCGACCGCTATTTTACCACTGCTTAAAAAAAGACTGACATGAGGAATAATCTCAATTCATGTGGATTGTAAAAATAATGGATAAAATGGGCGCGCCTGAAAGTTTTTTCTGCAATGTTTTAGCAGAATTAAATGTCTATCTTATTAATAAATAAAGAACTCATCATCATGTAAAAAGGCGTCCATGGACGCCTTTATTTTACAAATTAATCGTGGTGCCGGCTAAAACGCCGTTTAACGACAACGAAGAAGACGGGAACGAAGAAGATCGCTAACAATGTTGCAGTGAGCATCCCTCCCATAACACCAGTACCAACAGCATTCTGCGCACCGCTACCTGCACCGTGGCTGATAACCAGAGGCATAACCCCGAGAATAAACGCCAGGGATGTCATCAGGATAGGGCGAAGACGCATGCGGGAAGCCTCGAGAGTGGCTTCGATCAACCCTTTGCCTTCTTTGTCCATCAGGTCTTTGGCAAATTCGACGATCAGGATGGCGTTTTTGGCAGAGAGTCCGATGGTCGTTAGCAGTCCCACCTGGAAGTACACGTCGTTATTCATCCCGCGAAGTGACGCTGCCAGCAATGCTCCAACAACACCGAGCGGTACAACAAGCATGACAGAGAATGGAATCGACCAGCTCTCATACAATGCCGCAAGGCAAAGGAAGACGACGATCAGCGAGATGGCATACAGCGCCGGAGCCTGGTTGCCTGACAGTCGTTCCTGATAGGACATTCCCGTCCAGTCATGACCGATACCATTTGGTAGTTTTTCCGCAAGGCTTTCCATCAAGGCCATTGCCTCACCGGTACTCCTGCCTGGCGCAGCTTCTCCCAGCAATTCCATTGATGGCATACCATTGTAACGTTCCAATCGTGGCGAGCCGTAAATCCAATGTGCTGAACTGAATGTAGAAAATGGCACCATTTCGCCATTGGCGCTGCGGACATACAGATTATTGATGTCCTCCGGCAACATACGGAATTTAGCATCTGCCTGGACGTACACTTTTTTCACGCGGCCACGGTCAATGAAGTCATTGACGTAATAGCCCCCCAAGGCGGCAGAGATGGTTTCGTTGATATCAGATAATGAAACACCCAGTGCTTGTGCTTTTTCCTGATCGACATCCAGCTTGAATTGCGCGGTATCCTCAAGACCGTTAGGGCGTACGCGCACCAGCAGGTCAGGGTGTTTTGCAACCATGCCCAGCAGCTGGTTACGTGCTTGGGTTAGTGCGGCATGTCCCAGCCCGCCCTGGTCAATCAGTTCAAAGTCAAAACCGGTTGCCGTACCCAGCTCAACAATGGCTGGCATGTTGAACGGGAACACTAAACCATCGCGAATCTGACTAAATGCCCGGGTTGCGCGGGCAATAACGGATTCAACGTTATTCTCGCTACCGCTACGTTCTTCCCAGGGTTTGAGGCTGACGAACGCCATCCCTGAGTTTTGTCCCTGACCGCTGAAGCTAAAGCCGTTAACCGTAAAGACGCTCTCGACATTCGCTTTTTCATTGTTCAGGTAGTAGTGAGTGACCTGATCCAGCACTTTCTGAGTGCGTTCTTGAGTTGCACCTGCCGGGAGCTGAATCATTGTCAGGAATACGCCCTGATCTTCCTCTGGCAAGAAAGAGGTTGGAAGCCGCATGAAGAGTACAGCCATCCCAATCACAATGACCAGATACACCACCAGGTAACGCCCCGTTTTGCGAATGATCCCACTGACGCTATTGGTGTAATGGTTGACGCTGTGGTCAAATTTGGCGTTAAACCAACCAAAGAAGCCGCTTTTTTTCTCGTGATGATCGGCAGAGACGGGCTTCAGTAATGTTGCACACAGTGCCGGCGTCAGAATCAAGGCGACCAGCACCGAAAGCGCCATTGCAGAAACAATCGTGATTGAGAACTGTCGGTAAATTGCCCCAGTGGAACCGCCAAAGAAGGCCATTGGGATAAATACCGCAGACAGCACCATGGCGATACCGACCAGGGCTCCCTGAATTTGTGACATGGATTTTTCTGTCGCCTCTTTCGGCGGGAGATTATCTTCCATCATCACACGTTCAACGTTTTCCACCACGACTATCGCGTCATCAACCAACAAGCCGATGGCGAGCACCATCCCGAACATCGTTAGGGTATTTATCGAGTAGCCAAACGCGGCAAGGACGGCAAATGTTCCCAACAATACGACGGGGACAGCGATGGTCGGAATGAGCGTTGCCCGGATGTTTTGCAGGAACAAATACATGACCAGGAAGACCAGCACGATCGCTTCAAAAAGCGTTTTTACCACTTCGTGAATAGAGATCGTAACAAACGGCGTCGTGTCGTACGGATAGACGACCTTCATTCCCTGCGGGAAGAACGGTTGCAGTTCAACCAACTTGGCTTTGATGGCGTTAGCGGTATCCAGTGCGTTTGCGCCGGTGGCCAGTTTAATACCGAGACCGGATGCTGGTTTACCGTTAATGCGAGCAACAACATTATAGTTTTCACCGCCCAGCTCAATACGTGCGACATCTTTCAGATGAACAACAGAGCCATCACTGTTCACCCGTAAGGTGACTTTGCCGAACTCTGCTGGATCTTTAAGGCGTGTTTGCGCAATGATCGAGGCATTAAGCTGCTGATTAGGCAATGCCGGCGTACCACCTAACTGACCTGCGGCTATCTGATCGTTCTGTACTTTTAACTGATTAATGACATCGACTGGTGTGAGTTTGTACTTGTTCAGCAAGTTTGCATCCAGCCAGATGCGCATGGCGTACTGAGCACCAAACAGCTGCACGTCGCCAACGCCGTTCAGACGACTGATGGTGTCTTTAACGTTAGAGGCAACGTAATCGGAGATGTCATCCTGTGTAGTTTGCGGATTGTCAGAAACAAAACCCGCAACCATCAAAAAGCTGCTACTCGATTTCTCAACACTGATACCTTGCTGCTGGACTTCCTGCGGCAGAAGCGGTGTGGCGAGCTGCAACTTATTTTGCACCTGGACCTGCGCGATATCGGGGTCGGTCCCAGACTGGAACGTCAGTGTGATGGTCACACTCCCGGCTGAATCGCTGGTGGAGGACATATACATCAGGTTATCGATACCGTTCATGTTCTGTTCGATAACCTGCGTTACTGTGTCCTGAACCGTCTGTGCATCCGCACCAGGGTAGGTTGCGGAAATCGCTACGGCAGGGGGCGCGATGGTAGGGTACTGCGCCACGGGCAGTTGCATGATCGCCAAAGCACCCGCCATCATTAGAATAATGGCCAGCACCCAGGCAAAGATAGGTCGCCTAATAAAAAAGTTTGCCATGTCCGCTTACCTTATTGCGCCGCAGCTGCTGCCGGGGCATCGGTAGTGGCTTTAACCTGCACGCCAGGGCGTGCTTTCTGTAAGCCGCTCACGATGACTTTATCGCCGGGTTTTAAACCGTCGCTAATCAGCCATTTGTCGCCAATAGCTTGCGCGGCGACAACGGCACGAGGCTCAACCAGGCTCTTGTCGTTAACGACCATCACTGTGGCATCACCACGCGGAGTACGCGTTACACCCTGTTGTGGAACGAGAATGGCATTGGGCTGTACACCTTCATCGATACGCGCGCGAACAAACATGCCTGGTAACAGGGTGTGCTGCGGGTTAGGGAACACGGCTCTGAGGGTGATGGAGCCGGTGCTTTCATCAACCGTAACGTCAGAAAATTGCAAAGAGCCTTTCAGCGGGTAGGCCTGGCCATTTTCCATCACCAGTTCAACAGCGCTGCTGGTGCTGTCTTTATGCAGGCTACCTTGTTCAATGGATTGCTTGAGGCGCATAAAGTCGTTGCTGGACTGCGTGACATCGACATAAATAGGATCAAGTTGCTGAACGGTAGCTAACTCTGTTGCCTGACCATTGGTGACCAGCGCCCCTTCAGTGACGTTGGATTTACCGATACGCCCGCTAATTGGCGATGTGACTTTGGTGTAGGCAAGATTAATGCGAGCGCTTTCAACGGCTGCTTTTGCTGCAGTAACAGAAGCATCTGCCTGACGCGCATCAGCAATGGCCTGATCGTACTCTTGTTGGCTGATGTACTTTGTGCCGACCAGCGGGATGTAGCGTTTCACGGTTAAATGCGCAATTGCAGCAGCCGCTTCACTCTTCGCCAGCTCACCTTTGGCGCTGTCATAGTCTGCCTGGTAGGTTGCGGGGTCGATCTGATAGAGCGATTGTCCTGCTTCAACATCACTCCCTTCGGTGAAATTCCGTTTAAGTACAATCCCGCTGACCTGAGGGCGGACTTCCGCAATACGGAATGAGGTCGTTCGTCCCGGCAGTTCAGTTGTTACGGCTAAAGGGGCCGACTCAACGACATGGACAGTAACCTGTGGCTCGGCAGGATGAGCTTGTGTATCCCCCTGATCGTTACAACCGGCGAGTAATGCAGCGGAGATGATGATGAATGAGGGCAGGAGTGAGAACCTGGCATTTTTCGTCATTACTATTCCTTAAAAAACCGAAAGCTCGTTATTTACCGGGTGAGGCGAGGGAGATAACGTGCACAAAAAATAATAGTTGGCTATCCTACAAATTATTAGCTTGCGATGTAAGTAATACTTATTTATGGGGGCGATGCACGGCACGTAAAAACAAAAAAGAGTAATCAGCTACTGACTTATTATGTCGTTAATCGCAATGTTATGATGCGTATAAATACATATTGAAATGATTATCTGATTGGTGAATGTGTTGGCGTTGTTTATTTGTTTTGATTATTTGTGTGTAATCAGCAAAATGAAATAGTTTAGAACTCGTTTAAACAATCGCCAGGTGATACATTTATTCCGTATAGTAAATATTAAATAAGAAAGTTAATCATTCTCTACTCTGTCTTAGGCATTCGGAACTATGGCCAGAAAAACGAAAGCTGATGCCCTCAAAACGCGCCAGCTCCTGATTGAAACAGCGATAGCGCAGTTTGCCGCGCGTGGCGTAGGCAATACAACGCTAAACGACATTGCGGACGCCGCCAACGTGACGCGGGGGGCACTTTACTGGCATTTTGAAAATAAGACCCAGCTGTTTAATGAGCTATGGTTACAACAACCTCCTCTCCGCAACCTTATTCAGGAAAAACTCATTGGTCGTTGGGGAGATAATCCTTTACAGCGGTTGCGTGAGAAATTAGTTGTCGGTTTGCAATATATTGCTGAGAATCCCCGTCAGCAGGCATTAATGCAAATTTTATATCATAAATGTGAATTTCATAACGATATGATATCAGAGCAGGCGATTCGCGATAAAATAGGACTGAGTCACCAAAGTATTCGTGAGTCTTTGCAGCAGTGTGCGGTTAACAATTTGATCGCTACCAGCCTTGATTTAGACGTTATCATCATTATTTTGCATGGCAGTTTTAGCGGAATAATAAAAAACTGGTTAATGAATCCAGCGAGTTATGATCTCTACCAACAAGCACCTGTATTAGTCGATAATGTATTAAAAATGTTAAGCCCTGATGGTTGCATGCTGCAATTGATTCAGGGTGAGGATCAGGCTGGCTAGTTTCTGCCGCCATGGACTGACGGCAGTTACAAAACGGTAAGCACCGGGCGCACTATTCGAGGTCGACGCAATTGACCAGCTTGAGGGGATTCACTGAGTTCATATTTCGGCACTTGTCGTGCTCTGTTGTCATCAACTCTATCCACTGAATGAGTAGTGCATCAAAAAGAAAAACAAAGACAGCAAAAACAACCAGCCACCAATACTTGCGAATCATTACCAAATCCTGTGTATTCATGCCCAAGCGTGCAGGGAATATACACGAAATCTAAAAGCTGAAAAGCAGACTTACAATGCTTTTACTTTGCTGAAATCCCACCGCTCTTTTCCGGTAATCGATTCTTTTTAGACAGGTTTTTCGTCTTGCGCTTTTTCACCTTTGCAAGCTCATTCTCTGAGAAATGGGAGCTAATACGCAGTCGCCGTAGTCCCATTTTTACGTATTCATTATTGATTTCAATACCAATAAACTGGCGCCCTAAATCCACTGCCGTTGCCCCGGTAGTGAAGCTACCCGCGAACGGATCTAACACCCAGTCGTTTGGGTTCGAGGAGGCCAAAATGATGCGTTCCAGCAGGGCTTTAGGTTTTTGGGTCGGGTGGTTTTCGTATTCATCCATCAGGTAGCGAACGCGTGGAAACTCCCAGACATTACCGGGTACTTTTTTCTGGTTGTAGGGCTGAGGTGGGTTCTTTCTGTAATCGATCAGCGCGCGTTTCGCCCCGGTTTTCGCTTCAACCAAAATATCATCACGGTTAAATGTATAGCTTTTGGGGTCTTTGACCATCATCAGGATCGGTTCATACATGGAGCCAAAGTACTTTTTGGCCTGTACTCCTGAGCTATCATAGGCCCACACAATACGGCTTTTGATGGTAAAAAGCTGTCGGCATTTGAGATCGATGTACGGCATGTTCTCCGTACTGTTCATGATGTACATGGTGCCTTGTGGCTTTAATATTCGATGGCATTCATCAATGCACTCGAACAGCGAGGCCAGAAAGCTCTCTTCGTCCCAGGATTCTACCAACCCGTCAAAGTCTTTCCCGATGTTATAAGGTGGGTCGGCAAAGATCAGATCGATGCTTTCAGACGGCAGTTTTTTCAGTTCAGTCAGCGCATCACCCTGGATTATCTTTTTGGATTCATCACCAAAGTAAACAGGTTCACATCTTGCTTTCATCACCAAAGCCCCCGTGTGACGCGAATAAAAAAGGCGCTTCCCCATGCCGAGTAGCGCCTTTTAAAACAAACATTTCGCTGATTAGTATCAGTTCATGCCGTATTTTTTCAGTTTTTTACGCAGCGTACCACGGTTGATGCCCATCATCAGGGCAGCACGGGTCTGGTTACCGCGGGTGTATTGCATCACCATGTCCAACAGGGGCTGTTCTACTTCAGCCAGTACCAGCTCATAGAGATCGTTAACATCCTGACCATTCAATTGAGCAAAATAGTTCTTCAGTGCCTGTTTAACCGAGTCACGCAGGGGTTTTTGAGTTACCTGATCCTGAGAGTTAACGGTAGAAACGGTCAGTACGTCAGAATTTACGCGTTGTTCGAACATAGTTCTGTCAGCTCTTTATTTCTGTTTACGCAAAATTTTCGAAGTATGCCTCCAACGCCGCCAGCTGTTCGCTGGAATCTTCAATGGCGTTGAATGTGCGCCGAAACTGGTCATCCGGAGCGTGTTCCTGGAGATACCAGGATACGTGTTTACGCGCAATTCGGTACCCTTTTGCCTGACCATAAAAGTCGTGCAATTCCCGAACATGCGCACAAAGCAAGCGCTTCACCTCTGCCAGAGGCAGCGGGGGCAGCAGCTCCCCAGTGTCCAGATAATGCTGGATTTCCCGAAAGATCCAGGGTCTTCCCTGAGCTGCACGTCCTATCATCAGGGCATCCGCCCCCGTATAGTCGAGTACAGCTCTGGCTTTATGCGGGTCAGTAATGTCGCCATTCGCGATAATCGGAATGGAAACTTTCTGCTTAACTGCCCGAATACTGTCGTACTCAGCATCTCCATTGAACAAACAGGCGCGGGTGCGTCCATGAATGGTCAGAGCCTGAATGCCACAGTCTTCAGCCAGTTGGGCAATCTCTACGCAGTTACGGTGTTCCGGAGCCCAGCCGGTGCGAATCTTGAGTGTGACAGGAACGTCCACTGCATTGACGACCTCGGTTAGTATCGATTTCACTAAATCCGGGTACTGCAAGAGGGCTGAACCTGCGAGCTTGCGATTCACTTTTTTAGCCGGACACCCCATATTGATATCAATAATCTGGGCGCCGCTTTCCACGTTAATACGTGCGGCATCAGCCATCTCAACAGGGTCGCTACCGGCGATTTGCACCGTGCGAATTCCTGGCTCATCAACGTGCACCATACGTAAACGAGATTTGTCGCTTTCCCAAACCTGCGGGTTAGAAGACATCATCTCGGATACCGTCAATCCTGCTCCCATCTCATAGCACAGCGTCCTGAATGGTCTGTCAGTGATGCCAGCCATAGGTGCTGCGATCAGGCGATTTCTGAGCTGGTATTGTCCGATGCGCATGAGTTAAGAAATGACCATACTGTGACTGCAAGGCGGCGTATATTACGCATTTTTTGCATGAGATGAAAGGCCAAACTTTGACCAATCCACTGAGGTGGATCAATGAATTGCCGTAAATCTGAGCGGGTGAAAATAATTAATCATATAAATCATTGCATTATAAAAATGTGTCGATTTTATATACGCATATAATTTTGCGTAACTTCTCATTTTTTCTTCGAGGTCAGGCGATCTGACAAGATAATCTGCTGAATTAATCAGCAGATTATTGTGACATAGTGTGACTATGCTCGCATTTCAGAACATGATCGTAGAGTTTTCTGAGGGTTGCTCGACAATGTTACGTTGATATTCTGCTCAGCTTTTTCGGGCATCACGGTCCACAGCGTATTCAATTCTGCGTTTTCAGTGCCGACATCAAACATTACCGCGAAGACAGCAACATCGCCTTTCGCATCTTTGTGTACCAGGTGTGCCATCAATGGCCACAGTATCATCGGTCGGGGCCTTTAGACCCGCCTGGATGGTAGTTAGGTGAGTTGCTCTGGCATTGCGACGGTGGTGGGGGAGGTACAAAAAAAAGGAAAACGTGGCCTACAGAGAGGCCACGAGAAAGGATTATTTTTTCTGACCGGTAATGCGGCACCACTCTTCTTTCTCGATAACCGGATCGAGCGTAAAGAGATCGGCATAGGCTTCGCAAACGCTTTCCGCCTGGCTGGCCAGAATCCCGGAAAGCCCCAGCAAACCGCCTTCAACGGGCAGGACGCTGATTAATGGCGCCAGTTCACGTAATGGGCCTGCCAGGATGTTGGCGACCACGACGTCGGCCTTCATCGCTTCTGGCTGGTCTTTCGGCAGGTACAGTTCCAGGCGGTCAGATACGCCATTACGCTGGGCGTTATCGCGGCTTGCCTGAATGGCCTGCGGATCGATATCGACACCAATCGCTTTTGCTGCGCCGAGTTTCAGCGCTGCAATTGCCAGGATGCCGGAGCCGCAGCCAAAGTCGATAACCGTTTTACCGTTAAGGTCGAGACCATCGAGCCATTGCAGGCACAGAGAGGTCGTTGGGTGAGTGCCTGTGCCAAACGCCAGACCAGGGTCCAGCATCACGTTGACGGCGTTCTCATCCGGGACATCACGCCAGCTCGGGCAAATCCACAGACGTTCACCAAAGCGCATCGGGTGGAAGTTGTCCATCCATTCGCGTTCCCAGTCTTTATCTTCAAGCTGTTCGATTTTATGCACGAAGCCTTCGCCCAGAAGCGGATGCTGTTCCAGAATCGCAACCACTTCTTTCATGTCGGTTTCGGCATCGAACAGACCAATGACATCGGTATCGCCCCACAGGCGAGTTTCGCCCGGCAGAGGCTCGAACACCGGCGTATCATGCGTATCCTGGAAAGTGATGGAAACAGCGCCTGCTTCCATCAGTGCATCGCTTAACTCTTCTGCGTTCGCACCCGTTGTGTTCAGTTTCAGTTGGATCCATGGCATGGCAAAACTCTTTATTTATCAGTAGTCAATATGGCAGCTTGCGGGACGGTAGAACCGAAACGGTTTCCGACCAGGAAAGCCAGCAAACTTATCAGCAACGAGGGCACGATTGGATGGAAGCCCAGGTACTGAACGTTAAAGGTAGCAAGTACGGCATATAACACGCCGCCGACAATCATGGCGCTCAATGCGCCTGCGGCGTTCGCCCGCTCCCAGTACAGGCCCAGCACCAGCGGCCACAGGAAGACCGCTTCCAGCCCGCCAAACGCCAGCAGGTTGAGCCAGATAATCATCTCTGGCGGTTTCCAGGCGGCCAGCAGCAGTAACGCGCCCAGCAGCAAGGTGATCACAGCGGACATGCGCTTCAGACGCGTTTCATTTTTTAGTTGTTCCGGGCGCATGTTCAGATAAAGATCTTTAATGATCGTAGCGGAACTTTGCAGCAATTGGGCATTGATCGTTGACATGATCGCGGCCATCGGCGCGGCCAGGAAGATCCCAGCGGCAAACGGCGGTAACACTTTTACCATCAGAGTCGGGATCACCAGATCCGGTACCGTCAGGTCAGGGATCACCGCACGTCCCAACGCGCCCGCCAGATGCATGCCAAACATCAGGATTGCCACCACGATAGTGCCGATGATAATCCCACGGTGTACCGCTTTACTGTCTTTATAGGAGATGCAGCGTACCGCCGTATGCGGCAGTCCAATCACGCCAAAGCACACCAGCACCCAGAACGATGTCATAAATGTGGGTGATAAAATGTCATCTGCGCCTTGTGGTGATACCAGTTTAGGATCGATGGTTTGCAGGGTTTCAACCGCATGGCTAAGGCCACCGGCAGCATGGACGACGCCTACCAGCAGGACTATCGTGCCAATCAGCATCACCATGCCCTGCATCGTGTCGTTCAGTACGCTGGCGCGGAATCCGCCAAACGCCGTGTAGAGCGCAATACTGACGCCAAAGATCAGCAGGCCAGTTTCGTAAGGAACACCCGCAGCCGTTTCCAGCAAACGTGCGCCGCCGATGAACTGTACCGTCATCGCCCCAACGAAGGCGACCAGCAGGCTAAGGCTCGCCAGCCAGACCAGTAACCGGCTTTGATAGCGGGCAAACAGCATATCGTTGAGGGTTACGGCATTATAGCGTCGCGCCAGAATAGCGAATTTCTTACCGAGAATACCCAGCGAAAGCCAGACGGCGGGTAGCTGGATCATCGCCAGCAGCACCCAGCCCAGCCCGTATTTGTATGCCGCACCGGGACCACCAATAAAGGAGCTTGCGCTAATGTAGGTTGCGGTTAGCGTCATGGCCAATACGACCCCGCCCATCGAGCGGCTGCCGAGGAAATATTCATTCAGGAAAGTGCCGGTCGTGCGCTTTCTCATGGCGTAAACCGATAGACCGAACACCACCAGAAGATAGGCAACCAGCGGCAAAATCACTTCAAGCTGCATCGTCATCCTCCAGCGGAATGTCGCGATAGATAAACTTGACCATCGCCCAGCACAGTACTATGAAAACCAGCGGCGTAAGCAGGCAGGCCATTTCGAACCAGTGCGGTAAGCCGGTAAAACCCAGCGTTGAATCTGGTAAGTAAGCGGCCACCAACCATGTGGCAAGATATAAAAGGGTCAGCCACAGCGCCCAGCGCGCCTCTTTATGGGCCTGAACAAAACGAGCGTCCATTTTTTGTCCCTTGTGGATAAAGAAAGCGGGGATTGTACCCTATGGCACGTATGGGAGGGGAGAAAAACAAAAGGCCGGAATTTCCGGCCTTTTCGGTTAACGCGTGCTTACTTTTCCTGAAGTCCGAGCTTTTTCTCCAGATAGTGGATGTTGGTTCCACCGTGCTGGAAGTGCTCGTCATTCATGATGCGGATCTGCAGATCAACGTTGGTTTTGATGCCGTCGATGATCAGTTCCTGCAATGCGTTTTTCATACGGGCGATTGCCACATCACGGTTTTCACCGTAGCAAATCAGCTTACCGATCATTGAGTCATAGTACGGAGGTACAGTGTAGCCTGCGTAAATATGAGACTCCCAACGCACACCAAAGCCACCCGGCGCGTGGAAACGCGTGATTTTGCCCGGGCTTGGCAGGAAGGTGTTCGGGTCTTCGGCGTTGATACGGCATTCTACCGCATGGCCTTTAACCACAACTTCGTCCTGCTTGATGGACAGCGGCTGTCCAGCAGCGATACGCAGCTGTTCTTTGATCAGGTCAACGCCAGTGATCATCTCAGTGACCGGGTGTTCAACCTGAATACGGGTGTTCATCTCAATGAAGTAGAACTCGCCGTTTTCGAACAGGAACTCGAAAGTACCCGCCCCGCGATAGCCGATATCAACACACGCTTTGGCGCAACGCTCGCCGATATAGCGACGTAGTTCCGGGGTGATACCCGGCGCAGGTGCTTCTTCGACGACTTTCTGGTGACGACGCTGCATGGAGCAGTCACGTTCAGCCAGATAAATCGCGTTACCCTGACCGTCTGCCAGCACCTGAATTTCGATGTGGCGTGGGTTTTCCAGGTATTTCTCCATGTAGACCATGTCGTTGCTGAAAGCGGCTTTCGCTTCCGCTTTGGTCATGGAGATGGATTGCGCCAGTTCAGCATCGCTGCGCACGACGCGCATACCGCGACCGCCGCCGCCGCCGGAGGCTTTGATGATTACCGGATAGCCGATGCGTTTGGCATGCGCGCGGTTAGCGTCCATGTCGTCGCCCAGCGGGCCGTCAGAGCCTGGAACGGTCGGTACGCCAGCTTTCTTCATCGCAGTAATCGCGGACACTTTGTCACCCATCAGACGGATAGTGTCGGCTTTCGGGCCGATGAAGATAAAACCAGAGCGTTCTACCTGTTCAGCAAAGTTGGCGTTCTCAGAGAGGAAGCCATAACCCGGGTGGATTGCCACTGCGCCGGTGATTTCAGCGGCGCTAATGATAGCCGGGATGTTCAGATAGCTTTTAACGGACGGAGCCGGGCCAATACAGACCGTCTCATCCGCCAGCAATACGTGTTTTAAATCGCGATCCGCGCTTGAGTGCACCGCGACAGTCTTGATGCCCAGTTCTTTACAGGCACGAAGAATACGCAGGGCAATCTCACCACGGTTAGCGATGACAATTTTATCCAACATGTTCGCCTCGTTATTCGATGACGACCAGCGGCTCGTCAAATTCTACTGGTTGACCGCTTTCTACCAGAATCGCTTTCACTACGCCGGATTTGTCGGCTTCGATCTGGTTCATCATTTTCATGGCTTCAACGATGCACAGGGTATCGCCCGCATTCACTTTCTGGCCGATTTCGATGAATGCTTTCGCATCCGGGCTCGGGGTGCGGTAGAACGTACCAACCATTGGGGAGCGTACGATGTGACCACTGATTTCCGCTGCTGCCGGTGCTTCCATACTTGGAGTAGCAGTCTGTGCAACAGCGTTAGACAGAGCCGGCTGCTGCATCACTGGTGCAGCATAAGCCTGTTGCATCATTGGAAAACTTGCAGTTGGCGCCGCACGGCTGATGCGTACAGACTCTTCGCCTTCAGAAATTTCCAGTTCGGAGATGCCTGATTCTTCAACCAGCTCGATCAGTTTTTTAATCTTACGAATATCCATGAGTGGGTTCCGTACTCTTTGTTTAGTGAGATTGTGACAGGCGTTTTAGCGCCGTCTGTATAGCATTTTTATAACAGTGAGTGACAAGATGCCACGCATCTCAGGCATTGCACTGGGTGCGGTTGCCTTTAAGTGAGATTGCCAGACTTGTTAGTCATTGTGCGGCTATCTTCTGCCATTTTCGGGTAAAAGACAAAATATACCTTCAATATGCGATTGTCACCCTTTCTGCGCTGTAAAAACGCTACCGGGGATAGCAAGGTCGCACATTATAACGATTTCGTAGCAATTGGCAGCTAAATACTGGTCTTATCAGGGAAGATAATCAACCGCTGGCATGTAAAGAACATGGGTTCGTCCGTGTTTTGCAACGTACTGCACATATCGTGAAACTACCGCCACCACTGGCGAAACTTCTTATAGCGGCAGGCTAACAGTAGCGCTGCAAGTGCGGCATAAATAATCGGTTGCGGGGAGATAATTTTTACCGACCACAGATAATGTATGGGTGCCAGGATCGCCACAAGATAGACGAAGTTGTGCAGATACTGCCAGTTTTTACCCAGCTTTCGCTGCGCCGACTGCGTGGATGTTAATGTGAGGGCGAATAATATGACCCAGCTGACAATGCCCAGCATCAAATAAGGTCGCGTGATTAATTCCCGTCCTAACAGCGCCAGATTATTAATACCCAACTCGAGGAGTGCATAGCTGGTTAAATGTAACGTCGCCCATGCGAAACACCATAGCCCTAACAGGCGGCGAGTGCGTATCAATAATGGCTGTTTAGCGTAGCGCGCCAACGGCGCGACCAGCAAGGTAGCCAGTAAGAATTTCAGAGCTGTCCGACCGGTAAAGTGCTGAATGTCTTTGACCGGATCGGCGCTCAGTCCCCCATGATTTACCGCCCAAAATAGCCAGAGAAACGGTAAAAGTCCGGCAAGATGCAGGCAAACTTTCAGCCAGGTAATCTGTTTTGCCGTCAGGCGCACTTAAAAATTCTCCCGCAGATCGAGACCCCGGTACAGGGAAGCAACTTCCTTTGCATAACCGTTAAACAGCAACGTGGGCTGGCGCTGTACATCCAGTATGCCGCCCGCGCCGATGAAGCGTTCAGTTGCTTGTGACCAGCGGGGATGATCGACATGAGGATTCACATTGGCATAAAAACCGTATTCATCGGGCGCAGCGATATTCCAGGTGGTTGGCGGGCGTTCACGCGTCAGTTTAATACTGACGATCGACTTAATGCCTTTAAACCCGTATTTCCATGGCACCGTTAAGCGGATAGGGGCACCATTTTGTGGCGGAAGTGCCTTGCCATACACGCCCACGGTAAGCAGCGTGAGCGGATGCATGGCCTCATCCAGACGCAGCCCTTCAACATAAGGATATTTTAACCCGCCGCCAATAAAGCGATCTTTCTGTCCCGGCATCTCTTCGGGAGCGTAGCGTGTTTCGAACGCGACATATTTTGCATTGCTGGTGGGTTCAACCAGCGCTAACAGCTTATGTAAAGGAAAACCAATCCACGGTACGACCATCGACCAGGCTTCAACACAGCGCATTCGATATATACGTTCTTCCAGTGGGAAGCGGGTGGTTAAGTCATCATGATCGAGCGTCAACGGTTTAGTGACTTCACCGCTGATTTTCAGCGTCCAGGGATCGGTTTTCAGACTGCCGGCATTGGCTGCAGGATCGGCTTTGTCGAGGCCGAACTCGTAGAAGTTGTTATAGCCAGAAACTTTATCTTCTGGTGTTAAAGGAAGCGTATTTTGCCAGGCTGCCGGCTTGGTGAAATCAAGAGGGTTACCGGCAGGCGCGGGCGGACGGTCATTGCCTTTAAACCAGCTCAGAAGATCGGCCTCGGCAGAAAAGGGCAAAGACAACACGGCAGCGCTTATCCCTAATGCTTTGAGCACCTGGCGACGCTGCATAAAAAAAGCCGACTCGTCAGTGACGTCGGCTTCTGTAAATAGACGAAATTTCTTCATAACAGACTCCCGGCTTACGCGTCATAACTGACAGGGGACGCGTAGTTAATATGGCAGGGAGTCTGGAGATATGCCGCGAAATTTCGTTAATTAAATGTAAATTTGTATCTGCGAATTGTTTTATTTCACCTTCACCAGCGTGCGGCCCTGCACCTGGTTATTGATGATGGCATCGGCGAACTTCGGTGCATCGGCAAGCGTGATTTCTGTCGCTGCCTGGGTATAGAACGACTCTGGCAGGTCGTTAACCAGACGTTGCCAGGCCTGTGCACGACGAGCCGGAGGCGTCATCACGGAATCGACGCCCTGTAAGCGCACGTTGCGTAGAATAAACGGCATTACCGTGGTGGGTAGCGCAAAACCGCCAGCCAGTCCACAGGCGGCAACACAACCGCCATAGTTCATCTGCGCCAGTACTTTTGCCAGCACTTTGTCGCCAACGGTATCAATGGCGCCTGCCCACAGTTGCTTTTCCAGCGGACGAGATTCAGCAAACTCATCACGACCCAGAATGCGGTTGGCACCCAGGCTTTTCAGGTAATCGTGGGTGCTTTCGCGGCCCGATACTGCCGCAACCTGGTAACCCAGTTTGTGCAGCAGCGCAACGGCAGTACTGCCTACGCCACCGCTGGCACCGGTGACGATGATTTCGCCGTCTTGCGGGCGGATACCGGCATCTTCAAGCGCCATGACGCACAGCATCGCGGTAAAACCGGCGGTGCCAATGACCATGGCTTTGCGACCATCCAGTCCTTTTGGCAGCGCAACCAGCCAATCGCCTTTCACACGAGCGCGTTCGGCCAGCCCACCCCAATGATTCTCACCCACGCCCCATCCAGTCAGTAAGACTTCCTGACCTGCATGAAAACGAGGATCTTCACTTGTGCGTACGGTACCGGCGAAATCGATACCAGGAATCATCGGAAAATTGCGGATAATTTTACCCTTGCCGGTGATGGCGAGGGCATCTTTATAGTTCAGGCTCGACCAGTGAATATCCACCGTCACATCGCCTTCAGGTAGCTGATTTTCGTCGAAGGGTTGAACGGATGCGAGGGTTTTTCCGTCCTGCTGTTCTAAGATCAAAGCCTGCATAACCTGTCCTCAATTCATATAGTGGATTGGAAAATTATCTGTGAAGACTATACTCGCTAATTAAAACATGATGCCGATTCTGCGCAATAAATTGCCAGATATACCTGATTTGGTAGTATGCCCACATTGTTTGTGTAAATTGACGGATTTCGCGTTCAGTTTTGCATTTTCGTGTCGCTTTTTCACTTTCACACCGGATTCATTACTGTCGGAGTTAACACAAGGATGCGATTAACGACGAAATTTTCAGCCTTTGTCACGCTGCTTACCGGGTTAACGATTTTCGTGACGCTGATAGGTTGCTCGCTGAGTTTCTATAACGCTATTCAATATAAGTTCACCACCCGAGTTCAGGCGGTGGCGACGGCGATCGATACTCATCTGGTCACCCGGGATGTTGTGTCCTTAACGCCGCAAATTGATGAATTGATGATTTCGGTTGATATCGTGCGTATCGAGCTGCTACAGGGCGAAAACGTGGTGTATGACCACTCCCGCACCAGCAGTTATCGCCCGGCGGGGACGAATAACCTTTATCGCGATCTCACCGTGCCATTGGTTAAGCATCCGGGGATGTCGCTGCGTATGGTTTATCAGGATCCGATGGGCAACTATTTCCATTCGCTGATGACTACCGCGCCACTCACGCTGGCGATAGGCTTTATTATCCTGATGCTGTTTTTGTCGGTGCGCTGGCTTCAGCGTCAACTTTCAGGTCAGGAACTGCTGGAGATTCGTTCAACGCGCATTCTGAATGGCGAACGTGGACCGAACGTGCGGGGAACGGTCTATGAGTGGCCAGCGCGTACCAGTAGTGCGCTCGACATGCTACTGACCGAAATTCAAAATGCTCGTGAGCAACGCAGCAGGCTGGATACGCTAATTCGCTCCTATGTCGCGCAGGATACAAAAACGGGGCTGAGCAACCGCTTGTTCTTTGATAACCAACTGGCGACGCTGCTGGAAGATCAGGAAAGAGTCGGCTCGCATGGTGTGGTGATGATGGTTCGTCTGCCGGACTTTACGCTGCTACGCGAGAGCTGGGGCATTACCCAGGCGGAAGAACAAATCTCAACGCTGATCAATTTGTTGTCGACTTTTATGACCCGCTATCCGGGCGCGTTGCTGGCGCGCTACCACCGTAGCGATTTTGCTATCCTACTGCCACACCGCACATTGAAAGAGGCGGAAAGCATAGCCGGGCAATTATTAAAAGCGGTAGATGCGCTTCCGGCTAATAAAATGATCGATCGTGCCGATATGGTTCATATCGGCATTTGTGTCTGTCGCAGCGGTCAATCGACTGAACAAGTTATGGATCACGCCGAAGCGGCCACCCGGAATTCAGTATTGCAGGGCGGAAACAGCTGGTCGGTGTATGACGACTCTCTGCCGGAAAAAGGTCGGGGCAATGTGCGCTGGCGAACGCTGATTGAGCAGATGCTCAGTCGGGGCGGACCGCGAATTTATCAAAAACCTGCCGTAACGCGTGAAGGGCGGGTGCACCATCGCGAGCTTATGTGCCGTATTTTCGATGGCAATGAAGAGGTCATCTCGGCGGAATATATGCCGATGGTGTTGCAGTTTGGTCTGGCGGAAGAGTATGACCGTCTGCAGTTAAGCCGTCTCATTCTGCTGTTGGGTTACTGGCCGCAGGAAAATCTGGCGATGCAGACGACGGTTGAATCGCTCATTCGCCCACGTTTTCAGCGTTGGCTGCGAGATACGCTGATGCAGTGCGAAAAATCGCTACGTAAACGCATAATTATTGAACTTGCTGAGGCAGATGTTTGTCAACACATCAGCCGATTACAACCGGTTATCCGATTGATGGATGCGCTTGGCGTACGTATCGCCGTTACGCAGGCCGGTTTAACGTTGGTGAGCACCAGCTGGATCAAAGAGCTGAATGTCGAATTGTTGAAGCTTCATCCCAGTCTGGTGAGAAACATTGATAAGCGAACGGAAAATCAGTTGCTGGTTCAGAGCCTGGTAGAGACGTGTACCGGAACGCCAACACAGGTTTATGCCACGGGCGTTCGTTCGCGCAGCGAGTGGCATACCCTGACAGAACGTGGAGTCGCGGGTGGGCAGGGTGATTTTTTTGCCGCATCACAGCCACTTGACACAAACGTGAAAAAATATTCGCAAAGATACTCGGTTTAACCTGCCGTTTAATTTGTTTTCACGTAGAATAACGCGCGCTGTGCCTTCTGGGGGTGTGCTTGTCTGCTCGCCAGGTTGTAACAGCAAACATGCAGGTGAATGACCTTTGACAGGTTGCAAACAAAAGCGAGGACTGCTGCTGAGTTTTTCAGCCCTGATGGACTCAGGCCGGTTTTGTAACAAAGGAAACGAACTGCACTAATTTTCACCGTAGCAGATGATTTTTGCGCCTTGTCGCTGCTGCGTGTGGTTGGTAAAGTAAGCGGATTTTGTTTTCCGCCCCAGCTTTCAGGATTATCCCTTAGTATGTTGAAAAAATTTCGTGGCATGTTTTCCAATGACCTGTCCATTGACCTGGGTACCGCGAATACCCTTATTTATGTAAAAGGACAAGGCATCGTATTGAATGAGCCTTCCGTTGTGGCCATTCGTCAGGATCGTGCCGGTTCGCCGAAAAGCGTGGCTGCAGTAGGTCATGATGCGAAGCAGATGCTGGGTCGTACGCCGGGCAATATCGCTGCGATTCGCCCAATGAAAGATGGCGTTATCGCTGACTTCTTCGTGACTGAAAAAATGCTCCAGCACTTTATCAAACAAGTGCACAGCAACAGCTTTATGCGCCCAAGCCCGCGTGTACTGGTGTGTGTACCGGTTGGAGCAACTCAGGTTGAACGCCGTGCCATCCGTGAATCCGCTCAGGGTGCAGGTGCACGTGAAGTGTTCCTGATCGAAGAGCCGATGGCGGCAGCGATCGGTGCGGGCCTGCCAGTTTCTGAAGCAACCGGCTCAATGGTTGTCGATATCGGTGGTGGTACCACTGAAGTCGCCGTTATCTCTCTGAACGGCGTAGTTTACTCCTCCTCTGTACGTATTGGTGGCGACCGCTTCGACGAAGCCATCATTAATTATGTTCGCCGTAACTACGGCTCTCTGATCGGTGAAGCTACCGCTGAACGTATTAAGCACGAAATCGGCTCTGCTTATCCTGGTGACGAAGTACGCGAGATCGAAGTTCGCGGTCGTAACCTGGCAGAAGGTGTTCCACGTGGCTTTACCCTGAACTCTAACGAGATCCTGGAAGCGCTGCAGGAACCCCTGACCGGTATCGTAAGCGCGGTGATGGTTGCACTGGAACAGTGCCCGCCAGAACTGGCGTCTGACATCTCAGAACGCGGTATGGTCCTGACCGGCGGCGGTGCGCTGCTGCGTAACCTTGACCGTCTGTTAATGGAAGAGACCGGTATTCCAGTTGTTGTTGCCGAAGATCCGCTGACCTGTGTGGCTCGCGGTGGCGGTAAAGCACTGGAAATGATCGATATGCACGGCGGCGACTTGTTCAGCGAAGAGTAATCGGATGCAGGAAGGGTAGCCATAGGTTGCTCTTCCGCTCTGATGCGAGAATACGCATAGACTATGAAGCCAATTTTTAGCCGTGGCCCGTCGCTACAGATTCGCCTTATTCTGGCGGTGCTGGTGGCGCTCGGCGTTATTATTGCCGACAGCCGCCTGGGTACGTTTAGTCAAATCCGAACGTACATGGATACCGCCGTCAGTCCTTTCTACTTTATCTCTAATGGTCCCCGTGAATTACTCGACGGCGTGTCGCAAACGCTGGCTTCTCGTGACCAACTCGAACTTGAAAACCGGGCGTTGCGTCAGGAACTGCTGCTGAAAAACAGTGAACTGCTGATGCTGGGGCAATATAAACAGGAGAACGCGCGTTTGCGTGAGCTGCTGGGATCGCCGCTGCGCCAGGACGAACAAAAAATGGTGACGCAGGTCATCTCAACGGTTAACGATCCTTACAGCGATCAGGTTGTGATCGACAAAGGGAGTGTTAACGGCGTTTATGAGGGGCAGCCGGTCATCAGCGACAAAGGCGTTGTGGGCCAGGTCGTTGCGGTGGCAAAACTGACCAGCCGCGTACTGCTGATTTGTGACGCGACGCATGCATTGCCAATCCAGGTATTGCGTAACGATATCCGCGTGATTGCTGCCGGTAACGGCTGCACGGACGATCTACAGCTCGAACACCTGCCGGCTAATACTGACATTCGCGTTGGCGATGTGCTGGTTACCTCCGGTCTGGGTGGGCGTTTCCCTGAAGGCTATCCAGTCGGTGTCGTTTCCTCTGTGAAGCTGGATACCCAGCGCGCATACACCGTGATTCAGGCGCGTCCGACGGCGGGTTTACAGCGTTTACGTTATCTGCTGCTGCTGTGGGGAGCCGATCGCAATGGCGCTAACCCGATGACGCCAGAAGAAGTGCACCGTGTTGCTAATGAACGTCTGATGCAAATGATGCCGCAAGTCCTGCCGGCACCGGATGCCATGGGGCCGCCTGCGCCAGTTCCTGCTCCGGCGACAGGTGTCACGCCGGTTCCTGCAACAACCACGCCGTCACAACCTGCTCCGCGTAAGCCGGGGGGGCAGTAAGTGGCAAGCATCCGTCACCAGGGACGTTGGGTCATTTGGCTCTCGTTCCTTATTGCATTTCTGCTGCAAGTCATGCCCTGGCCGGACGAGATCCTCGTTTTCCGGCCAAACTGGGTGTTGCTCATTCTGCTGTACTGGATCCTGGCGCTGCCGCATCGCGTAAATGTGGGCACAGGATTTGTCGTGGGTGCCATACTGGATCTCATTAGCGGCTCTACGCTTGGTGTACGGGCATTGTCGATGAGTATCATTGCTTATCTGGTCGCCCTGAAATTTCAGCTCTTCCGTAACCTCGCGCTCTGGCAGCAGGCGCTGGTAGTTATGTTGTTATCACTGGTCGTGGATATTATTGTTTTCTGGGCCGAGTTTTTAGTGATCAACGTCTCTTTCAGACCTGAAGTGTACTGGAGTAGTGTAGTCAATGGTGTGCTTTGGCCATGGCTATTCTTACTGATGCGTAAAGTCCGCCAGCAGTTTGCGGTGCAATAAGGTTGATATGAATACTCTGTATCTTGCTTCAGGTTCCCCACGCCGTCAGGAACTGTTGGCCCAGCTTGGCGTAACATTTGAACGACTGGTTCCTGGAATTGAGGAGCAGCGGCACCCGCAGGAAAGCGCCCAGCAGTATGTTGTTCGTCTGGCGCGTGAAAAAGCGCAAGCGGGCGTAGCACTGGCTGAGCGCGATTTACCTGTGCTGGGGGCGGATACCATTGTTATCCTTAATGGCGAAGTGCTGGAAAAGCCACATGATGCCGACCATGCAGCCGCGATGCTGCACAAACTGTCAGGCAAAACGCATCAGGTCATGACGGCTGTCGCATTAGCCGATCGCCAGCACAGCCTGGACTGTCTGGTGGTGACGGAAGTGACATTCAGAGCACTAACAGATGAGGACATCGCCGGCTATGTTGCCAGCGGTGAGCCTATGGATAAAGCAGGTGCATACGGTATTCAAGGGTTGGGTGGCTGTTTTGTCAGGAAGATCAATGGCAGCTATCACGCCGTAGTCGGCTTACCGCTGGTAGAAACGTATGAGTTGCTGAGCAATTTTAACGCACTGCGTGAGAAAAGGGATAAACATGACGGCTGAATTGTTGGTAAACGTAACGCCATCGGAAACGCGGGTGGCGTACATTGATGGCGGTATTTTGCAGGAAATTCATATTGAACGTGAGGCGCGACGCGGAATCGTAGGCAATATCTACAAAGGTCGTGTAAGTCGTGTACTTCCGGGTATGCAGGCGGCTTTTGTAGATATTGGGCTGGATAAAGCCGCATTTCTTCACGCATCAGACATCATGCCGCATACCGAATGCGTAGCGGGTGAAGAACAAAAACAGTTCACTGTGCGCGATATCTCCGAACTGGTGCGTCAGGGGCAAGACCTGATGGTACAGGTGGTGAAAGATCCTCTGGGCACGAAGGGCGCACGCCTGACGACGGATATCACGCTTCCTTCTCGTTATCTTGTCTTTATGCCTGGCGCCTCGCACGTGGGGGTTTCTCAGCGAATCGAGAGCGAAACCGAACGCGAACGCCTGAAAAAGGTGGTGGCGGATTACTGCGACGAGCAGGGCGGATTCATCATTCGCACGGCGGCTGAAGGCGTATGTGAAGAAGACCTTGCCTCTGATGCCGCTTACCTTAAGCGCGTCTGGACGAAGGTCATGGAGCGTAAGAAGCGCCCACAAACGCGCTACCAGATGTATGGTGAATTGGCGCTGGCACAGCGCGTTCTGCGTGATTTTGCCGATGCTCAGTTAGACCGAATTCGCGTCGATTCCCGTCTGACTTATGAAGCATTGTTGGAATTTACTGCGGAATATATCCCGGAGATGACCAGCAAGCTGGAACACTATAGTGGACGCCAACCGATTTTCGATCTCTTCGACGTTGAGAATGAAATCCAACGTGCGCTGGAGCGCAAGGTTGAGCTGAAATCCGGTGGTTATTTGATTATCGATCAAACTGAAGCCATGACCACCGTAGATATCAACACGGGTGCATTTGTCGGGCATCGTAATCTCGATGACACTATCTTTAATACTAATATTGAAGCAACGCAGGCCATCGCACGTCAGCTGCGTCTGCGTAATCTGGGCGGCATAATCATTATCGATTTTATCGACATGAATAATGAAGATCACCGCCGCCGGGTGCTGCACTCTCTGGAACAGGCGCTGAGTAAGGATCGCGTAAAAACCAGCATTAACGGTTTTTCACAGCTGGGCCTGGTGGAGATGACGCGTAAGCGCACGCGTGAAAGCGTGGAGCATGTGCTGTGTAACGAGTGCCCAACCTGCCACGGACGTGGCACGGTGAAAACGGTCGAAACCGTCTGCTATGAAATCATGCGTGAAATCGTCCGCGTGCACCATGCTTACGACTCCGATCGTTTCCTGGTGTACGCATCTCCGGCAGTGGCTGAAACCCTGAAAGGGGAAGAGTCGCATGCGCTGGCGGAAGTGGAAATCTTTGTCGGCAAACAGGTCAAAGTACAAGTCGAACCGCTCTATAACCAGGAGCAGTTTGACGTGGTAATGATGTAAATCGTGTAGTGGCACCCGCGCATGTAGGCCGGATAAGGCACAAGCGCCGCCATCCGGCAATATTCACTCGAGGGGTGTGAGTCACATTTTTTGGCAGACAAGGAGAGGCGCGTGAGGCGATTGCCGGGGATTTTACTGCTCACTGGAGCCGCATTCGTTGTCATCGCAGCGCTGCTGGTCAGTGGGCTGCGCCTTGCTCTACCACATCTCGATAGCTGGCGTCCGACCATTCTGGGTAAGATTGAATCTGCCACCGGTATGCCTGTTTCCGCCAGCCAGCTTTCTGCTAACTGGCAAAATTTTGGCCCTACGCTTGAAGCGCGTGATATCCATGCCCAGCTGAAAGACGGTGGCGAATTCTCGGTAAAGCGCGTCACGCTGGCGCTGGATGTCTGGCAAAGCTTGCTGCACATGCGCTGGCAGTTTCGCGATCTCACCTTCTGGCAACTGCAGCTGCGCACCAATACACCGATCCAACGCGGCGATAGCGGCGACGGAATTGAAACCAGCCATGTCAGCGATCTATTCCTGCGCCAGTTTGATCATTTTGATCTTCGCGACAGCCAGGTCAGTTTTTTGACCCTGTCAGGCCAGCGTGCAGAACTGGCGATCCCTCAGTTAACCTGGTTGAACGGTAAAAACCGGCATCGTGCTGAAGGCCAGGTCAGTCTCTCCAGCCTGACCGGCCAGCACGGTGTTATGCAGGTGCGTATGGATCTGCGTGATGATGACGGACTGCTGAATAATGGTCGAGTCTGGCTGCAGGCTGACGACATCGACGTTAAGCCGTGGTTGGGGAAATGGATGCAGGACAATGTTGCGCTGCAAACCGCGCGCTTTAGCCTGGAAGGCTGGATGACGCTCAACAAAGGCGAAGTCTCTGGCGGCGATGTCTGGTTGAAAAAGGGCGGCGCAAGCTGGAAGGGGGAGAACAACATCCACACGTTGTCCGTCGATAACCTGACTGCGCATATCAGCCGTGAGCACTCCGGTTGGTTGTTCGCTATCCCGGATACGCGCATCACGATGGATGACAAACCCTGGCCGAGCGGGGCATTAACGCTGGCCTGGTTCCCCGAGCAGGAAGCGGGGGGCGCCAATAATAAGCGCAGCGACGAATTACGTATTCGCGCCAGTAACCTGGAGTTAGCCGGGTTAGAGGGGCTACGCCCGATGGCCGCTAAGTTATCTCCGGCATTGGGAGATATCTGGCGGGCCACGCAACCGAGCGGCAAGATCAATGTGCTGGCGTTGGATATCCCGTTACAGGCGACCGAAAAAACCCGTTTCCAGTCCTCGTGGACCGATCTGGCCTGGAAACAGTGGAAGCTGCTACCGGGAGCAGAACATTTCTCCGGTACATTGTCTGGCAGCGTGGAAAATGGCGCATTAACGGCCTCCATGAAGCAGGCAAAAATGCCGTATGAAACCGTCTTTCGTGCCCCGCTGGAGATAGAAGATGGCGTGGCCACGCTCAGTTGGCTGAAGAATGAAAATGGCTTTCAGCTAGACGGACGCAATATTGACGTTAAAGCGAAAGCGGTACATGCGCGTGGCGGTTTTCGTTATCTGCAACCAGCAGATGATGAGCCGTGGCTGGGGATTCTGGCGGGGATTAGCACTCACGATGGCTCCCAGGCCTGGCGCTATTTCCCGGAAAACCTGATGGGAAAAGAGCTGGTTGATTACCTCAGTGGGGCAATTCAGGGCGGTGAGGCGGATAACGCCACGCTGGTTTATGGCGGTAACCCACATCTGTTCCCGTATTTGCATAACGAAGGTCAGTTCCAGGTGCTGGTGCCGCTGCGTAATGCAAAATTTGCCTTCCAGCCGGACTGGCCCGCGCTGACTGACCTCAATATTGAACTGAACTTCATTAACGATGGCCTGTGGATGAAGACGGATAGCGTCAATCTGGGGGGGGTAAAAGCCACTAACCTGACGGCAAATATCCCTGACTACGCAAAAGAAAAACTGCTGATTGATGCCGACATCAACGGACCGGGCAAAGCGGTTGGGCCTTATTTCGACGAAACACCGCTGAAAGAGTCGCTGGGTGCCACGCTGGAACAGCTGCAAATTGACGGCGATGTGAGTGCTCGCTTACATCTTGATATCCCGTTAGATGGTTCGCTGGTTACGGCCAAAGGCGATGTGAATCTGCGAAATAACAGTCTGTTTATCAAGCCGCTCGACAGCACGTTGAAGAATTTGAACGGTAAATTTAGCTTTATCAACGGCGATCTCAAGAGTGAGCCGATGACGGCGAACTGGTTTAATCAGCCTCTGAATGTCGACTTTTCCACTACCGAGGGTACAAAAGCTTACCAGGTTGCTGTGAATCTGAACGGCGACTGGCAGCCAACCCGCATGGGGATACTCCCAGTACAGGTGAATGATGCCCTAAGCGGCAGTATGGCGTGGAACGGTAAGGTTGGCATTGACCTGCCATATCATGCCGGAGCGACCTACAACATTGAGCTGAAAGGCGACCTGAAGAATGTAAGCAGTCACTTACCTGCTCCATTAAACAAAGTAGCCGGAGAGTCTCTGCCAGTTAATGTGAAGGCAGAGGGTAACCTGCGCAGCTTCGATCTGACCGGTAACGCCGGAAGCAAGAACCACTTTAACAGCCGCTGGTTGCTGAATCAGAAACTGACGCTTGATCGCGCTATCTGGACTTCGGAAAGCCGTACAGTGCCAGCGCTTCCTGACCAGCAGGGCATCGAACTTAATCTTCCGCCCATGGACGGTGCGCAATGGCTGGCATTGTTCCAGAAAGGCGCGGCGGATAACGTCGGAAGTAATGCGAACTTCCCGCAGCGTATTGCGGTGCGCACGCCTTCTTTATCATTGGGCGGCCAGCAGTGGAATAACCTGGGCATTGTGTCTGAACCCGGACTTAATGGTACCAGCGTACGGGCGCAGGGCCGTGAGATTAACGCCACATTGGCTATGCGCAATAATGCTCCGTGGCTTGCCAATATCAAATACCTGTATTACAACCCGAGTGCGGCAACGTCATCGCCCAATACAACGCCGGCCTCGCCGTTTTCTGCCATCAATAACGTCAGCTTCCGTGGCTGGCCGGATGCGCAGATACGCTGCGAAGAGTGCTGGATGTGGGGGCAAAAATATGGGCGCATTGATGCCGATGTCGCGATAAAAGGTGACACATTAACGTTGAGCAACGGTCTACTGGATACCGGGTTTGCCCGACTGACCGCCGATGGCGAATGGGTCAATGTGCCGGGCAAGGAGCGTACGTCACTGAAAGGAAAGCTGAATGGCAACAAGATTGATGCAGCCGCGGGTTTCTTTGGCGTATCTACCCCGATTCGTAACTCTTCCTTTAACGTCGAGTACGATCTGCACTGGCGTAATCCGCCCTGGGACCCGGATGAAGCTTCACTGAATGGCATTTTGCGCACCCGTTTAGGCAAAGGTGAATTGACTGAACTTAGCACCGGACATGCGGGACAACTGTTACGTCTGCTGAGCTTTGATGCGCTATTGCGTAAACTGCGTTTTGATTTTAGCGATACGTTCAGTGAAGGTTTTTACTTTGACTCTATCCGCAGTACGGCGTGGATCAAAGATGGTGTGATGCACACTGATGATACGCTGGTGGATGGCCTGGAAGCGGATATCGCCATGAAAGGTTCGGTGAATCTGGTGCGTCGCGAACTGGATATGGAAGCCGTCGTCGCACCAGAAATTTCTGCCACCGTCGGGGTGGCCGCGGCGTTTGCCGTCAACCCGATTGTCGGCGCGGCGGTATTTGCCGCCAGTAAAGTTCTGGGGCCGCTGTGGAGCAAAGTTTCAATTCTGCGCTATCGCATCACAGGTCCGGTCGATAAGCCACAGATTAACGAAGTTCTGCGCCAGCCGCGCAAAGAAAGCCAGCAATGATTTGACGGGGGCGAGTAATTGCCCCAATCTCAACAGAGAACTTCTACCGCAGTCCGTAGGCCGGATAAGGCGTTTACGCCGCCATCCGGGCATTGAAGCGCCTGATGGCGACGCTGGCGCGTCTTATCAGGCCTACAACAGTAACTAATGAGTAGCAAAACGATGAGTCTGAACCTGGTAAGTGAACAATTGCTAGCGGCGAATGGCCTGAAACATCAGGATCTGTTCGCCATCCTGGGCCAACTGGCCGAACGCCGTCTTGATTACGGCGATCTGTATTTTCAGTCGAGCTACCACGAATCCTGGGTTTTAGAAGACCGCATCATTAAAGATGGTTCTTACAATATTGATCAGGGCGTTGGCGTGCGTGCCATCAGCGGCGAAAAAACCGGGTTTGCCTACGCAGACCAGATAAGCCTGCTGGCGCTGGAGCAAAGCGCTCATGCCGCGCGTACTATCGTGCGTGATAGCGGTGATGGCAAAGTAAAAACGCTGGGTGCGGTAGAGCATCAGGCACTCTACACCTCGGTTGATCCATTACAGAGCATGAGCCGGGAAGAGAAACTGGATATTCTGCGTCGTGTTGACCGCGTTGCGCGTGCCGCCGACAAGCGTGTGCAGGAAGTGACGGCGAGCCTGACCGGTGTGTATGAATTGATTCTGGTTGCGGCGACAGATGGAACACTGGCGGCAGATGTTCGTCCCCTGGTACGACTGTCCGTCAGCGTGCAGGTAGAAGAAGACGGCAAACGCGAGCGTGGTGCCAGCGGTGGCGGTGGTCGCTTCGGTTATGACTACTTCCTTGGCGATCTTGATGGTGACGTTCGTGCCGACGCGTGGGCGAAAGAAGCCGTACGTATGGCGCTGGTCAATCTCTCGGCGGTAGCAGCGCCAGCGGGAACGCTGCCGGTGGTACTCGGCGCAGGCTGGCCTGGCGTTCTGCTGCATGAAGCGGTCGGTCATGGTCTGGAAGGTGACTTTAACCGCCGTGGCACCTCGGTATTCAGCGGTCACATGGGTGAGCTGGTGGCGTCAGAACTGTGCACCGTCGTTGATGATGGCACGATGGCGGATCGTCGTGGTTCGGTCGCCATTGATGACGAAGGAACGCCGGGTCAGTACAACGTGCTGATCGAAAACGGTATTCTGAAAGGCTACATGCAGGACAAACTGAATGCGCGCCTGATGGGTGTGGCGCCAACGGGTAACGGTCGCCGTGAATCTTACGCGCACCTGCCGATGCCGCGTATGACCAACACCTATATGCTGCCGGGGAAATCCACGCCGCAGGAAATCATCGAGTCTGTCGAATACGGTATTTATGCGCCTAACTTTGGCGGCGGCCAGGTGGATATCACTTCCGGAAAATTCGTGTTCTCTACCTCCGAAGCGTATCTGATTGAAAACGGTAAAGTGACCAAACCGGTGAAAGGCGCGACGCTGATTGGCTCCGGTATTGAAGCGATGCAGCAGATTTCGATGGTGGGCAACGACCTGAAACTGGATAACGGAGTGGGTGTTTGCGGTAAAGAAGGACAGAGTCTGCCAGTTGGCGTGGGCCAGCCGACGCTGAAGGTGGATAACCTGACCGTAGGTGGCACCGCGTGACATCATGATGTAAGCCCGATAAGCACCCGTGCTATCGGGCATCTTGCCGGATGTGGCGCCAACGCCTTATCCGGCCTGCACTCTTTTTACTTCTCTTTTCCCCGGCCGTACATTCCCTGAAACAGTTGTGCCACATCGACAAAATAATCGGTCAGATAGTTAATCACCACCTGCACTTTGAGCGGCAGCTTATCCTTTTCAGTATACAACGCATACACCGGACGTGGATCTGACTGGTAGCGGGGGAGCAGGATCTCCACTTCGCCGCGGTTGATCTCGTTGATCACCCACATCAGCGGTACATAGGCAATGCCCGCGCCTGCTGCCAGCCAGCGCACCAGCGTCATCGGATCGTTGGTCACAAAGCGTCCCTCTGGGATCAGACGGGTAGAAATCCCCTCCGGGGCAATTAATTCGAACTCATTATCCGGGCGAACGCTGTATTCCAACCACGAATGATTGCTGAGATCGGCGGGTTTCTCCGGGATACCAAACTGGGCGAGATAACTTTTTGCCGCGCAAACCACCATCGGCATAGCCCCCAGACGACGCGAAAAAAGGCTGGAGTCCTGCAGGGCGCCCACGCGAATAACCACGTCCAGACCGTCGGCAATCAGGTCGGGTGCCGGTATTCCCGTCACCAGATTTACAGTCAGCCCAGGATACTCTTTGAGCATTTTTGCGGTCAATCCGGCGAGGACATTTTGTGCCATGGTTGAAGAACAACCAATGCGCAGAGTGCCGATAGGCGTGTTGTTAAACGCATACAGTTGCTCGTGAACATCCTGCGCTTCGTGCAGCATGCGACGGCAACCCTGATAATAAATTTTACCCGCCTCGGTAAGCCCAATGCTGCGCGTGCTGCGGTTTAGCAGCTTAACCTGCAACTCATCTTCCAGTTTGGATACCGTCTGGCTTATCGATGAAACGCTCATTTGTAACTGTCTTGCGGCGGCGGTGAAAGAGCCCAGTTCGACAACTTTGGCGAACACCGACATTCGTTTTAATCGTTCCATTGTTCACTCTGGCTTAAAAGTGATTTAGATCACATAATATAGATAACAGCATAACAGTTACGCTAATATATTATTATTCAAATAACAGCTATGTCGCTCTCGCTTGGCTCATCCTTGCCCTTCTCTGCGGTGACATACGCTAAATAATCGATCGCCTGCACTCTCTTAAGCTACCAAGGTCAACATGAGTCTGTTTCCCGTTATCGTGGTGTTTGGTCTGTCCTTCCCACCGATTTTTTTCGAATTGCTTTTGTCACTGGCGATTTTCTGGCTGGTGCGCCGGGTGTTAGTTCCGACTGGCATCTATGATTTTGTCTGGCATCCGGCTCTGTTTAACACCGCGCTGTATTGCTGTCTGTTCTATTTAATATCGCGCCTGTTCGTTTGAGGTTGAAGTGAAAACACTAACAAAAAAACTCTCCCGTACGGCTATAACTCTCGTACTGGTCATGCTGGCCTTTATCGCTATTTTCCGCGCATGGGTCTATTACACCGAGTCACCGTGGACGCGTGATGCACGTTTTAGCGCTGATGTCGTCGCCATTGCACCGGATGTCGCGGGTCTGATCACCAATGTTAACGTCCATGATAACCAACTGGTGAAAAAGGATCAGGTCTTGTTCACTATCGATCAGCCACGCTATAAAAAAGCCCTCGAACAGGCTGAAGCGGACGTCGCTTATTATCAGGTGCTGGCACAGGAAAAACGCCAGGAAGCCGGTCGTCGTAACCGACTGGGCGTGCAGGCTATGTCTCGTGAAGAGATTGACCAATCAAACAACGTACTGCAAACCGTATTACACCAGTTGGCGAAAGCTCAGGCGACCCGCGATCTGGCAACATTAGATCTCGAACGAACCGTTATTCGCGCGCCGGCAGATGGCTGGGTGACTAACCTGAACGTCTATACCGGTGAATTTATTACCCGCGGATCGACAGCGGTAGCTCTGGTAAAACAGCACTCATTCTATGTACTGGCCTATATGGAAGAGACCAAGCTGGAAGGCGTACGCCCTGGGTATCGCGCTGAGATTACCCCGCTTGGCAGTAATAATGTGTTGAAAGGCACCGTCGATAGCGTGGCGGCAGGCGTGACAAATGCCAGCAGCACGCGGGATGCAAAAGGTATGGCAACCATTGATTCCAATCTTGAATGGGTTCGTCTGGCGCAGCGTGTGCCGGTGCGTATTCGTCTTGACGATCAACAGGGAATGATGTGGCCGGCCGGTACTACGGCTACCGTCGTGATTACCGGTAAGCAGGATCGCGATGCCAGCCAGGAGTCGTTCTTCCGTAAAATGGCGCACCGCCTGCGCGAGTTTGGTTAATTGTGATGGGCATTTTCTCCATTGCCAATCAGCATATCCGCTTTGCGGTAAAGCTGGCATGCGCCATTGTACTGGCGTTATTTGTTGGCTTTCATTTCCAGCTTGAGACCCCTCGCTGGGCGGTCCTGACCGCTGCAATTGTGGCGGCAGGTCCAGCCTTTGCCGCCGGTGGAGAACCTTATTCTGGCGCTATCCGCTACCGCGGTATGCTGCGTATTGTCGGGACATTTATTGGTTGTATTGCCGCGCTGATTATTATTATCAGTATGATCCGTGCGCCGCTATTGATGATCCTGGTGTGCTGTATCTGGGCCGGTTTTTGTACCTGGATCTCTTCACTGGTAAAGATCGAAAACTCCTATGCCTGGGGGCTTTCGGGTTACACGGCGCTGATTATCGTCATTACCATTCAGGCGGAGCCTCTGCTGACGCCACAATTTGCGCTCGAACGCTGCAGCGAGATTGTGATGGGGATTGTCTGCGCTATCATCGCCGATCTGCTCTTTTCGCCCCGCTCAGTGAAACAGGAGATAGATGTCGAGTTAGACAGTCTTCTGGTAGCGCAATATCAGCTTATGCAATTGTGTATAAAGCATGGTGATAGCGAAGAGGTGGACAAGGCCTGGGGCGCTTTAGTTCGTCGTACGGCAGCGCTGGAAGGTATGCGCAGCAACCTGAACATGGAATCCTCACGTTGGGTACGCGCCAATCGTAGACTCAAAGCGTTGAACACGCTGTCACTGACGCTGATTACTCAGTCCTGTGAAACCTATCTTATCCAGAATACGCGACCAGAACTGATTACCGATACCTTCCGCGAGTTGTTTGATACGCCGGTCGAAACGGTGCAGGATGTCCATAAACAACTGAAGCGGATGCGCCGTGTGATTGTCTGGACCGGTGAGCGTGATACGCCAGTGACGATCTATAGCTGGGCCGGCGCGGCGACGCGCTACCTGCTGCTGAAACGCGGCGTGGTCAGCAATACCAAAATCAGTGCAATAGAAGAAGAGATCCTGCAGGGCGAGCCGGTGGTGAAGGTGGAATCCGCTGAACGTCACCATGCGATGGTCAACTTCTGGCGTACTACGCTGTCCTGTGTGCTGGGAACCTTATTCTGGCTGTGGACCGGCTGGACCTCCGGCAGCGGCGCGATGGTGATGATAGCGGTCGTCACCTCGCTGGCTATGCGTTTGCCTAACCCCCGCATGGTGGCCATCGACTTTATCTATGGCACGCTGGCAGCATTACCGTTGGGGGCGCTCTATTTTCTGGTGATTATCCCCAATACCCAGCAAAGCATGTTGTTGCTGTGTCTGAGTCTGGCAGTGCTGGGATTCTTTCTGGGGATCGAGGTGCAGAAGCGGCGTCTGGGCTCAATGGGGGCGCTGGCGAGCACTATTAACATCATCGTGCTTGATAACCCGATGACGTTCCACTTTAGTCAGTTCCTCGACAGTGCACTGGGGCAGATTGTCGGCTGTGTATTGGCGTTTATCGTGATTCTGCTGGTGCGGGATAACTCGCGTGACAGAACAGGTCGTGTGTTGCTTAACCAGTTTGTGTCGGCAGCGGTCTCTGCAATGACCACCAATGTTGTGCGCCGTAAAGAAAACCACCTTCCGGCGCTGTATCAGCAGCTGTTTTTACTGATGAACAAATTCCCCGGCGATCTGGCAAAGTTCCGCCTGGCACTGACGATGATTATTGCTCACCAGCGTTTACGTGATGCGCCTGTACCGGTAAACGACGATTTATCGGCGTTTCATCGCCAGCTTCGCCGTACCGCCGATCATGTTATTTCTGCAGTCAATGATGACAAACGCCGACGCTACTTTAGTCAGTTGCTGGAGGAGCTTGATATCTACCAGGAAAAATTAACGCTCTGGGAAGCCCCGCCTCAGGTAACGGAACCAGTGAAACGACTCACGGGAATGTTGCACAAATACCAGCATGCGCTGACCAGCAATTCATAAATCATCTAACCGGAAGAGGATATCTCTTCCGGTTTCAGTTTTACCGCCCCTGTAATGTCATGATAAACGCGTTCATTAATGTGGAAAGCGGTTCGTCGTACCAGTAGGCATAAAGATCGGCTGGAATAGGGTCATTCAACGGTAAGAAACGAACGCCTGGCCAGTGGATCAATCCGCAGGTTTCTGGCAGCAAAGAGAGACCTATTCCTGCACTAACCAGCGCCAGTGCGGTTTGCGGTTCGTTAACCTGATGGGTAATCAGAGGATAAAATCCTACCTCAACACAGCGGTCATGTACCTGACGGGCGAAAGTGCTTTGATTAAATGAAAGCGAAATGATGGGGCGTTCAGCGAGCATCGCCAGTGAGACGCTTTGGTGTTGGCAGAGAGGATCGTGTTCAGGTACGGCGAGAGCAACCGCTTCGCGGGAAATCAACTGGCTACGGGTATTCGTCTCGGATTGGGGCAGTACGTTCCGGCTAATCGCAATATCAATTGTCCGGGCATGCAAGGCTTCAATTTGCTGATGTTGGGAAAGCTCCTGCAAGCTCCAGTTTACGTACGGCTGTTGCTTCTTAAAGTCCTTTAGACGCGTAAGCAGCGTCCCCCACAGTGCGCTACCGACTATCCCAATGTTGAAATGTTGATGTTCGCTACGGCCAATCTGTCGCACATAATTGAGGGATTGATCGGTGGTACTCAGGATACGATCGACTTCCGTTTTCAATACCTGCCCGGCTCGCGTGAGAACCACTTTACGGCTGGTACGTTCAAATAGCGTCGTTTCAAGGATCTCTTCCAGTTCTTTAATCTGCATACTCAACGGTGGTTGAGAGATGTTTAACCGGGCCGCGGCCCGGCCAAAGTGCAGCTCGTCAGCGAGAACCTGAAAATAACGCAATGTTCGAAGACGAATTCGGCTATTAGCCTGGAGATCAATCATGCTGGCTACGCGTAAAAGAGGGAGAGAAACGGCATCATGCCGTCCTCCCCAAAGCTTGTCAAACCGCAGTGGATGCCGAGCGGGCGAGACGCTCGGCCTGGCTGCAGGCGACAGCGGCAACCAGCGTCAGCAGTAACACACAATAGGCGACAGTAGACGTATTCACCGCCCCCTGCAGACCAAAGTGGCTGTTTACCATGGAGGATACGCTGGCAAACAGTAGTGTGCCCACAGTGCCGCACGTCAACAAGGCGGAGATCAAGGTTGGTGAACTGCGACTCACCTGCAGTGAACCATAGCTCATCAGACCGGAGAATAAACCGGAGTTAAAGAAACCAAACACGCCGCACGCTACCAGAATCAGCGTGGTACTGTTGCTGTTGGCAATCAGCGCAATGGAGACCAGACCAATGCTGGCGCAGATCAGCAGGAAAGTGCGCAGTTTCATCCATTTCACGGTGAACTGATTCAGGAACAGGCCAATGGCTTTCGTCACCCAATACACCGTAGTGAACAGCGCGGCATCCTGCGCCTGAAGTGTAAAACGCGATTGCAAGTAGCCCGGTGTCCACATGGTAAAAATGGGTTCAGCCAGCAGGAAAGCAAAGAGAGTAAAACAGATTAAATAGACGGAGATCCCCCAGGGTTCTGACTCTTCCGTTTTCTCGTGTTGCTGCGGCTGCGCAGCCTCTGTCGATGGGAAGCGACAACGCAGGGTAAGTGCTAACATCAGCGCGCCCAGACCGCCCATAATCCCATACATCGCAATCCAACTGGCACCCAGTTTAAACATCCAGGCTAACAGTAAAGACAGGGTTGCTCCGGCAAAGCTGAAAAAGAAATCGGTAAAAATCAGGCTGGAAGAGCGGCTCTTTTCATCGGGATTAATACGAACCACCAGATAACTGCCGATGGTCATAAACACGCCACCGCAGGCACCAATTCCGGCCACTGCAACGCTAAACAGCGTTAAGGTTGGTTGGATAAAAAGTACGGCGCTGATAATCACGGTGAGCGTTGCAGCAATAACTAATGGTTTTTTCAGCCCCCATTTTTTCATCAGAATGCCGCCAAGCATAATAGGCACAAACATGCCGATGTTCATCAGGGTAAAGACCTGCCCGATAAAGCTGGGGTCTTTATGAAAAGCGGCACAAAGTGGCCCGAGCACAATCCCCAGCGTCGACACCAGTGCGCCAACGAAGTAATAGCTCAGGTACGAAACGGCATTGAGATTTGCGCGAGAAAACTGATTGTCTGGCATAACTTTTCTCCAGACGGAGCAGAGCGACCTGTCCGTCTACGGAACCACGATCAAGCATACTGTTTGAGGAACTGGCTGATCAAACGAATAAAATCTTCGGTCACCATGACAGCGCATTTCAGCGTTTGTTCATGGGAAAGCTCGACATCACTGAGGCCTTCAGCCATATTCGTGATGGCTGAAACGGCCAGTACTTTCAGGCCACAGTGGCGTGCGGCTATCACTTCCGGTACCACCGACATACCGACGACATCGCCGCCCATACGCTGCATCATGCGAATCTCCGCAGCCGTCTCAAAATTAGGGCCAGGATAAGAGACAAAAACCCCTTCATGAAGCGTGATACCCAACTGCTCTGCGGCACCGTGAAGCTGCTGGCGTAGTTCGCGATCGTATGCGTTAGCGAGGCTAAAGAAGCGAGGACCAAAGCGTTCATCGTTCGGCCCGACAAGGGGGGTAGATGGCATGGTGTTGATGTGATCGTTGAGGGCGACCAGACTCCCTGCCGGAATATCTACGTTCAGCGAACCCGCGGCGTTGGTACAGAATAAAAATTCGCAGCCCAACAGTTTAAAGGTACGCACGGCATGGGTCATGATGCCCATTCCCAGCCCTTCATAAAAATGCCCACGTCCCTTCATGCAGATGAGGTCGATACCATAAAGCGTCCCCATCACCACTTCCCCGGCATGGCCGATTACGGTGCTGACCGGGAACCCGGGTAATTGTTGATATGAAAGCGTGGTTTTATTTTCCATGCGATCGGCAAGTGCCCCCAGACCTGACCCAAGTATCAGAGCGATACGTGGATGAAAATTGGGTTTTGCTGCACGCAGAATTTCAGCCGCTTCATACGGGGTATCGTTGACAACAGACATGGACATATCGACTCCAGAGACTATTCAGTTGCAGGCATTTTGTGGAGGCTTCAATTACAAATCCAATATGATAAATGCGGTTATTGATATGGTTTTCATATTGAAAAGATCAGATAAATATCGGATCTATTATTTTTCAGAAAGTTATGGTCAACGTGTTTCATACTGTTTCTGAAACGTAGTCATAATCTTGCATAAAAATGTGATGAATCTCTCTTTGTCTAAATGATGAACAGTTCATTCCTGACACATTACGCATACCGAGGCAGGGCTATACTTAAGACGAGCATTTAGCTGGGGTGATAAACGATGCCTGGACCGCAGGAACATAAAATTTTGCTGGCGGGATACAGGGGAAACAGGTTGAGGAAGACCCTGCATATCGGTGGTCTGTAGAGTAACTGGCGTCGGGGTGGTGGCTATAGATGAATATCTATACGTTTGATTTTGACAAGATTGAAAATCAGAGTGATTTCTACCGTGAGTTTGCGCGTACATTCGGTCTGGCCCGGGAAAAGGTGGTTGATTTAGATTCTTTGTGGGAGGTTGTGGTTGGGGAAATCTTGCCGTTACCTCTGGAAATCGAATTTGTCCATTTACCGGATAAGTTACGCAGGCGATATGGCGCGCTGATTTTACTGTTCGATGAAGCAGAAGAAGAGCTCGAAGGACAGTTACGCTTTAACGTTCGCCACTCAAAACAGGCATAAAAAAGCCCCCGGCAGACGGGGGCAAGTCGTCGGACTAGACGACGAGGGTTTATTTGTACAATTCTGCGGTTGCATGCCAGTGAGCACCTTCACGGAGTTCAGTGACACGATAGCTACTGGCGCCCGCTTTTTCTGCTTTATCGGCGATTGCCTGACGCATATCCATTGGCGAGCTACCGATCTGAGATACAGAGATAGTACCCATGGATTGCAGATTCTGTGCTTCTTGCGAGTTCACCTGATTAACAGCGGCGCTTGCACCGAAAGAGAGAACGGAGAGAAGGCTTAACGTTGCAACAGTGGTTTTGATTTTCATGATATTTACCTCGTCGAATTCTTTTATTAGGGGTCTTCGTTTCGTGACCCTCATCACAAAATCAAGTATACACTAATCACGCGATAAATTAATACCACGCTAATTGTTTCGTTGGCAATCAGGTGTTAAAAAAAGTATTTTTTATAACCATATAGAATTAAAAATACAGGTTAGAGCTTATTCTCGAAAATAAAATCAATAAATTCATGTGGATACACAATTTTGCAAATTGTGCGTTTTTGATGAGTATCATTCACTATGTGAATGTATTTTGGCGGTGAAACGCACTATTTGTGAAATGCTCGGCAGTAGAAAGCTGAGGAGGGGAGCAGAAAAGAGAGATTTTTTCCCCCGCCACAGGGCGTGACGGGGAAGGGAATTACAGTTCTTGTTCAAACAGTTCCAGAATGGCTTCGTACAGGTCTTTTACCGTAAAACCTTTGGCCGGTGTGGTGAAGATGGTATCGTCACCCGCAATCGTACCGAGAATACCTTCTGCTTTACCCAGTGAATCCAGCAGGCGGGCAATCAACTGCGCAGCGCCTGGGCTGGTATGAATAACGACAACGGCATCGTTGTAGTCGATATCCAGCACCAGATTTTTCAACGGGCTTGATGTTGTCGGGACTCCCAGCTCTGCAGGCAGACAGTACACCATTTCCATTTTCGCATTGCGGGTACGCACGGCACCAAACTTGGTCAGCATGCGTGAAACCTTGGACTGGTTGATATTATCAAAGCCCTGATCCTGCAACGCGAGGACGATTTCGCCCTGAGAGCTGAATTTTTCTTCTTTAAGTAGCGCTTTAAACGCCTTAACTAATTCTTCTTGTTTAGCCGAGCTTCGCATAAGTCACCCGTAATATGGCGGTAGAAACAACATTATTGTGCATACAGATGAATTTTTATGCAAACGGTCTGCCTCGTTCAAGGCTGAAATAATGTTATGAAAGAGCGGGATTTTATCAAATTTCGTTATCAAGAAACATGCCTGTGTCACGGCTCGCAAATAAGATTAAAAGTAAATTAAATGTTATCAAATTGATGTTGTTTTGAGGGAGCTGTAGGGTATATTGTCAGCACCTGTTGGAAAGTTGCTCTACTGTGCGAGTGGTTTTGAATTACGTAACTTAGGTTTTATTTTACGTAAGTTAAATGCATAAAAGCCAAATTTGCGTGACTACGCATTCTTGAAGCGTGGTTATTGAATTCGTTGGATTTGTGAATTAAGGTCGCCGCCGCGGAGCAATAGACATTTTGCTTATCAATATAATAAGGAGTTTAGGATGAAAGTTGCAGTCCTCGGCGCTGCTGGTGGTATCGGTCAGGCGCTAGCATTACTGTTAAAAACCCAACTGCCTTCAGGTTCAGAACTCTCCCTGTACGACATCGCTCCAGTAACCCCTGGTGTGGCCGTTGATTTGAGCCATATCCCTACTGCTGTGAAAATCAAAGGCTTCAGCGGTGAAGATGCGACCCCTGCACTGGAAGGTGCTGACGTGGTGCTGATTTCTGCGGGTGTTGCACGTAAACCAGGTATGGACCGTTCTGACCTGTTTAACGTGAACGCTGGCATCGTGAAGAATCTGGTGCAGCAGGTTGCGACAACCTGTCCGAAAGCGTGTATCGGTATCATCACTAACCCAGTGAACACGACCGTTGCTATCGCTGCTGAAGTGCTGAAAAAAGCAGGCGTATACGATAAGAACAAACTGTTTGGCGTGACTACGCTGGACATCATCCGCTCCAACACCTTTGTGGCGGAACTGAAAGGCAAACAGCCTGGCGACGTTGAAGTCCCGGTTATTGGCGGCCACTCTGGCGTGACCATTCTGCCGCTGCTGTCACAAATTCCTGGCGTAAGCTTCACTGAACAAGAAGCGGCTGATCTGACCAAACGTATCCAGAACGCGGGTACTGAAGTTGTGGAAGCAAAAGCTGGTGGCGGGTCTGCAACCCTGTCTATGGGTCAGGCTGCAGCACGTTTCGGTCTGTCACTGGTTCGTGCGCTGAGCGGCGAAAAAGGTGTGGTGGAATGTGCTTACGTTGAAGGCGACGGCCAATATGCTCGCTTCTTCTCTCAGCCGCTGCTGCTGGGCAAAAATGGCGTAGAAGAACGTCAGTCCATCGGTAAACTGAGCGCGTTCGAACAAAGCTCGCTGGAAGGCATGCTGGATACGCTGAAGAAAGATATCACGCTGGGCGAAGAGTTCGTTAAGTAACGCGAAGAGAGGCCTGCGTGTATTTGTAGGCCTGATAAGCGTAGTACCATCAGGTATTACGAGTTAACGCCCTACGATATGCCTAATAAAAACCGGAGCTAATTGTGCTCCGGTTTTTTTATGGTAAGTGGTCTGCCAGACGTGACGTTAGTTGGTGGCTGGGTATTCCTGGATCGTTACCTGCAGCGTCAACTGTTTGTCATCACGCATCACGACAACGGAGATAACTGAACCGGGGCGAATCTCAGCGACCTGATCCATGGTCTCCAGTGCTGATACTGCCGGTTTATTATTTACCGAAATGATGAGGTCGTTGACCTGAATTCCGGCCTGGGCCGCCGGACCATCCGGGGCCACTTCGTTCACGACAATCCCCTGAATTTGATCCATGCCGCTACCTTGTGCGTGCAGCGGTGCAATTTCACGCCCGCTGATGCCGATGTAGCCACGAATAACGCGCCCGTCGCGAATCAGCTTATCCATGATTTTCGTCGCCAGTTGAAACGGAATGGCAAAACCAATCCCTTCCGGCGTTTCACCATCATTGCTCTTATCAAACGACAGTGTGTTAATCCCCATCAACTCACCCAGCGAGTTAACCAGCGCACCGCCGGAGTTACCGTGGTTAATGGAGGCATCCGTCTGCAGGAAGTTTTGCCGGCCCGTTGGGTTCAGGCCAATACGCCCCGTGGCGCTGATGATCCCCTGAGTAATGGTTTGCCCAAGGTTGTACGGGTTGCCGATGGCAAGCACGACATCGCCAATATGCGGTACACGTTTGTTATTAATCGGGATCGTCGGCAGCCCGCCTGCTGCGTTGATTTTCAGCACGGCAAGGTCGGTTAAGGTATCGGAGCCAACAAGCAGCGCTTCAAAGACACGTCCATCCTGCAACGCGACGATGATTTGGTCGGCGTCATTAATGACATGCTTGTTAGTGATGATATAGCCGCGTTGATCCATGATAACGCCTGAACCGAGCGTGCGGATCTCAAGCTGGTTATGCGTCGTGCTGTTCATACTGCGGTTGTACACGTTGACCACGGCAGGCGCAGCACGGCGAACTGCCGGGTTATAGCTGGCAGGGGTTTCATCTGTGCTGTCGAACTGTGGTGCGGTAAGCGTATTAATTTTTCGCAGAGAGGGCATCGCGGCCAGCAGAATGGCGCCGACGATTAAACCAATCGCGACCGAACGTAAAAGCTTCACAAACATGATGGCGGCGTCATTAAAAAAGGGAACGGCAGCAGCATATCACGAGTTTACCGGACATCACACGGGGGGCTGATGTCCGGTTGTCCTGGTTAACGCAAAAGCAGGTAAATACTCTCGTTTCCACGAACGACCTGCAGAGCAATGATTGACGGTTTTGTTTCCAGCACTTTGCGCATTTCGGCAATCGAGTTCACCCGATCGCGGTTAACGGCGATGATGACGTCATCTTTATGCAGGCCGGCCTGTGCGGCTGGGCTACTTTTCTCAACGTTATCAATTCGAATACCTTTGGCACCGTCTTTTAGCTGCCCGTCGCTGAGCGTGGCCCCTTGTAATGCCGGTGCAATCATTTCCGCACTGGCGGAAGATGATGTACTGGTATCCAGCGTCACTTCAACTTCCAGTGGTTTACCGTTACGCAGCAGGCCCAGTTTGACCTTGGTCCCAGGTTCAGTTGTCGCAATGCGTGAACGCAGTTCGGCGAAGCTGTTAAGCGGTTTACCGTTGAGGCTGGTAATGACGTCACCTGATTTCACGCCCGCTTTGGCGGAACCAGAGTTAGGCAGAACTTCGCTGACAAACGCGCCACGTTGTACATCCAGTTTGAATGCTTTAGCTATGTCAGCGGTCATTTCAGTGCCTTTAATACCTAACAGACCGCGTTTGATTTCGCCAAACTGCATTAACTGCTGCGCCAGCGTACGTGCCATGTTGCTGGGGATTGCAAAACCAATCCCGATGCTGCCGCCGCCAGGCGCCAGAATGGCGGTATTGATACCAATCAGCTCACCATTCAGGTTGAGCAACGCACCGCCGGAGTTACCGCGGTTAATCGACGCATCTGTCTGAATAAAGTTTTCCAGACCTTCCAGGTTCAGACCACTGCGACCCAATGCGGAGACGATCCCTGAGGTTGCCGTTTGTCCCAACCCGAACGGGTTGCCGACGGCGACAGCAAAATCACCCACGCGCAGTTTGTCGGAATCAGCGATAGCGATTTGTGTCAGGTTGCTGGGATGCTGTATCTGCAGCAGGGCGATATCGCTCTGATCGTCGCTACCGATGAGTTTGGCATCGAATTCGCGCCCATCGTTCAGCTGAACGCTAATTTTCTGTGCCTGATTAATAACGTGGTTGTTGGTCAGAACATAGCCTTTGGCTGCGTCAATGATGACGCCTGAGCCCAGTCCCTCAAATGGCTGCGAGGGCTGGTCGGGCAGCTCATCGCCAAAAAATTTTTTGAACTCTTCCGGGACTTTTTGCCCTTGAACGGCGGTGCCTTCGACTCTCACGCTAACCACGGCAGGTAACACTTTTTCCAGCATGGGGGCGAGGCTGGGGAGCGCTGCCTGACCGGGTACCTGGCCGGGAATCGACGCAATGGCCTGGAATGGCGCCGAGAGAGTTAACCCGACACTTAACGCTAATGCACTCAACAGCTGGGTTTGTTTTTTCATGGATCCTGCTCTCGTACCTTGAGTAAACGGAAGATGATTCAAAACAGTTTGATGTTATTGAATTTTCGGTTTGGTCACAATGAGGCTAACGACTAAATAATAGCTGGGACGGGAAGAGAAGCGGAGGGCGCAATTGCTGCGCCCCATAAATTTCTTAACGATGTGCAGTTAGTCGCGCTTTGCGCCACTACGCAGCAGGCCGGAAGCCCCTTCGGAATAGTCACGCGGCATCTGAACCGGCGCCTGATCGTTACCCGCTTCAGACTCAGCCAGACGGTTACGGAACGGGTTGTTTTCCGCTGACATGCCCGGCAGCAGGCTGCTGGAGCTTTTCGCCATATGCTGGTAAATCTGACGATAATCGTCCGCCATGTTATCCAGCAATTCAGCGCTGCGGGCAAAGTGGCTCACCAGCTCTTCGCGGTACTCTTCCAGCTCAGCTTTATTCTTTTCCAGTTCGTACTGTAATGCCTGCTGTTGGCGTAATTTACGATTACCAAAACGCATGGCTACAGCACCAATAATGATACCGACGACTAACCCAATTAGCGCATATTCCCAGGTCATGAACATCTCCCGTTGTCTTGTGTTTCCGTAGGGTGTTGGCTTTAGGCTCCATGCCTGCGCCTGATTATGCCACTATAACCGCTAATCCCGTAGAAGTGGAATCCCGTGTTTATATCACGTAATGTAGAACGGCCTTTTTTTCGTCAACCGTGAGCGACGGCACATCGATTCTCAAGGAATAACAATAACATCATGCAAAGCTTTTCCCCGACATCGCGTTACCAGCAAGCCCTCAACGACGGCAGTCATCAGCCCGACAATGTACAACAAGAAGCCGTGAATCGACTGGAAACAATTTTCCAGGCACTTACGACGCCAGCACGTCCTGCGCCGCAGGAGAGTGGACTGAGGGCGCGTTTTGGTAAATTGCTGGGCAAGCGTGAGTCGCCGATCAACGCACCGGTGCGTGGCTTGTATATGTGGGGCGGAGTTGGGCGCGGAAAAACCTGGCTGATGGACCTGTTCTACCATAGCCTGCCGGGCGAACGTAAACAGCGTTTGCACTTTCACCGTTTTATGCTGCGTGTGCATGAAGAGCTTACTGCCTTACAGGGGCAGAGCGATCCGCTGGAAATCATCGCAGACCGCTTTAAGGCCGAAACGGACGTGCTGTGCTTTGATGAATTTTTTGTCTCGGATATTACCGACGCCATGCTGCTCGGTGGCTTAATGAAGGCGCTATTTGCTCGCGGCATTACGCTGGTGGCAACGTCCAATATTCCGCCTGATGAACTGTATCGTAACGGTTTGCAACGTGCGCGCTTCCTTCCCGCTATCGACGCCATTAAACAGTATTGTGACATCATGAACGTGGATGCCGGCGTTGACTACCGGTTGCGTACGTTAACCCAGGCACACTTATGGCTGTCCCCGCTGAATGCTGAAACGCAGCGGCAGATGGATAAGCTCTGGCTGGCCTTGGCGGGAGCGAAAGGTGATCATGCGCCGACGCTGGAGATTAACCACCGCCCGATGCAGACGCTGGCCGTTGAGAACCAAACGCTGGCGGTCTCGTTCACTACACTGTGCGTCGATGCCCGCAGCCAGCACGATTACATTGCCTTGTCGCGCCTGTTCCACACGGTGCTGCTGTCTGATGTACCGGTAATGACGACGCTGATGGAAAGTGAAGCACGACGCTTTATCGCGCTGGTTGATGAGTTCTACGAACGCCACGTTAAGCTGGTGGTCAGCGCCGCAGCGCCTTTATATGAAATCTACCAGGGCGAGCGCCTGAAGTTTGAATTCCAGCGTTGTTTGTCGCGTTTGCAGGAAATGCAAAGCGAAGAGTATCTGAAGCGCGAACATTTAGCCGGTTAAACCCGCTGCAAATCACATAAAGGGGTCGATCTTTGACCCTGACTTCTCTATAATCTTGCGACCCCACGTTACGAGAGAGTTTTTTCCCAAAACTTTCTATGTGCCGGCATAGGCTATTCGAAGGGGTAGGTTTGCTGGACAATGTCGTGTGAACCTCAACTGACAAAACGTTTGGGTGTTCACCAACGTGTAACTTATTTATTTGGGTAAGCTTTTAATGAAAACTTTTACAGCTAAACCAGAAACCGTAAAACGCGACTGGTATGTTGTTGACGCGACCGGTAAAACTCTGGGCCGTCTGGCTTCCGAACTGGCTCTGCGCCTGCGCGGTAAGCACAAAGCGGAATACACTCCGCACGTAGATACTGGTGATTACATCATCGTTCTGAACGCTGACAAAGTTGCTGTAACCGGCAACAAGCGTACTGACAAAGTGTACTATCACCACACCGGTCACATCGGTGGTATCAAACAAGCGACCTTTGAAGAGATGATTGCTCGCCGTCCTGAGCGTGTGCTTGAAATCGCGGTTAAAGGCATGCTGCCAAAAGGCCCGCTGGGTCGTGCTATGTTCCGTAAACTGAAAGTTTACGCTGGCAACGAGCACAACCACGCGGCACAGCAACCGCAAGTTCTTGACATCTAATCGGGATTATAGGCAATGGCTGAAAATCAATACTACGGCACTGGTCGCCGCAAAAGTTCCGCAGCTCGCGTTTTCATCAAACCGGGCAGTGGTAAAATCGTAATCAACCAACGTTCTCTGGAACAGTACTTCGGTCGTGAAACTGCCCGCATGGTAGTTCGTCAGCCGCTGGAACTGGTCGACATGGTTGAGAAACTGGATCTGTACATCACTGTTAAAGGTGGTGGTATCTCTGGTCAGGCTGGTGCGATCCGTCACGGTATCACCCGCGCTCTGATGGAGTACGACGAATCCCTGCGTGGCGAACTGCGTAAAGCTGGCTTCGTTACTCGTGATGCTCGTCAGGTTGAACGTAAGAAAGTCGGTCTGCGTAAAGCACGTCGTCGTCCTCAGTTCTCCAAACGTTAATTGCTTTCTGCTTCGGCAGATTACAATTTGCGAAAAAACCCGCCTCGGCGGGTTTTTTTATGATTTTCATCCGCCAAAGATCACGGTAATACGCTGATTGCCACCTCTTTTTCCCCATTTCCAGAATCGACTCACCACAAAGGTCACAAAATCTGGTAAACTATCATCCAATTTTCTGCCCAAATATCCGGTATTGTTCATTTTTTGTTTGTATTTTGAACAGTAATGACTTTCCCGAATCTGGGTGACATCACTTCTGGCTGGTCACAAAGTGGCTGGTAGCAGTAAAAATTCTGAATATACCTGGAGGTTTTCATGGCTGTCGCTGCCAACAAACGTTCGGTAATGACGCTGTTTTCTGGTCCTACTGACATCTATAGCCATCAGGTCCGCATCGTGCTGGCTGAAAAAGGTGTTAGTTTCGAGATTGAGCACGTGGAAAAGGACAATCCACCGCAGGATCTGATCGACCTCAACCCGAATCAGAGCGTCCCGACACTGGTGGATCGTGAGCTGACCCTGTGGGAATCTCGCATCATTATGGAATACCTGGATGAGCGTTTCCCGCATCCGCCGCTGATGCCGGTTTACCCGGTTGCGCGTGGTGAGAGCCGCCTATACATGCAGCGTATTGAAAAAGACTGGTACACGCTGATGAACGTCATCGTGAACGGTTCTGCATCTGAAGCCGATGTTGCACGTAAACGTCTGCGTGAAGAGCTGCTGGCAATTGCCCCAGTCTTTGGTCAAAAACCGTATTTCCTGAGCGATGAGTTCAGCCTGGTAGATTGCTACCTGGCGCCGCTGCTGTGGCGTTTACCGCAGCTGGGTATTGAATTCAACGGTGCAGGTTCGAAAGAACTGAAAGGGTATATGACCCGCGTCTTCGAACGTGACTCTTTCCTGGCTTCTCTGACTGAGCCTGAACGTGAAATGCGTCTGGGCCGGGGTTAACCTGTATGGATTTGCCACAGTTAACGCCACGCCGTCCGTATCTGCTGCGCGCATTCTATGAGTGGTTGCTGGACAACCAGCTCACGCCGCACCTGGTGGTGGATGTGACGCTCCAGGACGTGCAGGTTCCGATGGAATACGCACGTGACGGGCAAATTGTTTTGAATATTGCGCCGCGTGCCGTGGGCAATCTGGAACTGGCGAACGACGAAGTGCGCTTTAATGCGCGCTTTGGCGGCGTGCCGCGCAACGTTTCCGTACCACTGGCGGCGGTACTCGCGATCTATGCCCGTGAAAACGGCGCAGGAACGATGTTTGAACCTGAAGCAGCCTATGACGAAGATGTCGACAGCCTCAATGATGACGATGTCGCGCCTGAGAGCGAAAACGAAACGGTGATGTCGGTGATTGATGGCGATAAACCGGATAATCACGATGACGATCCTGACGACACGCCACCGCCTCCTCGCGGTGGGCGTCCGGCGCTACGCGTAGTGAAATAATCAAACAGGCCCTTGCGGGCCTGTTTTGCATTCTGCGTCAGATATCAATAAAACAGCGCGATAGTGGCAATCATATTGACCACAAATCCTATCGCCATTGGGATGGCTGTCCGTTTTACGACCTCAAAAGGCGACACGCCAGCAATACCGGATGTCACGACAATCACAGCGGTAATCGGTGAAACTGCACGTGCCAGCGTGGTGGCAAAGTGCATCGGCATAATCATCACAACCGCAGGAATATGCAGCCCCGCAGCAATATCCGGGATCAGGCTGGCGAATGACATAAACGGTGCATTCCCGGATCCCATTACAATTGCGCAGGCGGCGATAACCACGGCCATAATGATCATCACACCGATACCGCCAAGCCCGGAGTGTTCTGCGCCTTTAATCACCGCCTCGACGGTGCCAATAGTGGTTAAGCCCTTGGCAAAGATCTCACCGGCCACCACCAGCGTGACGACATTGGCAAACTGTGTTCCCATGCCGTCAAAAAACGCCTGCACATCATCCATAGTCTCACGCAGATTATGTTTATGAAGAAACTCCACAAACATGGTCAGCGTCAAGCTCATTAGCATCACCACAACCAGATTCAACTCTGTCTGCATTAATCCCATATGCGCCAGCAACAGCGAGCCCAACATCAGGAGCAGCGGCATCACCGGTAAAATGGCGTAATAGAGTGGCGGTACATCTTCCAGCGTCTTTTGTTCATTGAAGCCTGTGCTGTCTGGTTGTGTTTTTTGATCAAACCGGCGTTGAACGAAAAAGTGTGCGATGGCGACGGCGATGATGACGCAGGACGCGACAGGGAGTTGGTAGTGGAAGAAATAAGTGGCTATTTTCATCCCCGCAACCTGTGCGGCAAAAATTGAGTTGGTTTCCAGAATGCCCCATTCAATCGACATCGAGGTGGCAATAACCGCTACCGCGGATAAACGGCTCACGCCCAGGCTGACCAGCGTTGGGAAGAGCGTAACCATCAGCAGCATGCCCAATCCGGAAGCACTGGTGATGAACTGTGCCATGATTTGACCAATGACATACGTCGCGGCAAGCACAATATAGGGTGAGCGGATGTGCTTGAGTGGACGGCTCAACAGGCTGACCATTGCCCGGCTGGCTCCCATTCTGTCCATATAGCGGGCATAACCGCCCACTGCCATGATGGACAGCCCAAGACCTGCCGCCCGGTTGGAAAGCATACGTAGAATTTCATTATAAATATCGACCAGCAGATAACCGCTGCTTTTGTCGCTGGCGACCAGTGCGCCGTACCCCAACCAGACGCCGCAGATCATCAGGAAGATCCCGGCTGCTGCCAGTACTACCTGTGGTTTGTAGTTTTTGAGGATCAGGTAACCCATCGTTAATAAAACGATGACAGAGATAATAATGCCGAACATTTTTTCACTCCATGCCAGAGAAGAAGATAAATCCGGTAATAACGCTGTTTTAAATGCGGATGTTATATTTTTTCTGGCATGTGTTTTGGAGTGGATATCGTATTTTTATAATCGAAGGTTGGTTATTTTTCGTTTTAAAATAGTGGCTTATGATTTATTTTAAAGATCATATTCGCAGATTTCATAAAGTTAGTTTTAGCCCTTGGTAATAAAAAACTGTCCGCTCAATCATTCATATTTAAATATATGTATTTTATATATCCTCTGTATGAGCATATCCATTACGCAGCCGCCCGCTGGCGCGTAAAAAACTGTCGGAAATGGTTGAGGGAGAACTTGAACAGATGTGTTGCAGATTAGCAGCCTGACAGAAAATATTTCGCCATACGTTTTTGCCGCAGGCTGTGAGTCTGCGGCCATGTCCGAAAAGAAAATCTAGCGCTTAAACGTTACCGCTTCTGGCTGCGCCAGATGGAGCGTTGTCTGGCTTGGCACCGTCTCGGCAATAACCCGCCCATGGCGGATTGAATAACGTGCAGGTGTCTGGCGACGCACCGCATCAAACCCATTTTCAGCAGGTAAAATCACCAGGTTTGCCGAGTTCCCAATACTCAAACCGTAGTCCTGTAAGTGCAGGGTTTTCGCGCTGTGGGTGGTGATGAGATTTAGCCCATCATTGATTTGTCCGTACCCCATCAACTGACACACGTGTAATCCCATATGCAGAACTTGCAGCATATTCGCGGTTCCCAACGGGTACCACGGATCAAAAACGTCATCATGCCCAAAGCAAACATTGATGTCCGCTTCCAGCATCTCTTTGACGCGGGTGATGCCACGGCGCTTAGGATAGGTGTCAAAACGTCCTTGCAGGTGAATATTCACCAGCGGATTGGCAACGAAGTTAATACCTGACATTTTCAACAGACGGAAAAGGCGGGAAGCATATGCGCCGTTATAGGAATGCATCGCCGTGGTGTGGCTGGCTGTCACGCGCGCTCCCATGCCATAGCGATGCGCCAGCGCCGCGACGGTTTCAACAAAGCGCGATTGCTCATCATCAATCTCGTCACAGTGCACATCGATAAGTCGGTCATACTTCTGCGCCAGGGCGAAAGTTTTGTGCAGCGACTCAACGCCATATTCACGCGTGAATTCAAAGTGAGGAATTGCGCCAATGACGTCGGCACCCAAACGCACAGCTTCTTCTAATAGCGCTTCGCCGTTGGGATAAGAAAGAATACCTTCCTGTGGGAACGCTACAATCTGCAGCTCCACCCACGGTGCCACTTCCTGCTTCACCTCCAGCATGGCTTTCAGCGCCGTCAGCGTAGGATCGGAAACGTCTACGTGAGTTCGGACATACTGGATGCCGTTGGCCATCTGCCACTTAAGGGTCTGCATGGCGCGGGTCTTCACGTCTTCGTGGGTGAGCATCGCCTTGCGTTCGGCCCAGCGCTCAATACCTTCAAACAGCGTACCCGACTGGTTCCAGCTGGGCTCCCCTGCAGTTTGCGTTGTGTCCAGGTGGATGTGTGGTTCAACGAAAGGGGGAATGGCCAGCCCGCCTTCAGCATCAAGCACCTCGCTCTGTGGCGCAGCTGCTGTTTCCTGGGGATCAATACGGCTAAAACGCCCGTTTTCAATCGTGATTTGCCACAATCCTTCACGCCCCTGCAGACGGGTTCGAGTTAGGGTGATGGTGTTATTCTGCATGACTGACCTCCGGGGATTTTGCAAGGCTACGATTGAAAAGGGGATTCAGCAGGATATAGCTGAATACGCCGCCAAGCACGGCGTTGACCGGCACAATACCTGGGATGTAGTGTCCGGCGGCGATTCCCAGCGCGACGGACAGAATAGCTATCCAGTTGACCGGAATAAACTGTGCTGTGTTGAAGTTGGTGTAGCGGCGGTGGTTTAACAGATAATCGGCAATAATCACTCCGCCAATAGGAGGGATCGCCGCCGACAGGAATGTCAGCCAGCCGACAAAGTTATTGTAAAGCCATAATGCGCACAGTGTTCCAATAATGCCGTTGGCCACGGACAATGTGCGGCTGGAAAGGCCGGTAATATTAGCAAACCCCAAACCGGAGGCGTACAGCGCGTTGTCGTTGGTGGTCCAGATATTCAGGCCGAGTACGATAATTGCGGGCAGCAGCAGCCCCTGCGCGATCATCACATCTGAGATATCTGCCTGTCCTACTGCGGCGGCTCCGGCGGCGCCGAAGATAAACATCAACGAGTTGCCAAGGAAAAATGCCACCATGGCAATCAACACTGCGCCTTTGGCATTTCGCCCGAAGCGGACGAAGTCGGCGGTTAAGGTGCCTGCGCTGACAAACGATCCGACGACCAACGCCAGTGCCGTGGAGAAATTCAGCGGTGTCTGCGGCACAATTGCTTTTAAATGATCCAACCCTCCCACATCGCTCACTGCCAGCCAGACAGAGTAGCTGCCAAGAATGACGATAGCGGGAACGGCGATGATGGACAAAATGGTGAGTGCCGAGATACCAAAGAAGATGGTCATGGTCATCAGTAGACCAGAAACTGCAATCAGGATATTGACGTCAATACCCGTCGCTTTACCCACCGGGATGGCGAACATTGCCACACCGACGCCAAACCAGCCCACCTGTGTGCCACCTAGTAGCATTGAGGGAAGCCATGAACCTTTTATGCCAAATGAGTAACGTGCGAGGAGGTGGGTAGAGAGACCTGTTTTTGCGCCAATATAACCGAGAAATGCAGTGTAAATACCGAGGAGGAGATTACCGAAGAGAACTGCCAGGAAAAAATCATTATAGGAAAGACCGGTACCGAGAGTGCCTCCGGTCCACATACTGGCTGAAAAGAATGTTAACCCCAACATCACAAACGTCAGTGGTATCACGCCTTTCCGCGCTGCCAGAGGGACGGGGCCCTGGCTATAATTGTTGTCCTGCGACACAACGCCTCCTTGAATTTTGCCCAAAAAATCCGCCGCATCATAAACACTTCTCAGAATAAAGCAAACGTTTCCGTATGATTTTTACATGGTTATTATTCATGGTGTTTATGTGTTTCGGGTGTTAAGGCTATTTGCCCTGTTTACAAAACGTGTTGTCAGGCTGGCTTATTTGGCAGGTTTGGCGGTATTGCGGCAGGAATTTGGCATCTCATCCACCAGGGCAGATGAGATGCCTGAAGAGGCTGACTTACACTTCCAGGTAATTCATAATTCCGTCAGCCGCTTTACGGCCTTCGGCAATGGCTGTGACAACCAGATCCGAACCACGCACGATGTCGCCACCGGCAAAGATTTTCGGGTTGCTGGTCTGGAAGGCGTTGTCGCTGCGTTCCGGAGCAATAATACGCCCCTGCGAATCCAACTCGACGCTATGTTTTGCCAGCCATTCCATGCTGTGTGGACGGAAACCAAACGCCAGTACGACGGCATCAGCCGGTACTATATGCTCGGAACCGGCGACGATCTCCGCGCGACGGCGACCTTTCGCATCCGGCTCACCCATCTCAGTGCGCGCCATTTTCACGCCACACACTTTGCCGTTAGCATTCACCTCAACACCTAAAGGCTGGACGTTGAACTGGAATTCGACGCCTTCTTCACGCGCGTTTTTCACTTCGCGTTTCGAACCCGGCATATTCTCTTCATCGCGGCGGTAGGCGCAGATAACGTGTGACGCACCCTGACGAACGGAGGTCCGCACGCAGTCCATCGCGGTGTCACCACCGCCCAGCACGACAACGCGTTTACCTTCCATGCTGATGTATGGCTCGTCGCTGCTTTCGCCAAAGCCCATCAACTGTTTGGTATTGGCGATCAGGAACGGCAGGGCATCAAAGACGCCATCAGCATCTTCGTTTTCCAGCCCACCGCGCATCGACTGATAGGTGCCGACGCCAAGGAACACGGCGTCGTAATCCTTCAGTAACGCTTCGAGCTGCACGTCACGGCCCACTTCGACGTTGAGTTTGAACTCGATGCCCATGCCGGTGAAAATTTCACGACGGCGGGTCATCACCTCTTTTTCCAGTTTGAAGGCCGGGATACCGAAGGTCAGCAGACCACCGATTTCCGGATGGCGGTCAAAGACCACGGCCTTCACGCCGTTACGGGTCAGCACATCCGCACATGCCAGGCCTGCCGGACCCGCACCGATAATGGCGACACGCTTGTCCGTCTGACGAACGCCGGTCATATCCGGGCGCCAACCCATTTCGAAGGCTTTATCGTTAATATAGCGCTCGATGTTGCCGATGGTCACTGCGCCGAATTCGTCATTCAGCGTACAGGAACCTTCGCACAACCTGTCCTGCGGACAGACACGGCCGCAAACTTCCGGCAGCGTGTTGGTCTGGTGAGACAGCTCTGCGGCTTCAAAAATACGCCCTTCGTTAGCCAGCTTCAGCCAGTTCGGGATGTAGTTATGTACCGGGCATTTCCACTCGCAGTACGGGTTACCGCAGGACAGGCAGCGGTCTGCCTGTGCCTTAGCCTGACCTTCGGAAAACGGCTCGTAAATTTCGATAAACTCGATCTTACGGATCTTCAGCGGTTTCTTTGGCGGATCAACGCGCTGCAGGTCGATAAATTGGTATACGTTCTGACTCATTGCTGCTACCCCTTACTGCGCCTGCACACGCAGCTCAGCTGCGCTACGACTACGGTGACCCAACAGTGCTTTCACATCACTGGATTTTGGTTTTACCAGCGCGAATTTCGCTGAGAACGCTGGCCAGTTCGCCAGGATCTCTTCGCCGTGCGAAGAACCGGTATGCTGCACGTGTTCGGTAATTAAACCGCGCAGATGCTCTTCGTGGATAGCCAAAGAGTCCACGTTCAATACTTCAACCAGTTCCGGGTTCACGCGTTTGCGGAATTCACCGTCTTCGTCCAGTACGTAGGCAAAGCCGCCTGTCATACCTGCACCGAAGTTAACGCCAGTTTTCCCAAGAATACAGACGATGCCGCCGGTCATATATTCACAGCCGTTGTCGCCAATACCTTCAACCACGGTGATGGCCCCGGAGTTACGTACCGCAAAGCGCTCACCCGCACGGCCCGCGGCAAACAGACGACCACCGGTGGCACCATACAGGCAGGTGTTACCAATGATGCTCGCCTCATGGCTACGGAAAGCAGAGCCAACCGGAGGGCGCACCGCCAGCAGGCCGCCCGCCATGCCTTTACCGACATAGTCGTTGGCATCGCCGGTCAGATACAGTTCTACGCCGCCCGCGTTCCATACGCCGAAGCTCTGGCCTGCGGTACCGCTGAAGTGCGCTTTAATCGGGTCAGACGCCAGCCCCTGATCGCCGTGAGTCTGGGCAATATAACCGGATAACGACGCGCCAACTGAACGGTCGGTGTTGCGGATATCAAACCAGAAGGTTTTACTCTGGCGCTCATCGACAAACGGTTTTGCCTGTTGCAGTAACTGCGCGTTCAGTACACCGTTATCAAACGGCGGGTTGTTCTCGGTGCAGAACAGCGCTTTGCCGGGATGCGGCTCTGCGGTTTCCAGCAAGCGAGACAGTTCCAGCTTCTGCTGTTTGGCGGTAAATCCTTCCAGCTCTTTCAGCAGGTCGGTGCGGCCAATCAGATCCACGAGGCGGGTTACGCCAAGTGACGCCATCAGCTCGCGAACTTCACGGGCAATAAATTCAAAGTAGTTGGTCACTTTGAACGGCAGGCCGTGATAGTGATTTTTACGCAGTTTGTCGTCCTGAGTCGCCACACCGGTTGCGCAGTTGTTCAGGTGGCAAATACGCAGGTATTTACAGCCCAGCGCGACCATTGGGCCGGTGCCGAAGCCAAAACTTTCTGCGCCGAGGATGGCCGCTTTGATGATGTCGACACCGGTTTTCAGACCGCCATCGACCTGCAGACGAATCTTGTGACGCAGGCCATTAGCGACCAGTGCCTGCTGGGTTTCCACCAGACCGAGTTCCCATGGGCAGCCCGCGTATTTCACCGAGGAGAGCGGGCTTGCGCCGGTGCCGCCATCGTAACCCGCGATGGTTATTAGATCCGCATAGGCTTTCGCCACGCCCGTGGCGATGGTGCCGACGCCGGGTTCGGAAACCAGCTTCACGGAAATCATTGCTTTCGGGTTGACCTGTTTGAGGTCGAAAATCAGCTGCGCTAAGTCCTCGATAGAGTAAATATCGTGGTGCGGCGGCGGGGAGATCAGCGTCACGCCTGGTACAGAATAACGAAGCTTCGCTATGTACGGCGTCACTTTGTCACCCGGCAACTGACCCCCTTCACCCGGCTTCGCGCCCTGAGCGACTTTAATCTGGATAACATCGGCGTTGACCAGGTATGCTGGGGTCACACCAAAGCGACCGGATGCGACCTGCTTAATGCGTGACACTTTATTCGTGCCATAGCGCGCCGGATCTTCACCACCTTCGCCGGAGTTGGAGTTACCGCCGATGCTGTTCATGGCTTCGGCCAGCGCTTCGTGTGCTTCGGGGCTTAATGCGCCGATGGACATGGCCGCGGTATCAAAGCGTTTAAACAGTTCGGTTGCGGGTTCTACTTCATCAATGCTTACGGCTTCATCGCCAGGTGCGATCGCCAGCAGATCGCGCAGCGTGGCTGCCGGACGCTCATTCACCAGCCTGGCATATTCCTGATAGTCGCTATATTCGCCACTTTGTACCGCCTGTTGCAGCGTGCGCACCACGTCCGGGTTGTAGGCGTGGTATTCGCCGCCGTGAACGTATTTCAGCAGCCCGCCCTGGCTAATGGGTTTGCGTGCCAGCCAGGCGTGTTTGGAGAGGTTCAGCAGATCCTGCTGGAAGTCGCTAAACCCTGCGCCGCTGATGCGGCTGACCACGCCCTGGAAGCACAGCGCCACGACATCATCATGCAGACCAACGGCTTCGAACAGCTTGGAGCAACGGTAAGAGGCGATGGTCGAAATGCCCATTTTGGACATGATTTTGTACAGACCTTTGTTGATGCCGTTACGGTAGTTCTGCATCACGGTCCGGTAATCTTTGGCGATCGCCTGGGTATCGATCAGACGTCCCAACGTTTCATAGGCGAGATACGGATAAATGGCCGTCGCGCCAAAGCCGAGCAGGACAGCAAAATGGTGCGGGTCGCGGGCACTGGCGGTTTCAACGATGATGTTGGCGTCGCAACGCAGGCTTTGTTCTACCAGACGCGTTTGCACTGCGCCCACGGCCATCGGTGCCGGAACCGGTAAGCGGTTCTTCGCGATATTACGGTCAGAGAGCACCAGCAGCACCGTACCGTTACGCACCATCTGTTCCGCCTTATCGCACAATGCTTTGACGGTCTCTTCGAGCGTGGTTTCGGTCACGTCGAAGGTGATATCGAGGCGGTCAGCGCGATAATGATCCTCTTTCATAGTGGTGAGCTGGGTGAAATCGGAGTACAGCAGAATCGGCGATTTGAAGCTCAGGCGGTGTGCTTGGCCTTCTGCCTCGCAAAAGACGTTCATCTCACGACCGATGCTGGTGGCCAGCGACATCACGTGCGCTTCACGCAGCGGGTCGATCGGCGGGTTGGTGACCTGCGCGAACTGCTGACGGAAGTAGTCATAAATAATGCGCGGCTGGCTGGAGAGCACGGCAAACGGGGTATCATCACCCATTGAACCGACCGCTTCTTGGCCATTTTCGCCGAGCACGCGGATTACGGAGTCCAGCTCTTCCGCGCTGTAGTTAAACTGTTTCTGGTAGCTGGCGAGGGTATCATCGTCCAGTTCGCGGCTGCCGACCTGATCGTCTGGCAGATCTTCAAACGGCACCAGTCGGCGGACGTTCTTCTCCATCCACTCTTTATATGGGTGGCGGCTTTTCAGATCGTCATCAGTTTCGGCGGAATGCAGAATGCGCCCGCTGCGGGTATCAATAACCATCAATTCGCCCGGGCCGACGCGACCTTTCTCGACCACTTCATCCGGCTGATAATCCCAGATCCCAACTTCAGAAGCGCAGGTGATGAGTTTGTCTTTGGTGATGACATAGCGCGCCGGGCGCAGGCCGTTACGGTCAAGGTTACAGGCGGCAAAACGACCGTCTGACATGACAATACCTGCCGGGCCGTCCCATGGTTCCATGTGCATGGAGTTAAAATCGAAGAACGCGCGCAGCTCCGGGTCCATATCCGGGTTGTTCTGCCAGGCAGGCGGTACCAGCAGGCGCATAGCACGGATGATATCCATCCCGCCTGCCAGCAGCAGTTCCAGCATGTTATCCATAGAACTGGAGTCGGAGCCGGTTTCGTTGACGAACGGCGCGGCATCGTGCAGGTCAGGGATCAGCGGTGTCTGGAATTTATAGGTACGCGCACGCGCCCACTGGCGGTTGCCAGTGATGGTGTTGATTTCACCGTTGTGCGCCAGGTAGCGGAACGGCTGTGCCAGCGGCCAGCGCGGCACGGTGTTGGTGGAGAAGCGTTGGTGGAACAGGCAGATGGCCGACTCCAGGCGCAAGTCCGCGAGGTCCAGGTAAAAGCGCGGCAAATCTGCCGGCATACACAGACCTTTATAGATATTAACCAGATTAGACAAGCTACAGACGTAGAAGTCTTTATCGTCCTGGAGGCGTTTTTCGATACGACGGCGTGCGATGAACAGGCGGCGCTCCATATCGCGTGGACGCCAGCCAGCAGGGGCGTTGACAAAAATTTGCTCAATACGAGGCAGGGAGGAAAGGGCGATTTCACCGAGAACACCTTCGTTGGTTGGCACGTCGCGCCAGCCTACGATCGACAGGGTCTCCTGCTGTAATTCTTCTTCAACAATGCGACGAGATGCCGCCGCCAGTTCAGGGTCTTTATTTAAAAAGATCATGCCAACGGCGTAGTTTTTAGCTAAACGCCAGCCGCGCTCTTGCGCAACAATGCGGAAAAAGCGGTCAGGTTTTTGTAACAGCAAACCGCAACCATCGCCGGTTTTGCCATCGGCAAGAATTGCGCCACGGTGCTGCATACGGGCCAGTGCGTGTATGGCGGTACGCACTACCTTGTGGCTAGGTTCGCCTTCTATGTGGGCGATCAGGCCGAAACCACAGTTATCCTTCTCAAGGGATTTATCGTACAACATATTAGTGAACCTCCCCAGGCTCTGCGGGACACCTCTCCGATACCGTTTGCGCACGGGCACACCAAGAGCATGGCGACGGGGTTGGCGTTTCATACGCTCACCTCGCATTCGCCCTCTTTATCCTTTTCGCATAGGTCAAACAAGTTTGAGGACTTGCTTCAGAGGGAATCTCAATTACTGCATAAATATGATGAGCAGACTGCTCATCCAGAAAGCTTCCAGCGGATTTCCAAGTTATCGGGAATCCACACACAGGTCAAATGGCAATCTTATTTATGCAAAAATGTGCTATAGGGCGATTAACTTTATGAAAGTATTGAAAATAAAGGTGTTTTTACATTGATTTAACCTGAGTGTGATTGCTGGTGAAGTGTGATCTGTCTCACTGTCAGAAAGGCCGGTTATCTCCCGTCCTCCCTTTGTTTATCTCAATGTTTGGTATTTTATGCTGGTTTGTAGACTTTCGGCGTCTTAAAGATACTGTTTTTATATGAGAGCCATCAGAAGATAAAAAAAATAGCGAGATATAAGGAAAAATAATGACTTTTTGATTGAATGAAATTTCGATTATTTTGAATGGTTATTCAATAAATAAAGGCTCGCCAGGGCGATTGATCCAGGTCATCGCCGACTGGGGCTAAAAATGGCAGGCTTTGGCCTCTTTTCAAGGCGCGGTCTATCAGATTATGCAGTTACAGAAATTAGTCAATATGTTTGGTGGGGATCTTTCTCGCCGTTATGGGCAAAAGGTTCATAAACTCACGCTGCACGGCGGGTTTAGCTGCCCAAATCGCGATGGCACCATTGGACGTGGCGGATGTACCTTCTGTAATGTCGCCTCCTTTGCTGACGAAGCGCAGCAGCATCATTCTATCGCTGAACAGCTTGAGCATCAGGCGCAGTTAGTGAATCGCGCGAAGCGTTATCTGGCCTATTTTCAGGCTTATACCAGTACCTTTGCGGAAGTACAGGTGCTGCGTTCGATGTACCAACAGGCGGTCAGTCAGGCCAGCATCGTCGGGCTGTGTGTTGGCACGCGCCCTGACTGTGTGCCGGATGCCGTGCTCGATCTGCTATGCGAATATAAGGATCAGGGCTACGAAGTGTGGCTGGAACTGGGTTTGCAAACGGCCCATGACAAGACGTTGCATCGCATTAATCGTGGGCATGATTTTGCCTGCTATCAGCGTACCACCCAACTGGCACGGGAGCGTGGGCTGAAAGTGTGTTCACACCTTATTGTCGGTTTGCCGGGAGAAGGGCAGGAGGAATGCCTGCAAACGATGGAACGCGTGGTCGAGACAGGCGTCGACGGTATTAAGCTGCATCCGCTGCATATCGTGAAGGGCAGTACGATGGCGAAAGCTTGGGAGGCCGGACGGTTGCACGGCATCGAACTGGATGCGTACACGGTCACCGCAGGTGAGATGATTCGCCATACGCCACCCGAGGTGATTTATCACCGTATTTCCGCCAGCGCGCGCCGCCCAACGCTGTTGGCACCGCTATGGTGTGAAAACCGCTGGACCGGGATGGTCGAACTGGATAAGTACCTTAACGAGCACGGCGTGCAAGGCTCGGCGCTGGGTACGCCGTGGATTCAGCCGGGGTGCTAACCTATTGTGGGTCGTAGGCCGGATTAGCGAAGCGACATCCGGCAATCTGCGCCTGCTTGCCTGATGGTGTCTGGCTTATCAGGCCGCGATGAACCACTCCTCGGTCATTTCACCGATAACCTCCGCATTTCTTGCACAATCTTCAACGTCACGCTGAGAATTGAGTATTATTGTGCCAAGTTGTCGTGAAGGAACCCTCTATGAAGCAAATTCGTATGCTGGCGCAATACTATGTCGACCTAATGATGAAGTTAGGTCTGGTGCGTTTTTCGCTGCTGTTGGCGCTGGCTTTGGTTGTGTTGGCAATTGTGGTGCAGATGGCTGTCACCATGGTGCTGCATGGCCAGGTAGAAAGCATTGATGTCATCCGTTCTATCTTTTTTGGCCTGTTAATTACCCCCTGGGCCGTCTACTTCCTGTCGGTGGTGGTTGAACAACTGGAGGAGTCCCGGCAACGTCTGTCACGACTGGTACAGAAGCTGGAAGAGATGCGCGAGCGCGATCTCAAACTTAACGTGCAGTTGAAGGACAATATTGCGCAGCTTAACCAGGAGATTGTCGAACGTGAAAAGGCGGAAGCGGAGCGGCAGGAGACGTTTGAACAACTGAAGGTCGAAATCAAAGAGCGTGAAGAAGCGCAGATCCAGCTTGAACAGCAATCTTCATTTTTACGTTCTTTCCTTGATGCTTCACCGGATCTGGTTTTTTATCGTAATGAAGATAAAGAGTTTTCCGGCTGTAACCGTGCTATGGAGCTGCTGACCGGTAAGAGCGAAAAGCAACTGGTGAATCTAAAACCGGCTGATGTGTATTCGCCAGAAGCGGCGGAAAAAGTTATTGAAACCGACGAGAAGGTCTTCCGCCATAACGTTTCACTGACCTATGAGCAATGGCTCGACTATCCGGACGGGCGCAAAGCCTGCTTTGAGATCCGTAAAGTGCCTTACTACGACCGCGTCGGGAAGCGACACGGTCTGATGGGCTTTGGTCGTGATATTACCGAGCGTAAGCGCTATCAGGACGCTCTTGAGCGCGCCAGCCGTGACAAGACCACCTTTATCTCTACGATCAGCCATGAACTGCGTACGCCGCTTAACGGTATCGTCGGTTTAAGTCGGATCCTGTTGGATACAGATTTAACCGCGGAACAGGAAAAATACCTCAAAACTATCCACGTCTCTGCCGTGACGCTGGGGAACATTTTCAACGATATTATCGATATGGATAAGATGGAGCGGCGCAAAGTCCAGCTCGATAACCAGCCAATCGATTTCACCAGCTTTATGGCGGATCTGGAAAACCTCTCTGGCTTGCAGGCGCAACAAAAAGGATTGCGCTTTGTTCTTGAGCCGACGCTACCGCTGCCACATAAGGTCATCACCGACGGAACGCGTCTGCGTCAAATTCTGTGGAATCTGATCAGCAATGCCGTGAAATTCACCCAGCAAGGGCAGGTGACCGTGCGGGCGCGCTATGACGAGGGAGACATACTGCATTTTGAGGTGGAGGATTCCGGGATCGGTATTCCACAGGATGAGCAGGATAAAATTTTCGCCATGTACTATCAGGTGAAGGACAGCCATGGTGGTAAACCGGCAACGGGAACCGGCATTGGACTGGCCGTATCGAAGCGTCTGGCGAAAAATATGGGCGGTGATATTACGGTTTCCAGCCAGGCTGGAAAAGGCTCTATCTTTACGCTAACCGTGCATGCTCCTGCCGTAGCGGAAGAGATTGAAGATGCTTTTGAAGACGATGAAATGCCGTTACCAGCCCTGAATGTGCTGCTGGTGGAAGACATTGAACTGAACGTTATTGTTGCGCGTTCGGTGCTGGAAAAGCTGGGCAATAGCGTGGATGTCGCGATGACCGGGCAGGCCGCGCTGGACATGTTCAAACCGGGTGAATATGACCTGGTGCTGCTGGATATTCAGCTACCGGATATGACTGGGCTCGATATCTCCCGCGAGCTGACGCAAAAATATGCGCGCGAGGATCTCCCACCGCTGGTGGCTCTCACCGCCAACGTACTGAAAGATAAAAAAGAATATCTGGATGCAGGAATGGACGACGTGCTGAGTAAGCCGCTGTCAGTTCCGGCGTTAACCGCCATGATCAAAAAATACTGGGATACCCGAAACGAAGAGGAGAGCACTGTGACGTCTGAAGAAAGCAGTAAATCGCAAGCGCTGTTAGATATTCCCATGTTGGAACAATACCTCGAACTGGTCGGGCCGAAGTTGATCACCGACGGTCTGGCGGTGTTTGAGAAAATGATGCCGGGATATTTGAGCGTGCTGGAGTCTAATCTGACTGCCCGTGATAAAAAAGGCGTGGTTGAGGAAGGCCATAAAATTAAAGGTGCAGCCGGATCTGTCGGTCTGCGCCACCTGCAACAGTTGGGTCAGCAAATTCAATCACCCGACCTTCCTGCCTGGGAAGATAACGTGGCTGAATGGATTGAAGAGATGAAGCAGGAGTGGCAGCACGACGTGGCGGTATTAAGAGCTTGGGTTGCGAGCGTGGAAAAAAAATGACCCCGGCTTGACCGGGGTGCGCGAATACTGCGCCAACACCAGGGAAATCGTGGCTGCGCCGTAAATTATTATCATTGTTTACAAGGGCGCAGCCCTAATTTTCAGGCCGCACGCAGTTAAGATAGCAAATCTTAAATAATTTGTTACATGAATCAGTTAAATGTGTGAAGCGTGGCATTCTAATCAGAATTATTAATATGCTTCAGTCAGTTGCGAAAGGAGTATCACGATGAAAAAAGTTGGCGTAGTGCTCAGCGGATGTGGCGTGTATGACGGTGCAGAAATCCACGAAGCCGTACTCACGCTGCTGGCTATTGCCCGTAATGGCGCTCAGGCTATCTGCTTTGCGCCAGATAAACAGCAGGCGGATGTGATTAATCATCTGACGGGCGAGCCGATGCCGGAAACGCGCAATGTCCTGATTGAAGCTGCGCGTATTACGCGTGGTGATATTCGCCCCCTGGCCCGGGCGGTTGCAACGGAGCTGGATGCGCTAATTGTGCCTGGTGGGTTTGGCGCAGCAAAAAATCTGAGCAATTTTGCCAGCCAGGGCAGTGAATGTCGGGTTGATAGCGACTTAGCCGCGCTGGCGAAGGCACTGCATCAGGCCGGTAAGCCCCTGGGATTCATGTGTATTGCTCCTGCTATGTTACCTAAGATTTTTGACTTCCCGCTGCGTCTGACCATTGGCACTGACATTGATACAGCGGAAGTGCTGGAAGAGATGGGCGCTGAACATGTGCCTTGCCCGGTCGATGACATTGTGGTTGATGAAGATAATAAAGTTGTTACCACGCCTGCTTACATGCTGGCACAGGATATCGCCCAGGCGGCGAGTGGGATCGACAAACTGGTCTCACGTGTTTTGGTACTGGCTGAATGAGAAAAGGGGCTACCGCCTTTCTGCGACGTCTATTTCTGCGGGTAGTTATTGTCCTCGCCGTGTTTTGGGGTGGAGGGATAGCGCTCTTCAGCGTGATGCCCGTTCCTTTCTCGGCGGTCATGATTGAGCGGCAGCTTGGTGCCTGGATACAGGGTGATTTCGGCTATGTGGCGCATTCTGACTGGGTCAGTATGGATGAAATATCACCATGGATGGGGCTGGCGGTCATTGCCGCTGAGGACCAGAAATTTCCCGACCACTGGGGATTTGATGTCTCTGCGATAGAGAAAGCGCTGGCGCATAACGAACGTAATGAAAACCGTATTCGGGGCGCCTCGACGTTATCGCAACAAACGGCAAAAAACCTCTTTTTGTGGGATGGGCGTAGCTGGGTGCGCAAAGGGCTCGAGGCCGGGTTAACGCTGGGGATAGAAACAGTCTGGAGCAAGAAGCACATCCTGACGGTTTATTTGAATATTGCGGAGTTTGGCGATGGAGTATTCGGTGTAGAGGCTGCATCACAGCGCTATTTCCATAAACCCGCCAGCCGTCTTAGCCCGTCTGAAGCGGCATTGCTGGCGGCGGTTCTGCCCAATCCGTTACGTTTTAAGGCGAGTGCGCCTTCCGGCTATGTGCGCAGTCGTCAGGCGTGGATCATGCGCCAAATGCGCCAGCTGGGCGGTGAGTCGTTTATGCGTGAAAATAAGTTGTATTAGCGTAGTTATTGCCGGATGCGGCGTAAACGCCTTATCCGGCCTACTGGCTACGTTCTGTGTACTCGACTAATCTTCGTCAAACCCTGAATTAAACAGGGCAATTACCGCGGCCAGGGCCTCAACTTCTTGCGGACCCGTGGCTTCAACTTCTATCTGGCGTCCTTTGGCGGAATCCAGCATCAGCAGAGCGATAACGCTGTTTGCCTCGGCTTCCGTTCCTTCATCATTACGCAGCAGAACTTCTGCTTCAAAACCCTGCATTAGCTCAAACAGTTTCATTGCCGGCCGGGCATGCATGCCCAGCTTATTCGTGATTTCAACAGTTTGCTTCACGGTCATGATTTGCGTTTTTCCAGCGTACGATGGCGTGACTGCACGTTTTTACCGCGTGAGCGGAAGTAGTCTGCCAGTTGCTCTGCAATATACACCGAACGGTGTTTCCCGCCGGTACAGCCGATGGCTACGGTAAGGTAGCTGCGGTTGTTAGTCTCCAGCATGGGTAACCATAGCTCAAGATAGCTGCGAGTCTGGTAGATAAAATTGTGTACTTCTGTGTGTCTGTCGAGGAAGGCTGCGACGGGCCTGTCCAGACCGGTCATCGGACGTAGCTTTGGATCCCAGTGCGGGTTAGGCAGGAAGCGGACATCAAAGACGTAATCCGCATCAATAGGGATTCCGTGTTTAAAGCCAAAGGACTCAAATACCATCGTTAATTCACGTTCACGTTTGCCCAGCAGTCGGGTACGTAACATTTCCGCCAGCTCGTGCACAGACATTTCAGAGGTGTCTACGATCAGGTCAGCGCGCGAACGCAACGGCTCCAGTAAATCGCTTTCTTTATCGATAGCGCTTTCCAGAGACAAGTTCTTGCTGGACAGCGGGTGTAAACGGCGCGTATCGCTGTAGCGGCGAATCAGCGTGTTACGGTCGGCATCAAGGAACAGCAGTTGCGGTGAGAAGCCTTCGGGCAGGTTACTCATGGCCTGCTCAAAAATCTCTGGGGACTCGGGCATGTTGCGCACATCAATGCTGACAGCCGCAGATATCTGGCGATCGGCGAGGGTTCGAGCCAGTTCGGGCAACAACACGACGGGAAGGTTATCCACGCAGTAAAAACCCATATCTTCCAGCGCACGCAGGGCGACAGACTTACCTGACCCTGAACGACCGCTGACGATCATCAGTACCATGTACTGTTTCTCCTCACAACGACAGAAAAGGATGCCATTGGGTTGTTATGCTTCATCCTGCCCACCTTCGGTGTCAGTGATGATTTGATACAACTCCTGGTCACTCTGCGCGGCGCGCAGGCGACGACAGATAGTTTTATCTGCCAGACGTTTTGCGACCAGTGACAACGTATGCAAATGCGTCTTGGTTTGGTCCGCCGGGACCAGCAGGGCGAAAAGCAGATCGACTGGCTGATTATCAATGGCATCGAACGCGATTGGCGTTTCAAGTTGAACAAATACACCAACCGCACGCAGGGTGTCTTCTTCCAGCTTTCCATGCGGAATGGCAATACCATTGCCAATACCGGTACTGCCCATTTTTTCACGCGTCAGAATGGCTTCAAATACCACCTGAGGAGGCAAGCTGAGTTGTTTTGCCGCCAGTTCACTGATGATTTCCAGTGCGCGTTTCTTGCTTTGGCAGTGAACGGCCGCGCGCGTACATTCCTGGTTAAGAACATTGCTCAGTTGTAGAGTCGTATCGTTATTTGTCATAATTTCACCTAAGCGCTAACTGTACAAATGGCCCGTTGTGCTGCACAACAGGCCGTCCTGCACCCGCTAACTGCCCGGACAAGTTAGTGCTGTTTCAGTTTATCTTTATGTTTTGTTAACTGGCGAGCCAGTTTATCAATTAAACCGTCAATGGCGGCGTACATATCCTGACCTTCCGCGCTGGCATGAATTTCGCCACCGTTCACATGCAGTGTTGCATCCAAGATGTGTGTGACCTTCTCCACTTTCAACACAATATAGACCTGATTAATCCGGTCGAAATATTGTTCAAGCTTGGCAAACTTTGTGGTGACAAAGTCGCGCAGGGCCTCAGTGATTTCGACGTTATTTCCAGTGATGTTGAGCTGCATAGTGTCTTCCTTATCGGTTGGGTCAAACCAGCTGTTTGCGCTGGTTAGACGGCGGAATGGATAAAGACTCTCGGTACTTCGCAACGGTGCGGCGCGCCACCATGATACCTTGTTCTGACAGCATAGAGGTTAACTTGCTGTCACTCAGCGGTTTCGCAGGGTTCTCGGCCGCAATTAATTTCTTCACCAGTGCGCGGATAGCTGTAGAAGAGGCTTCGCCTCCGCCTTCAGTGTTGACGTGACTGGAGAAGAAATACTTCAATTCAAAAATGCCGCGCGGACTGTGCAGATACTTTTGCGTGGTCACTCGGGAAATGGTCGATTCATGCATCTCGACGGCCTGGGCGATATCTGCCAGCACCATCGGTTTCATATACTCTTCGCCTTGCTCAAAGAAGGCTTGCTGTTGCTCAACGATACAGCGGCTAACGCGCAATAGCGTGTCATTGCGGCTTTCCAGACTTTTAATCAGCCATTTCGCATCCTGCAGGTTGCTACGAATAAACTGGCTGTCAGCATCATTGCGCGCGTTATTGCACAGGGCGGCGTAGTGTTGGTTGATCTGTAAACGCGGAATGCTGTCACTGTTGAGTTCGACTACCCAGCGATCGTTATGCTTACGCACCAGCACATCCGGGATCACGTACTCTGGTTCACCGGTCTGGATAGACTGTCCAGGTCTTGGGTCAAGCGACTGGATAAGATTGACGGCTTCTTTCAGCACATCTTCTTTCAGTCGGGTTACGCGCATCAGGGTGCGGAAGTCGTGGTTGGCGAGCAGATCAAGGTGATCGCTGATGATAAGCCTGGCTTCTTCCAACCACGGTGTGGCTTTGTCAAACTGCGAAAGCTGGATCAGTAAGCAGTCGCGGAGATCTTTTGCCGCCACGCCAACGGGATCAAAACGCTGAACGCGTTTAAGCACGGCTTCGATTTCATCGATACCGACCTCGTCATCGCCCATGCTGTCGAGAATGTCGTCCAGCGTGACGGTGAGATAGCCCGTTTCGTCGACTGCATCCACAATGGATGTGGCAATAGCACGATCGGTATCTGAGAATGGCGTCAGCTCCACCTGCCACATCAGGTAATCTTGCAGCGATTGCGTGGTTTCACCCTGATACACAGGCAGTTCGTCGTCGATGTAATCCCCGCTGGTGCCAGACGGCGTCCCTGCGGTGTAAATCTCATCCCAACTGGCATCCAGCGGTAGCTCTTCCGGCATCTCTTTTTGTTCGAGTGCATCAGCCGTATCGAGGGATTCGCTATCCTGCTTTTCCTGGGTATCAATTTCGTCGTGAAGATCGGTTTGCTCGAGCAGTGGGTTACTTTCCAGCGCTTGCTGAAGTTCTTGCTGAAGTTCCAGCGTGGACAACTGCAACAGACGGATAGCCTGTTGTAGCTGAGGCGTCATCGCCAGTTGTTGGCTAAGCCTGAGTTGCAAACCTTGCTTCATGTTCAGAGTTGTTGTCTCCTGCGGTGACGTGAAGTCTACTACCCTATCAGAGTCTGAAGTCTTCCCCAAGGTATACGCGTTTAACGTGCTCGTCCTGCAGGATTTCTGTCGGCGTACCGTGTGCGATCAGGTGTCCCTGGCTCACAATGTAGGCGCGCTCACAGACAGCCAGTGTTTCGCGCACGTTATGGTCGGTAATCAGCACGCCAAGCCCGCTGTCGCGCAGGTGTTCAATAATACGTTTGATATCAATGACGGAAATCGGGTCAACACCGGCAAAGGGTTCATCCAACAGGATAAATTTTGGATTAGCGGCCAGCGCACGGGCGATCTCCACGCGGCGACGTTCCCCACCGGAGAGTGCCTGTCCAAGGCTGTCACGCAGATGTTCGATATGGAATTCTTCCATCAGCTCATTGGCGCGATCTTCACGCTGCTCGCTGGAAAGATCGTCACGAATTTGCAGTACCGCCATCAGGTTATCAAATACGCTCAGGCGACGAAAAATAGAGGCTTCCTGCGGTAAGTAGCCGATACCGCGACGGGCACGTGCATGCAGGGGTAACAGACTGATATCTTCGTCATCAATGATAATGTTGCCAGCATCGCGCGGCACAATGCCGACTACCATGTAAAAGGTTGTTGTTTTGCCCGCACCGTTAGGACCGAGCAGACCGACGATCTCCCCGGAGTTGACGGTCAGGCTGACATCTTCCACCACACGACGGCCTTTGTAGGCTTTTGCAAGATTCTTTGCAGTTAATGTTGCCATAACGAATCAGTTACCTTTTTTCTCTGCCGGAGCCTTGGTCTTGTTTTTGTCCTGCAATTGCGACGGAACCAGAACGGTGGTGACGCGTTTGCCTTTTTCACTGAAGGCCTGCATTTTCTGTTCTTTTACCAGATAGGTGATCTTATCACCCGTGATGTTGCTATCGAGCTGTTCCAGATAAGCCTTACCGGTAAGGACGACGAAATCTTTTGCCAGCTCATAGTGCATCTGTGAAGCGTGGCCTTTAACCGGTTTACCATTGTCCTGCATCTGGTAAAAGGTTGCCGGATTGCCATAACCGTCAATCACTTCTTTACCGTCTTCACCGCCCGGACGTGTGACGACAACCTTATCGGCATTAATTTTGATCGTGCCCTGAGTCACGATGACATTGCCGGTAAACGTCACCACGTTGCCCTGCATATCCAGAGACTGCTGGTCCGATTCAATGTGGATCGGCTGCTCGGTATCGCCAGTGACGGCGAATGCCGGAATGCTGGCGGCCAGAAGTGAGCTGGCAAGCACAAGATTAAGGCTGAGTTTGTTTGTTTTGGATTTCATATGAGGTTCTAACCTTTTCAATCAGCTCGGCGTTCTTGCTGCGTAAGTTGCCGCGCATCTTCAGTCCGCTGGAGTTAAATGTTGTTCCATACAACGTGACCAGATCATCGGAAGTGACATCTTGCGTCACAAGGTTGATCTGCGCGTTATCGGTAGTAATTCTGCGTAGTTGAGAGTCAGGCACCAGCGCGTTAACCTCAACATGGCCATACAGGTACAGCATCCGATCGTTGGTCAACTTGGCCTTATCGGCCTTGATCGACCAGGTCGGTACTTTGTCCTTATCAAACGTGGTTAACACCGGTTGGGTGAACCACGAAACTGCTTGATCTGAATAATATTCAACGTGTTGTGCGATCAAATGATAGCTCAGCGCGCCCTCAGGGCTGTACACGACGGTGTCGGTATGCTCGCTCTTATAGGTTGGCTCGTTGTTATTAACGACAACCTGGGCTGTGTCGTCTTTGTCTGTCAGGTTAATACCAATCATCACAAGGACAGCCAGCGACAGTAGAATGATAACCCAACGTCTGGTTTTGCTCATATCGATTGCCCTTTGGCCTCATCCAGTTTGCCCTGTGCCAGGAGTAATAAGTCGCAGACTTCGCGCACTGCGCCGCGTCCCCCGTCAATGCGGGTGACGTAATCGGCCCGCGGGATCAGCAACGGATGAGCATCCGCTACCGCTACGCTTAATCCCACTTTTGCCATCACCGGCCAGTCGATCAGATCATCGCCAACATACGCCACATTCTCAGGCGCGATCGCCAGTTTGCTAAGCAGATCGCCAAAGGCAACCAGTTTGTCCGACTGCCCCTGATACAGATGTGTGATCCCTAATGTGGCACAGCGATCTTCTACAAGTTTAGCCTTTCGTCCGGTAATAATGGCAACCTCAATACCGGAAGTGAGCGCGCAGCGGATTCCGTAGCCATCGCGGACGTTAAACGCCTTCAGCTCTTCACCGTTGTTGCCCATATAAATCAGACCATCAGACAGTACGCCATCCACATCCAGGATCAGCAGACGGATGTTTTCTGCCCTGGTGATGACGTCAGTACTGACGGGTCCATAACAGGTCGCAAGCGACGCACCTGCTTTACTCATTTTCTTTATCCTTGAGTTTCTTACACTACACCTGCACGCAGCAGATCATGCATATGTAACACACCCAGTAATTGGTCGCCATCAGCAACCATTACCGAGGTGATATGGCGGGACTGCATTAAGTTCAGGGCATCAACGGCAAGAATCCCTGGACGCACGCGAATGCCTCCAGGGGTCATCACATCGGCAATGCCTAACTGGCGTACATCAACGCCCATATCGAAGACACGACGTAAATCGCCATCGGTGAAAATACCGTCAATCTTCATGGCATCATCGCAAATGACGGTCATGCCGAGATTTTTACGCGTGATCTCAAGTAAGGCGTCACGCAGGCTGGCGCTTTTAGTCACATGCGGGATTTCGTCTCCCGTATGCATAATATCGTTAACGCGCAACAAAAGCTTACGCCCCAGTGCGCCACCTGGATGCGATAACGCAAAATCTTCTGCAGTGAATCCGCGTGCTTTTAGTAACGCAACGGCAAGCGCATCGCCCATGACCAGCGTTGCGGTCGTGCTGCTGGTCGGTGCCAGACCTAATGGGCAGGCTTCTTTGGGCACTTTAACACACAGATGGACATCTGCTGCACGCGCCATACTGCTTTCCGGACGACCCGTCATGCAAATAAGGGGTACATGAAGACGTTTTAATACTGGGATCAGCGCCGCTATCTCATTGGATTCACCAGAGTTAGAGATGGCGATGACCACATCCTGTGGCGAGACCATACCCAGATCGCCATGTGCGGCTTCGCCTGGGTGTACAAAAAATGAGGGGGTACCGGTGCTGGCAAATGTGGCTGCCATTTTCCGCCCGATATGGCCGGATTTCCCCATTCCCATCACCACCACTTTGCCCGGGCAGCTGAATATTTTCTCGCATGCGAGGGTAAAATTTTGGTTGATGTACTGATCAAGCTCCGCCAGGCCTTCACGTTCAATTGCCAGGACTTCCTTGCCTGCTTGCTGAAAGTCAAAACCCGGTTGCAACTCTAAGTGCGACATAATGCGTTTCCAGTTATCCAACGAGAAGTGGCGATAACCAATACAGCATCGCCAGCCATATGATAAAACCGCCGGTCAGCAGCGCCCCCGCACCACGACCAATCTGGCGCGGACGTCGCCAGCAGAGTAGTGCAAAAATTACGCTCACCAGCAGCATGACGCTATAGTCACGGATGAAGGCCATCGGATTGACTTCACCCGGCGTAATCAACGCTGGTAACCCGAGGACGATAACGATATTAAAAATGTTCGCGCCGATAATGTTACCGACGGCAATATCGTTTTCACCTTTACGCAGACCCGCAATCGCCGTTGCCAGCTCCGGCAGGCTGGTACCAATGGCGACCACTGTCAGCCCGATAGTAAGTTCGCTCATGGCGAAATAGTTCGCCAGCACGGTAGCGTTATCCACCACCATACGTGTTGCCATTGGCATGATAATCAGCGCAATGCCCAACCACAAAAATGCGACAGGTAACCCGCCTTCGCGCGGCAGCTCAGCTATCTGCTCACGTGTCAGGCTGTCATTGCCCTGGCGTTCTGCCAGACGGGCGATTTTAACAATGAATAGCAGCCATAGCACGGCCAGAAGCAGAAGAAACAGGCCATCGCTGCGGCTTAACTGACCGTCATACAGTACGGACGCGGCCAAAATGCTGACCAGCAACATTAACGGTAATTCACGACGCAGAACATCAGAATGCACGGTAAAAGGATGAATCAGCGCTGACAGGCCTAAAATAAGCAGAATGTTGGTGATGTTAGAACCTATGGCGGTCCCGACGGCTAAATCGAGCTGCCCATTCATTGATGCCGCAACAGAGACAATAATCTCAGGTAGGGATGTGCCGATGCTAACGACCGTCATTCCAATAATGATGGGGGGGATACCGAAGGTACGGCATAAAATGGATGCAGCAAATACCAGACGGTCGGCACCGTAGACCACCAGAAGTAAACCAATTATTAACAGTGCCGTCGCTAAAAGCATCTAAAGTCCTTTCTTCAGGTATACTCGCCGGTCCACGTGAAGGATCTTCTGGAAGCCGTAACGAATTCTTAATTTTGACTTTATGCGGCTAAAAAGTAAAACAAATGCCAGCTTTCGCTAACCAGGACAGGCAATAATCTGTAAATATGTCGGGTTCAGGGCTAAATTGAGCGCCAACTCTTCGATCAACGAGGCAATAGTAAAGGATGAATCAATGGGTCAGTCTGTGGCGAATCTAGTCGATATGCGCGATGTCAGCTTTTCCCGAGGTGACCGCTGCATCTTTGATAATATTTCCCTGACGGTGCCGCGCGGTAAGGTGACGGCGATCATGGGGCCATCAGGCATAGGCAAAACGACGCTGTTACGTCTGATTGGCGGGCAGATCCCGCCAGATAAGGGTGAAATCCTGTTTGACGGCGAAAACGTCCCAGCCATGTCTCGTTCGCGTTTGTACACCGTGCGTAAGCGCATGAGTATGCTGTTTCAGTCCGGGGCGCTGTTTACCGACATGAACGTGTTTGACAACGTCGCTTATCCACTGCGTGAGCATACGACGCTGCCCAAGGCGTTGCTCAAGAGCACGGTGATGATGAAACTGGAAGCTGTCGGCCTGCGCGGTGCGGCAAAACTCATGCCTTCTGAATTATCCGGTGGGATGGCGCGACGTGCGGCATTAGCACGCGCCATTGCGCTGGAGCCAGATCTCATCATGTTTGATGAACCGTTCGTCGGTCAGGACCCCATCACCATGGGCGTGCTGGTGAAGCTGATTTCAGAGCTGAACAACGCGCTGGGCGTCACCTGTGTGGTGGTCTCTCACGATGTGCCAGAGGTACTGAGTATTGCGGATTACGCCTATATTATGGCGGACAAAAAGATAGTGGCCTACGGTAGTGCTCAGGCATTACAAGAAAATGCCGATCCGCGCGTGCGTCAGTTCCTCGATGGTATTGCCGATGGGCCGGTTCCGTTCCGCTACCCGGCGGGCGATTACCACACCGATTTACTCAAAACAGGGAGTTAAGCCACCCATGTTGTTAAATGCGCTGGCATCACTCGGACATCGAGGGATAAAAACCCTCAGGACGTTCGGGCGAGCCGGATTAATGTTGTTCAATGCGGTAGTCGGCAAGCCGGAGTTTCGCAAACATGCGCCGCTGCTGATCCGCCAGCTCTATAATGTCGGTGTCCTGTCGATGCTGATCATTATTGTTTCTGGCGTGTTCATCGGGATGGTGCTGGGATTGCAGGGATACCTGGTCCTGACAACCTACAGCGCAGAAACCAGTCTCGGTATGCTGGTGGCGCTGTCTTTGCTGCGAGAACTGGGGCCGGTTGTTGCGGCGCTGCTGTTCGCCGGACGAGCCGGATCGGCGTTAACCGCGGAAATCGGCCTGATGCGGGCAACCGAGCAGCTTTCCAGCCTGGAAATGATGGCGGTTGATCCTCTGCGTCGCGTGGTCTCTCCGCGTTTTTGGGCGGGTGTCATTTCATTGCCGCTGCTGACGATTATTTTTGTCGCGGTTGGGATTTGGGGTGGTTCGCTGGTCGGCGTTAGCTGGAAGGGGATTGATGCCGGCTTTTTCTGGTCGGCTATGCAAAATGCCGTCGACTGGCGTCTGGATCTGGTCAACTGTTTGATTAAGAGCGTGGTGTTCGCCATTACGGTCACATGGATTGCATTGTTCAATGGTTATGATGCGATTCCGACCTCCGCCGGAATTAGCCGGGCTACAACACGCACCGTTGTGCACGCATCTCTTGCCGTTCTGGGGCTGGATTTTGTGCTGACCGCACTGATGTTTGGGAATTGAGTTCATGCAAACGAAAAAAAATGAAATTTGGGTTGGGGTATTCCTGCTGGTTGCGCTGCTGGCGGCGCTATTTGTCTGCCTGAAAGCGGCTAATGTGACCTCCATGCGTACTGAACCAACCTACACGGTTTATGCGACCTTTGATAATATCGGCGGTCTGAGAGAGCGCTCTCCCGTGCGGATTGGTGGGGTTGTTGTGGGGCGAGTTTCGGATATCTCGTTAGATCCCAAAACGTACCTGCCACGCGTAACGCTGGACATCGAATCGCGCTTTAACCATATCCCGGACACCAGCTCGCTGAGCATCCGTACCTCTGGTCTGCTGGGTGAGCAGTATCTGGCATTAAACGTGGGGTTTGAAGATCCTGAGCTGGGAACGTCTATCCTCAAAGATGGTAGTACGATTCAGGACACGAAATCCGCGATGGTGCTGGAAGATATGATTGGTCAATTCCTCTACAACAGTAACAGTAAAGGTGATGACAATAAGAATTCTGGCGATGCGCCAGCCGCAACTGAAGGCAATAATGAAGCCACTACGCCTGCGGGCGCAACGAAATAATCTCAGGAGAATCGACGTATGTTTAAACGATTGATGATGGTGGCTATGCTGGTGATTGCCCCACTTAGCGTGGCAACCGCAGCGGACCAGACGAACCCGTATAAACTGATGAATGAGGCGGCGCAGAAAACGTTCGATCGTCTGAAAAACGAACAACCGAAGATCCGTTCTAACCCGGATTATCTGCGTCAGGTGGTTGATCAGGAACTGCTGCCATATGTGCAGGTTAAGTATGCCGGTGCGCTGGTGCTGGGCCGTTACTACAAAGATGCGACACCGGCCCAGCGTGACGCCTATTTTGCCGCATTCCGCGAATATCTGAAGCAGGCTTACGGTCAGGCGCTGGCGATGTACCACGGTCAGACCTATCAGATTGCCCCTGAACAGCCGCTGGGTGATGCGACCATCGTTCCTATCCGCGTAACCATCATCGATCCAAACGGCCGTCCGCCAGTACGTCTGGATTTCCAGTGGCGTAAAAACTCCCAGACCGGTAACTGGCAGGCATATGACATGATTGCCGAAGGCGTAAGTATGATCACCACCAAACAGAATGAGTGGAGCGACCTGCTGCGCACGAAAGGTATCGATGGTCTGACGGCACAGCTGAAATCTATCTCTCAGCAGAAAATCACCCTGGAAGAGAAGAAATAATGACGCAGTCACTCACCTGGACGCGTGAAAGTGACAAGCTGATGCTCGCGGGAGAGCTGGATCAGGACGTGTTAAATCCGTTATGGGATGCACGCGTTGAGGCGATGAAAGGGGTAACCTGCATCGATCTGAGCCAGGTTTCCCGGGTTGATACCGGTGGTCTGGCATTGTTGTTGCATCTGGTTGACCAGGGCAAGCAACAGGGGAATCGCGTTTCGCTTACCGGTGTTAACGATAAGGTTTATACCCTGGCACAGCTTTACAATTTGCCTGACGACGTCCTTCCGCGTTAATTTTTCCAGGCTGGATAAGGCCTTGTGCCGCCATCCGGCAAAACCCCTGCAGGGGATCTGCCGCTAAAGCCTTGTCTGATTTATCAGCGAGGCTTTTTGCTTATTTATGACAGCGCCACTTTGCTCTAAGATGTTGGGCTGTTTTCACTATCTGACAAATGAAGAGCCCATGGAAAATAATGAAATTCAGAGCGTGCTGATGAACGCACTCTCCCTCCAGGAAGTCCACGTTTCTGGTGACGGCAGTCACTTTCAGGTTATTGCCGTGGGTGAGATGTTTGATGGCATGAGCCGGGTCAAGAAGCAGCAATCGGTCTATGGCCCATTGATGGAGTATATTGCGGATAACCGCATTCATGCTGTGTCGATTAAAGCGTTTACCCCAGCGGAATGGGCGCGCGATCGCAAACTTAACGGTTTTTGAGCTACGGGTGATATGCCGGTAGCGAAGATGAATTCTTAACAGAGAACAGAATAATGGATAAATTCCGTGTTCAGGGGCCAACCAAGCTCCAGGGCGAAGTCACTATTTCAGGCGCTAAAAACGCCGCACTGCCGATCCTTTTTGCGGCGCTGCTGGCTGAAGAACCTGTAGAAATTCAAAACGTCCCAAAACTGAAGGACGTAGATACTTCCATGAAACTGCTGAGCCAGTTGGGGGCGAAAGTAGAGCGTAATGGGTCTGTGCACATTGATGCGCGTGACGTTAACGTCTTCTGTGCGCCGTACGATCTGGTGAAAACCATGCGTGCGTCTATCTGGGCATTGGGGCCACTGGTCGCTCGTTTTGGTCAGGGTCAGGTTTCTCTGCCGGGCGGCTGTACTATCGGCGCGCGCCCGGTTGACCTGCATATTACCGGTCTGGAGCAGTTAGGTGCCACCATCAAGCTGGAAGAAGGCTATGTGAAGGCGTCCGTTGAGGGACGTCTGAAAGGCGCACACATTGTCATGGACAAAGTGAGTGTCGGTGCAACGGTAACCATTATGTGCGCGGCAACGCTTGCAGAAGGTACCACCATCATCGAAAACGCCGCTCGTGAACCGGAAATTGTGGATACCGCTAATTTCCTGATTGCGCTGGGTGCGAAGATCACAGGGCAGGGTACCGATCGTATCACTATTGAAGGCGTTGAACGTCTCGGCGGCGGTGTGTATCGCGTTCTGCCTGATCGTATTGAAACCGGGACGTTCCTGGTGGCGGCGGCGATTTCTCGCGGCAAAATTATCTGCCGTAATGCGCAACCAGACACACTGGATGCCGTTCTGGCGAAGCTGCGTGATGCCGGTGCGGATATCGAAGTCGGTGAAGACTGGATTAGCCTCGACATGCACGGCAAACGTCCTAAAGCGGTTAATGTGCGCACTGCGCCACATCCGGCTTTCCCGACCGATATGCAGGCCCAGTTCACGCTGTTGAACCTGGTGGCCGAAGGGACAGGCTTCATTACGGAAACCGTATTTGAGAACCGCTTTATGCACGTGCCTGAACTGAGCCGTATGGGGGCTCACGCGGAAATCGAAAGCAATACTGTGATTTGTCACGGCGTTGAAACACTCTCCGGTGCTCAGGTCATGGCGACCGATCTGCGCGCATCAGCAAGTCTGGTGTTAGCGGGATGTATCGCTGAAGGCACAACGGTCGTTGACCGTATTTATCACATCGATCGCGGCTACGAGCGCATCGAGGATAAATTGCGTGCGCTGGGCGCAAACATTGAGCGCATTAAAGGCGAGTAATCACCAACGCGTGTTGTAACCCCCAGGATCGTTGATCCGGGGGTTGCTGTTTTACCGCTACTCAAGACCCTTTTTTTCTTTCCGTACTCTCATCATCCGCGTTCTGTCGATGAATTCATGCGTCCTGGCGTCATGGTAGCGTGACGGCCAAATTACCCACGGGTCTGTTCCCAGTGCTTTCGCGATAATCAATTCACCTTTCGGCCATGGTCGGGTTAACGCATTTGCCAGCGTTGATGAACTCAAGCCATTCTTACGTGACTCAGCGGCCATTGACGTGCCTTTCTTACGTAGCCCCGCGATGATGTCAGCCGGATGCCAGTCAATGAATTTGCTTTCCATAGTTCCACATCTCCTTTGGTTAACCAGTTACGGTTTCACAATCAGCCTGTGGAGTTACTATACGCCTCGAGAACTAATGTTCTAAAATGTTCTTGTAAGGTGCTTGTATATTCAGAATATACCAAGGTTATACAAGTGATTTGATTGTTTTTGTGACTTTTTGGGAGCTTATAAGAGCATCCCGTGTGCTGCACGGGATGCTGGGAAGCGAGACGAGGGAAATTAACGGTCGCGCTGTACGGCGATATGCGCCAGGCCAATCAGGGCTTCTTTCCACGGAGTATCTGGAAGTACCTGCAGCGCCGCGATGGCTTTATCAGCTTCTTCTTCGGCACGTTGACGGGTCCATTCCAGTGACCCGCAAGCGTTCATCGCTTCCAGAACCGGCTCCAGAAGGTGGCGGCCATTACCTTGCTCAATCGCCTGGCGAATCATTTGCGCCTGCTCAGGAGTGCCGTGGCGCATCGCATGCAGCAGCGGTAGCGTAGGTTTACCTTCGTTAAGGTCATCACCCACGTTTTTACCCAACTGCTCGCCATCTGCGCTGTAATCCAGTAAATCGTCGATAAGCTGGAAAGCGGTACCGAGGTAACGGCCATAATCCTGCAGGCCTTTCTCTTGCTCATCGCTACAACCTGCAAGGATACCTGAGCATTGGGCCGCGGCCTCAAACAGACGAGCCGTCTTGCTGTAGATAACACGCATATAGTTTTCTTCGGTGATATCCGGGTCGTTGACGTTCATTAACTGCAGGACTTCACCTTCAGCAATAACGTTGACCGCTTTAGACATCACTTCCAGCACTTTCAGGGAGCCGAGGCTGGTCATCATCTGAAAGGCGCGGGTATAGATAAAATCGCCGACCAGAACGCTGGCAGCATTGCCAAACGCTGCGTTTGCCGTGGCTTTCCCTCGGCGCATATCGGATTCATCCACTACATCGTCATGAAGCAGGGTTGCGGTGTGGATAAACTCGATTAAGGCAGCGATCGTAACGTGGGCATTTTCCTGATAACCAACAGCGCGTGCCGCGAGTACAGCGATCATTGGGCGAATGCGTTTTCCGCCGCCGCTCACGATGTAGTACCCCAGTTGATTGATCAACTGGACGTCGGAATTGAGCTGTTCAAGGATTGTCGCATTGACACCCGCCATATCTTGCGCGGTTAACTCATTGATTTTTTCTAAATTCATCGCAAAAGCCGGGCTTCTCGCCCCGATTACCTCACTATTTGAGAAGGTAACGTCGGGTTTAGGGTTAGAAATATATGCTGATTGTACTGAAAAAACGCTGCAGATAAACGTTACGGTACACGTTGTGTTTTTTTTCTTCATGTATTGACGGTAGCACTTGTCAAAGGCTCGCGTTTTGCGTAATATTCGCGCCCTATTGTGAATATTTATAGCGCACTCTGAATCATCAAAAAGGTGTGCGCGGAAGCGGAGTTTTTTATGTACGCGGTTTTCCAAAGTGGTGGTAAACAACACCGAGTAAGCGAAGGTCAGACCGTTCGCCTGGAAAAGCTGGACATCGCAACTGGCGAATCTATTGAGTTCGCTGAAGTTCTGATGATCGCAAACGGTGAAGAAGTCAAAATCGGCGTTCCTTTCGTTGATGGCGGCGTTATCAAAGCTGAAGTCGTTGCTCACGGTCGTGGCGAGAAAGTTAAAATTGTTAAGTTTCGTCGTCGTAAACACTACCGTAAGCAGCAGGGCCATCGTCAGTGGTTCACTGATGTGAAAATCACTGGCATCAGCGCTTAAGTTAAGGGGAGCAGATTAAATGGCACATAAAAAGGCTGGCGGCTCGACTCGTAACGGTCGCGATTCAGAAGCTAAACGTCTGGGCGTAAAACGCTTCGGCGGTGAAACAGTTCTGGCTGGTAGCATCATCGTTCGTCAACGTGGTACTAAATTCCACGCTGGCTCCAACGTTGGTTGCGGCAAAGACCACACTCTGTTTGCTAAAGCAGACGGTAAAGTGAAATTTGAAGTGAAAGGCCCGAAAAACCGTAAATTCATCAGCATTGTTGCTGAATAAGTTTTTCGCGTCCCGGTAACGGATAAAAGCCCCGCAACACGTTGCGGGGCTTTTTACATTCGACGACCGGTAAATACGCTCGTCGCGCCGTGATAACCCGGAAACGAGCCCTTGCAGGGAATACGGCATGAAGCAGCAGGCAGGTATTGGTATTCTTTTAGCGCTCACGACAGCTGTCTGTTGGGGGGCTTTACCAATAGCGATGAAGCAAGTGCTGGAGGTGATGGAACCTCCTACCGTCGTGTTCTACCGTTTTTTAATGGCAAGCGTTGGCCTTGGCGCTATTCTTGCGGTTAAAAAAAAGCTCCCTCCATTGCGTATTTTTCGCAAAGCGCGTTGGCTGGTGCTGTTGGCTATTGCCACGGGTGGACTGTTCGGTAACTTCATTCTGTTTAGTTCGTCTTTACAATATTTGAGCCCAACGGCTTCGCAGGTTATCGGTCAACTGTCACCGGTTGGCATGATGATCGCCAGCGTCTTTATCCTGAAGGAGAAGATGCGCGGCACGCAGATTATTGGCGCTATTATGCTTCTGAGCGGCCTGGTGTTGTTTTTTAATACCAGTCTGATCGAAATTTTTACCCGGCTGACCGATTACACCTGGGGCGTTATCTTTGGTGTCGGTGCCGCGACGGTTTGGGTGTGTTATGGGGTCGCGCAAAAGGTGTTATTGCGCCGCCTGGCATCACCGCAGATCCTGTTTTTACTGTACACTTTATGTACGATAGCGTTGTTGCCGCTGGCTAAACCCGGTGTAATAGCGCAACTCAGCGACTGGCAGCTTGTCTGCCTCGTGTTCTGCGGCCTGAATACGCTGGTAGGATACGGTGCCCTTGCGGAAGCAATGGCTCGCTGGCAGGCGGCACAGGTGAGCGCCATAATTACGCTCACACCGCTGTTTACGTTGTTATTTTCAGATTTATTATCACTGGCCTGGCCCGATTTCTTCGCCAGACCGATGCTAAACCTTTTAGGTTATCTCGGTGCGTTTATCGTGGTTGCGGGCGCGATGTATTCCGCCATTGGTCATCGAATTTGGGGCGGTTTACGTAAGCATGAAACGGTGGTTTCGCAACCCCGCTCAGGCGAATGATTTACGGAGAGTAAAATGAAGTTTGTTGATGAAGCATCGATTCTGGTCGTTGCAGGCGATGGCGGTAACGGTTGTGTCAGCTTCCGCCGCGAAAAATACATCCCAAAAGGCGGTCCGGACGGTGGTGACGGTGGTGATGGCGGTGACGTCTGGCTGGAAGCCGACGAAAACCTGAACACGCTGATCGATTACCGTTTTGAAAAATCATTCCGTGCGGAACGTGGTCAGAATGGCGCAAGCCGTGATTGCACCGGCAAGCGTGGTAAAGACGTTACCATCAAAGTGCCAGTAGGGACACGCGTTATCGACCAGGGTACGGGCGAAACGATGGGCGACATGACCAAACACGGTCAGCGTCTGATGGTCGCTAAAGGCGGCTGGCACGGTCTGGGCAACACCCGTTTCAAATCCTCGGTTAACCGTACTCCGCGTCAGAAAACGATGGGTACGCCGGGTGATAAGCGTGACCTGATGCTGGAGCTGATGCTGCTGGCGGACGTGGGTATGCTGGGCATGCCAAACGCTGGTAAATCGACGTTTATCCGCGCGGTATCTGCGGCAAAACCAAAAGTGGCGGATTATCCGTTCACCACGCTGGTACCGAGCCTCGGCGTTGTGCGTATGGACAACGAGAAGAGCTTCGTGGTTGCCGATATCCCGGGCCTGATTGAAGGCGCGGCTGAAGGCGCAGGTCTTGGTATCCGCTTCCTGAAGCACCTGGAACGTTGCCGTGTGCTGCTGCATCTCATTGATATCGATCCGATTGACGGTTCCGATCCAGTAGAAAACGCCCGTATCATTATTGGCGAACTGGAAAAATACAGTCAGGATCTGGCGTCTAAACCGCGCTGGTTAGTGTTCAACAAAATTGATTTGATGGACAAAGCTGAAGCGGAAGAAAAAGCGAAAGCTATCGCTGAAGCGCTGGGCTGGGAAGGTAAATATTACCTGATCTCTGCCGCCAGCCAGCTGGGTGTGAAGGATCTTTGCTGGGATGTGATGACCTTTATCATTGAGAACCCAATCGTTCAGGCTGAAGAAGCGAAACAGCCGGAGAAAGTTGAGTTCATGTGGGATGATTATCACCGTCAGCAGCTCGCTGAAGTCGAAGACGAAGCGGAAGATGACTGGGATGACGATTGGGACGAAGACGACGAAGAAGGCGTTGAGTTTATTTACAAGCGTTAATCTCGTAGCCGGATGGCGCTTACGCTTATCCGGCCTACAAAAGCCAACGGGCCGCATTTGCGGCCCGTTTTGTTATGTTCTTTGTAGGCCGGATAAGACGCGTTAGCGTCGCCATCCGGCAATAATGCACTCAGTTATTCTGATAAATATCCTTGTACAACCGACTCTCGAAGCGTACCAGTGGAATACGGCGGTTGCGCTGGTCTGCAGGCTCTACCGCATAGCCAGACAGATACTGCACGAAGGCCATGCGTTGCCCGCTGGCGGTGGTGATGAACCCTGCGAGGTTGTATACCCCTTGCAGTGAGCCTGTTTTCGCCGATACTTTGCCATCCACTCCAGCCTGATGCAGGCCCGCACGGTATTGCAGGGAGCCATCGTGGCCCGCCAGCGGCAGCATGGTGATAAAGTTCAGCTCATTGTCATGCTGCGCAATGTATTGCAGCACCTGCATCATGGTGGCGGGGGCAATCAGGTTATGGCGAGAGAGACCAGAGCCATCGGCAATAATCGTGTTGCCGATATCGACGCCTGCCTGCTGACGCAGGATCTGACGTACGGCATCTGAACCTGCCCGCCAGGTGCCCGGTACGTTAAATCGCGCATGACCAATCATGCGAAAAACGGTGTCGGCAATCATGTTGTCTGATTTTTTCAGCATAATCTTAAGCAGATCATGCAGCGGTGCTGATTGTTTGCTGGCGACTACGGTACCCGGCTCGTTGACCTGAGTTTGACGCAGCAGCGTGCCGCTGTAGGTAATACCCGCTTGCTTTAGCTCATCTTTAAGAATGGCTCCGGCATAGCTGGCACCGTCCTGGATAGCAAACGCCAGTGGCAGCGGTTCGGCGCGCTGCGGCAGACACCCGGTCAGCGTGAAGCGGTTCAAATCGCCGGGTACTACGTCCAGTTCACAATATTGCGCTTCCGCAGAACCACGTGCGAGGGTGCGAACCTGGCTGAACATGGTCACCGGGTAGTAAGACGCTACGCGAATATACGCCAAATCGTTGGCTTTTTGTGCGCTGTAGAGCGATACAGAGAAGCAATTTCGGTCGACAATCGCCGCCGCAGGCGGAGCGCTAAAACATTGCGTCATGTCGTTCCAGGGCCAGCCGGGCGCCTTATCATGGCTGGCAAAAATGGAGGTGTCGATCAGGACATTTCCGGCAATTTGCGTCACCCCTGATTTTTTCAGAGTTGCTACTATATTGCGAATATCCTGACGTTTTAACGTCGGATCGGCACCAAATCTCGCAACTAAGTCACCTTTCAATATCCCATTTTCTACGTTGCCTTTTGTCTCAAGCGTCGTGGTGAAACGGAAATCAGGTCCGAGTTGAATCAATGCCGCCAGAGCGGTGATCACTTTCTGGGTACTGGCCGGGAGCGCCATCTGCTGGCTATGGTAATCAATCGCGGGCGCAGGCGCGCCAACCTTCTGTACCATAAGGGCGAGGTTGGCCCCGGCAGGAAGCTGGTTGATGTACTCGTCGACATTCGCAGCCTGAACGCTGAACGCTATACTGGCAGTTAATCCAATGGCAAATCTGGGAAATCGCATAATCTCGCGCTAACAACCTGGAATCAGGCCGTCATACTACGGCGCAACGCCCTAAAAAGTAAACGATGACCCATAGGGAACTCCAGGGTAAAATGAACATCAAATAGAGAATTGTAGCTGACCTGGGTCCTCGTGCCCCGGGTCGGTATTTTTTTGCTTCTGACTCTGGCATGGCGTATGCCAGAGTGGGCTTAGCAGCCGGGGTGAGGACAACCACCCCCTACAGGAATGTTCAAGAGGTATAACAAATGCAAGCTATCCCGATGACCTTACGTGGTGCTGAAAAACTGCGCGAAGAACTGGATTTTCTCAAATCTGTGCGTCGCCCTGAAATTATTGCCGCGATCGCGGAAGCGCGTGAACACGGTGACCTGAAAGAGAACGCGGAGTATCACGCGGCTCGTGAACAGCAGGGATTCTGCGAAGGTCGCATTAAAGATATTGAAGCCAAACTGTCTAACGCGCAGGTTATTGACGTCACTAAAATGCCAAATAACGGCCGCGTTGTGTTCGGTGCGACGGTTACCGTTCTGAATCTTGATAACGATGAAGAGCAGACCTGGCGCATTGTGGGCGATGATGAGGCCGATTTTAAACAAAACCTGATTTCGGTGAACTCACCTATTGCTCGCGGCCTGATTGGTAAAGAGCAGGATGACGTGGTGGTTATCAAAACGCCGGGCGGTGAAGTTGAGTATGAAGTGACGAAGGTCGAATACCTGTAAGAATTTCCCAATACACGCATCATACTTCACGCTGCATACGCGTTGGTTGTGCTCGAATTATTTAGTGTATCTGTAAGATGTTGATGTATTGTAAAGAAAGGAAAAAGGCCGCATAGCGGCCTTTTATCAACGAAGAGAGCGTGGCATTTTGCTCTCCTGCTAGCGGAAATTCCCGCGTTTTACACAAACTTCGTGTTCAACTTTGGGATATTCTTAGCGTGGCAGCGAGATTTTACGTTCTTTAGTCGGGCGATACAGTACCAGCGTTTTGCCGATGACCTGTACATTGCAGGCGCCGGTTTCGCGTACGATAGCTTCCACGATCAAGGTTTTAGTATCGCGATCTTCCGAGGCGATTTTCACCTTGATAAGCTCATGGTGCTCTAACGCTTGTTCAATCTCGGCCAGTACCCCTTCGGTCAAACCATTATTGCCAAGCATAACTACAGGCTTGAGCGGATGTGCCAGACCTTTCAGGTGCTGTTTTTGTTTAGTACTCAGATTCATCGTATATTTTTGCTTACGTTGGGATTGAAAACGGGTCATTCTACCGCCATCTCCCATATATCGCCAAATAGCTGTGTAGATATTTACACCATTGGTTACGATGAACTGCCCGATGGGAAAGTGAAATGACAGGTAAAAAGCGTTCTGCCAGCTCGAGTCGTTGGCTTCAGGAACACTTTAGCGATAAATATGTTCAACAGGCACAGAAAAAGGGGTTACGTTCCCGTGCCTGGTTTAAACTTGATGAAATACAGCAAAGTGACAAAATTTTTAAACCGGGGATGACGATTGTTGACCTCGGCGCTGCACCCGGTGGCTGGTCGCAATATGCGGTTACGCAGATCGGAAACAGCGGCCGCATTATCGCTTGCGATCTTTTACCTATGGATCCAATCGTTGGTGTGGACTTCCTTCAGGGCGACTTTCGTGATGAATTAGTCCTGAAAGCGTTACTTGAGCGTGTAGGTGACAGTAAAGTACAAGTTGTCATGTCTGATATGGCGCCAAATATGTGTGGAACACCGGCGGTGGATATTCCCCGGGCCATGTATCTGGTTGAACTGGCACTTGGAATGGCTCGTGATGTATTAGCGCCAGGTGGTAGTTTTGTAGTTAAGGTGTTCCAGGGCGAAGGCTTCGATGAGTATCTAAGAGACATTCGCTCCCTGTTTACGAAGGTCAAAGTTCGTAAGCCGGACTCTTCTCGCGCCCGTTCGCGTGAAGTGTACATTGTAGCGACCGGGCGTAAACCATAACCGGTAGATTTCAAACGAAAGTTTGAAAGACACTGGATATAGAGTATCCTGACGCTGTTTTTAACACAGTTGTAATATGAGGTTAATCCCTTGAGTGACATGGCGAAAAACCTAATACTCTGGCTGGTCATTGCCGTTGTGCTGATGTCAGTATTCCAGAGCTTTGGGCCCAGCGAGTCTAATGGCCGTAAGGTTGATTACTCTACCTTCCTGCAAGAGGTCAATCAGGACCAGGTTCGTGAAGCGCGTATCAACGGACGTGAGATTAACGTTACCAAGAAAGATAGTAACCGTTACACGACCTACATTCCGGTTAACGATCCGAAGCTGCTTGATAACCTGCTGACCAAAAACGTCAAGGTTGTTGGCGAGCCGCCTGAAGAGCCGAGCCTGCTGGCTTCTATCTTCATTTCCTGGTTCCCAATGCTGCTGCTGATTGGTGTCTGGATCTTCTTTATGCGTCAAATGCAGGGCGGTGGTGGCAAAGGTGCCATGTCGTTCGGTAAGAGCAAAGCGCGCATGTTGACTGAAGATCAGATCAAAACCACTTTTGCTGATGTCGCGGGTTGTGACGAAGCGAAAGAAGAGGTCGCTGAACTGGTTGAATACCTGCGCGAGCCGAGCCGTTTCCAGAAACTGGGCGGTAAGATCCCGAAAGGCGTCCTGATGGTCGGTCCTCCGGGTACAGGTAAAACCCTGCTGGCAAAAGCCATCGCGGGTGAAGCGAAGGTTCCATTCTTCACAATTTCCGGTTCTGATTTCGTGGAAATGTTCGTCGGTGTGGGCGCATCTCGTGTGCGTGACATGTTCGAACAAGCCAAGAAAGCGGCACCGTGCATCATCTTCATCGATGAAATCGACGCCGTAGGTCGCCAGCGTGGCGCTGGTCTGGGTGGCGGTCACGATGAACGTGAGCAGACGTTGAACCAGATGCTGGTTGAGATGGACGGCTTCGAAGGTAACGAAGGTATTATCGTTATCGCGGCAACTAACCGTCCGGACGTTCTTGACCCTGCGCTGCTGCGTCCAGGCCGTTTTGACCGTCAGGTTGTTGTTGGTCTGCCGGATGTTCGCGGTCGTGAACAGATTCTGAAAGTGCATATGCGTCGCGTACCGCTGTCTCCGGATATCGATGCGGCAATCATTGCTCGTGGTACGCCTGGTTTCTCCGGTGCGGATCTCGCGAACCTGGTGAACGAAGCGGCACTGTTTGCAGCGCGTGGCAACAAGCGTGTTGTATCGATGGTTGAGTTCGAGAAAGCGAAAGACAAAATCATGATGGGTGCGGAACGTCGCTCCATGGTGATGACGGAAGCGCAGAAAGAATCTACCGCGTATCACGAAGCTGGCCACGCGATTATCGGTCGCCTGGTGCCGGAGCACGATCCGGTGCACAAAGTGACGATTATTCCGCGCGGTCGTGCGCTGGGTGTCACCTTCTTCCTGCCTGAAGGCGACGCAATTAGCGCCAGCCGTCAGAAACTGGAAAGTCAGATCTCCACGCTGTACGGCGGTCGTCTGGCGGAAGAGATCATCTACGGTGCTGAACATGTTTCTACCGGTGCGTCCAACGACATTAAAGTCGCGACGAACCTGGCGCGTAACATGGTCACTCAGTGGGGCTTCTCTGACAAACTGGGGCCGTTGCTGTATGCGGAAGAAGAAGGCGAAGTGTTCCTCGGTCGTTCTGTTGCGAAAGCAAAACATATGTCCGATGAAACCGCGCGCATTATCGATCAGGAAGTGAAATTGCTGATTGAACGCAACTATGACCGTGCTCGCCGTCTGCTGAACGATAACCTGGACATTCTGCACTCGATGAAAGATGCGCTCATGAAATATGAGACCATCGATGCACCGCAGATTGATGATCTGATGGCTCGCCGCGATGTGCGCCCGCCAGCGGGTTGGGAAGAGTCTGCTTCATCTAACAACTCTGGCAACAATGGCACCCCGAGTGCTCCACGTCCGGCTGAAGAGCCGCGTACGCCGACCCCGGGCAACATGTCAGAGCAGTTAGGCGACAAATAAGTTATCGTCATCTGATGACCATGTTTTAATTGAAAACCCTGGGGCTTGCTCCGGGGTTTTTCTTATCTGCTTACTCACGATTTTACCAGGGATAACACTATGAAACTCTTTGCTCAGGGATCTTCGCTGGATCTCAGCCATCCCCACGTCATGGGGATTTTAAACGTCACACCAGACTCTTTTTCTGATGGTGGAGCGCACAACTCCCTGGTTGAGGCGGTAAAACACGCAAATCTGATGATTAACGCAGGGGCGACTATCATTGATGTGGGTGGTGAGTCTACGCGACCGGGCGCGGCGGATGTTAGCGTGGAAGAAGAACTGCAGCGTGTGATCCCGGTTGTTGAGGCAATTGCGCAACGTTTTGAAGTGTGGATTTCGGTCGATACCTCAAAACCAGAGGTCATTCGTGAGTGCGCCAGAGTGGGTGCGCATATCATTAACGATATACGTTCGCTCTCTGAGCCGGGCGCGCTGGAAGCTGCGGCAGAAACTGGGTTGCCGGTTTGCCTGATGCATATGCAGGGACAGCCGAAAACGATGCAGGAGGCGCCGAAGTATGAGGATGTATTTGCCGAGGTAAATCGTTATTTTGTTGAGCAAATAGCACGTTGTGAACGGGCCGGAATCACAAAAGATAAATTGCTACTCGACCCAGGATTCGGATTCGGTAAAAATCTTACCCACAACTACACATTGCTGGCACGTCTGGCGGAATTTCATCATTTTAATCTGCCGCTGCTGGTAGGGATGTCACGAAAATCAATGGTTGGCCAATTGCTCAATGTGGGTCCATCTGAGCGTTTGAGCGGCAGCCTTGCATGCGCGGTCATTGCCGCAATGCAGGGGGCGCAGATTATTCGTGTCCATGACGTCAAAGAAACCGTAGAAGCGATGCGTGTGGTGGAAGCCACATTGTCTGCAAAGGAAAACAAACGCTATGAGTAATCGTAAATATTTTGGCACCGATGGGATTCGTGGTCGTGTAGGCGACGCTCCAATCACCCCTGACTTTGTGCTCAAGCTGGGTTGGGCGGCAGGAAAGGTGCTGGCACGTCATGGTTCACGCAAAATCATTATCGGTAAAGATACGCGTATTTCCGGCTATATGCTGGAATCTGCGCTGGAAGCGGGCCTGGCTGCCGCAGGGTTGTCAGCTTCTTTCACCGGCCCCATGCCAACACCTGCCGTCGCTTATCTGACGCGTGCTTTCCGTGCTGAAGCCGGGATTGTTATCTCCGCTTCGCACAACCCATTTTATGACAACGGGATTAAATTTTTCTCTATCGACGGGACCAAACTGCCGGATGCCGTTGAAGAAGCGATTGAAGCGGAGATGGAAAAAGCAATCACCTGCGTGGATTCGGCCGAGCTGGGTAAAGCCAGTCGTATTGTCGATGCTGCCGGTCGCTATATTGAGTTCTGCAAAGGCACCTTCCCGAATGAACTGAGCCTGAACGAGCTTAAAATTGTGGTGGACTGCGCTAACGGCGCAACGTACCACATTGCGCCAAATGTACTGCGCGAACTGGGTGCTAACGTCATTGCGATTGGCTGTGAACCGAACGGCGTGAACATCAATGAAGAAGTCGGCGCGACCGATGTTCGTGCGCTGCAGGCGCGCGTCATCGCGGAAAAAGCCGATCTGGGTATTGCTCTCGACGGTGACGGCGACCGCGTCATTATGGTTGATCACGAAGGTAATAAAGTCGACGGCGACCAGATCATGTACATCATCGCTCGTGAAGCGCTGCGCCAGGGGCAACTGCGCGGTGGCGCGGTGGGTACTCTGATGAGCAACATGGGGCTGGAGCTGTCGCTGAAACAACTGGGCATTCCGTTTGCCCGTGCGAAAGTGGGCGACCGTTATGTGCTGGAAAAAATGCAGGAAAAAGGCTGGCGTATCGGTGCGGAAAACTCAGGTCATGTGATCCTGCTGGATAAAACCACCACCGGTGACGGTATTGTGGCGGGTCTGCAGGTACTGGCAGCGATGGTACGTAACCATATGAGTTTGCACGATCTGTGCAGCGGCATGAAAATGTTCCCGCAACTGCTGGTTAACGTACGTTACACCGCAGGTGGCGGCGATCCGCTGGAACATGAAAGCGTGAAAGCGGTGATGGCAGAGGTTGAAGCGGCACTGGGTAACCGTGGACGTGTACTGCTGCGTAAGTCGGGCACTGAGCCATTAATCCGTGTGATGGTTGAAGGTGAAGACGAAGCGCAGGTTACGGAGTTTGCGCACCGCATTGCGGATGCAGTGAAAGCCGTTTAACCCTTTCCGTAAAGCGTAAGAGCCGGAGTCTGAGAGACTCCGGCTTTTTTTTACTGTACTGCCAGCGGCTGTTTACGCCGGCGCTGCCAGAAGTAGCCACCGACCATCAATAGCACGAGGACGGTCAGCCACGGGAGAACCGCCAACAAGTGCCCGGATCGGGCGAATGTCAGCGCAATCATCAGCAGCCATCCTCCCAGCATCGGAATTGCGGTGCGTTTAACGATATCCACCGGTGATACACCTGCGATCCCGGCGATGGCGATAATCACGCCGGCAATAGGCGACAACGTCCGTCCAATGCCCGCTGAGATCTGAATCGGCAGCATCATAACCGCCACGTCGCTGCCGATATGGCGGCTGATATCCGGCACCATCGGGGCGAAGGAGAAAAATGCTGCATTCCCGGAGCCCATCAACGCTGAAATCGCAAAGGTGATGAGCGTCATCAGCAAGATTATGGACGCTGCGCTGAGGCCAAATTCTCCTGAGAGCGACAGCAGCGCATCAACCGCGCCAATCGCTTTCAGACCGGCGGAAAAGACTTCACCGGCGATAATCAGCGTGACTACCGTGGCAAACACACTGCCCATACTGTCGAAAACTTTTTGTACGCCAGCCATCACTTCGCGAGCTTTACGATGGCGGCAATATTCGCAAATCAGAGTAATGGCCAGGCTTATCAGTACGGCGGTATCCAGCGTGATCTTGAGTGAGCTGAATACTAAATCACTGCACACCAGCATCAATACCAGCGGTAACATCGGCAGGAATAGCCAGGCAACCGGCGCTTCGGCTTCTTCGGTTGCGGTTAATGTCTGCATTTGCTGCGCGGCATTGTCACCACTCTCCCGGCGATCGAAAAAGCGTTGTACAACGATATGAAGCAGAGCGATGAAAAGAATAACCGGAACGACAACCGGTAACTGATCCTGAACAAAATAGTTAACTACCTCGATACCTGCCGTTTTGGCGGCGAGAACCGAGTTCCCGGAGCCTGGGCCAAATTCAACGGCACAGGTACTGGCGATAACCGCAGCGACGGCGGCGCGGCTGCAGCCAAGACGGGTCAGCAGGGGGTAAAGCGTTGCCATCAATAGCAGACCCAGTCCGGTAGCGCTACTGATAAACAGCGACAGAAATTGGCCCAGCAGCAGGGCCAGCCCGAGCAGTAGATAAGGGGAGTTCAGACGTTGCAAGGGGCGGGAGGTGACGCGCACCAGCACCTGACTTGCGCCAATAGCCGACATATAGGTGGCAAAGCCACCTATCAGCATGATTTGTAGCCCGAGACCGCCGAGACGCACGCTCAGGGTGTCGCGAATAAACTCAAAGGCGTCAAAGGGACCAAATCCGGTGCTTTTTTTTACCAGGCTACTGAGCGTAGCCATCCCGCTAAAATGCGCGATAAGCAGGAGTACGATCCCGGTTAAGAGCAGCACCGACTGAGGGTGATACTTTTTCAGGATCAGACGCCCGGCAAAAATAATGGCGACCAGCGCCAGTAATAATGACATTCTCAACTCCTCACTCAAAGTTGCCGGTGACCAGACACTCACCGTCACGCAGTAACGGCTTTCCGGCGGCAAACAGGTGGGCCAGTGAGAGGTCGTCATTGAGCACGCAAATATCAGCACGTTCTCCTGCACAAAGCACGCCCCCGGAAATACCCAGCGAGCGCGCAACGTTTGCCGTCAGCATCGCGATCGCCTGTGGCACCGGAATCCCGACATCAATCAGGCGAGGAAGCAGGTTAAGATTGCCTGCTACCGGCGCGGCGCTTAGTCCTTCCACGATGCCTTGCGCATTAAAGCGCGGCACGCTGCCATTACCATCAGAGCTAATGGTGATGCGATCGGCCGGAACCTGTGATTCCAGCGCGTGGAGAATTGCTTGCTCCTGGGGCATAAATCGACTGCCGCCAGACGTCACGTCGATATGGCCACCGCGATGTGCGAAAGCGATAGCCTGTTCGAACAATGCTTCTGTCCTCGCGACATGCGTTGGCGAAATGTGATGAATCGGAATCCCGGCATCACACAGTTCCATCAACTGTGACATCCCTTCCGGCAGATTGCCCAGGTGGACATGCAGCAGCCCTTTTTTTCCGGCCAGGAGTGACGATACGCGAATGTCACTGATTATTCTTAATAACTCCTGGAAAGAGGGGTAGGAGCCACGGTGATCGGCGAGTGCGATTTTGACACCGAGGATTGCCGGGATAAATGCCATATCATCGCGAATGGATCGCGTAATTGTCGGGCTGGGTACCGCGTAGGCTCCGGTATGCATATACGCACGCAGGCCCTCCAGATTGAGAGACTGCATTTTGGCGTAAAGATCTTTCGGGGAGCGGGATATCGCATCAGTGCCCAGCACGCCGACGACGGTCGTAATACCGGCCTGAATCAGATCGCGCAGCTTGACGGCGGGTGTCCGGCTGGCAAAGCCGGCTTCACCGCCACCGCCGGTAAGATGGACATGCTGATCGATAATTCCGGGAATTACCCACTTACCGCGGCAATCGATGACCTCTTTGACGCCATCAAAGAGTGCAATATCTTTTTCAACAGCCACAATGCGATCGGCATGTATGAGCAGGGAACAGAGGCCTAAATCCTCTGGGGAAAATACGCGGGCATTGGTCAGTAAAGTAAACATATCGGTCCTGTCAAACGTCGAGGGTGAGAGTCGGCAGGTGAAACGGAATATTGTTGTTATGATGTCCACATTAAAGCCATTACTATAACTGTGACTATTGCCGATTTGTTATCGGTGGATACGGTTATGGCATGATGGGGAATGAGACGTGGATTCGAAGTGGTTAGAAGATTTTCTGGCGTTGAGTCAGTATGGGAATTACTCCCAGGCAGCGATACAGCGGCATATCACCCAGCCCGCGCTAAGCCGACGTATAAAGGCGCTGGAGGAGATGTTGGGGGTCCCGCTGTTTGACCGCACCACGACGCCCGTTACGCTCACCTGTTATGGCGAACGTTTTGAACCTTATGCCCGCCAGGTCCTCAGTACACTCACGGAGGCGCGCCATGATCTGTGTGCGATGATGCCAGCGACGGACAATACGTTGGTGATGGTGAGTCTGCATACGCTGTCAGTCAATATCCTGCCTGATATGATCAGCTATCTGCGCCAAAGTGAACCGCAATTAAACTTCACGGTAAATGCCAGCATCCAGGGGATTGATAATCACTTTAATGCCCTGATAAACCGGCAAATTGATATGCTGGTGACGTACGATTTACCCTCTTCACAACCGGGGCTGGAGATTGCCGGAGGGCTGAAACGTTCTTTATGGCGATATGAGCGTTTTATCCCGGTGATTTCTGCGCAACTCGCGGACAGGCTGGATGATCCGCATACCCCGCTCCCCTGGCTATGCTACAGCGACTATACCTTTGTCAAACGTATTATTGATCCGGCAGAACAACGAGTGCGCCCACGGTTGAAAAAAGTGTTTGAGACTGGGCTAAGCGAAACAATACGAGAAATGGTACTGCGCCATATGGGAATGGCGTGGTTACCTGAATCAATGGTGGCTGAGGAGTTAGTGAATCAGGCGATCATTCACTGTTGGCCAGAAAATTCGGATCTGGTTTGTGAGATCCCAATTGTTGTTTGGGCAAATCTTGACGATCAGCGGTCAGTAATGCAGCGATGCTGGGATAAGTTGCTGCGTTTTTGATTGATGTGGCGATTTTTTCCGCAGTTGATACAATGCTAACAAATTGCCCTTGCGAAGGTTATTCGCTTTGGTTAGTATTCACACCCGCTTCAGTGGGAAACAGTTGAAATTCCCGCTTTATTGGTCGAAGCATTGGTACGCGGCAACTCCGCAAGGAACAGGTTGATTATGCACGAAGCTCTTTTGGTAGTTTTCCTTATTGTAGCAATTGGCCTTGTTGGCTTGATCATGCTGCAGCAAGGTAAAGGCGCTGATATGGGAGCCTCTTTTGGCGCAGGCGCTTCTGGTACACTGTTTGGTTCAAGTGGTTCTGGTAACTTCATGACCCGTATGACAGCTGTGTTAGGAACTCTGTTCTTCATTATCAGTCTGGTGCTGGGTAACATGAACAGCAATAAGACCAATAAAGGAAGTGAGTGGGAAAATCTGAGTGCACCGGCGAAAACCGAGCAAACTCAGCCAGCTGCTCCGGCTCAGCCGACCAGCGATATCCCACGCTAAGTATTCTGTACCGAGGTGGTGGAATTGGTAGACACGCTACCTTGAGGTGGTAGTGCCCTAACGGGCTTGTGGGTTCGAGTCCCATCCTCGGTACCAAATTCCAAAAAAAAGACGCTGCAAGCGTCTTTTTTTTCGTCTGTAACCCGTCCTGAATAGCGTTGACACGTTCCTGACTTAAGTCCGGAGAACGTGATGATGACTGAGTTCAATCGCACCCAACGTGATTATCCTCTATCCTCTATCCTTTAAATTAGCCGTTGTCGGGCAGGTCGAAAAAGGCGAGATGACTTACAAGCAGGCCCAGCAGCGGTATGGCATTCAAGGGCGCTCCACCGTTCTTGTCTGGCTGCGTAAATATGGCCGGCTTGACTGGAGCCCCGCACTTCCTGACCTGGTGAAGAGGAAACTGCCTGTGGCTCAGACGACTGCCCCGCCTACACCCGAGCAAAGAATCAGGGAACTTGAAGAACAGCTTAAGCTGGCAAACCAGAAAGCTGAGTTTTTTGAATCGGTTATCAATGTTCTGAAAAATGATTGCGGGGTGAGTGTTGCAAAAAAACGGCCCGGCAAGTCCTCACGCAAAGTCAGGCCCTCAAAATAGCAGTTACGCGTGCATGTTAGTTCCTGGGGCACAGCAGATAGGCGTGGTACCAGAGTACAACACAAGATATAATAAAAGGCAGGAGCATCATGCTAAGGTTCCGGATTTTGTTGCCCGTACCCGGCACTGCACTACCTGCTGAATGTTCAGGACGGTAAAGCACTGGCTATCGGGCGGGACCGCCTGTTTAACCTGCTGGATGAATATCGGCTCCTGGTACCCGTGAAGCGGGCATATCACAAAACTACTAACAGCCATCATCACTCTTACCTGCATCCAGGCCTGCTAAAGCCTGGCCCTGAACAGGTTACCGCCCCTGAACCAGAGCAGTTCCGGGGCGCTGATATAACTTACCTTCCACTACGCAGCGTACTGAGAAATGGTGGCAGGTTGCACCTGCACAATCGGAACAAGATTTTTATACTGGTCTCAGCGGCCGTACAGTTGTTGAGGCGATTGTGTGCTGATTACCCATTTAGGCACAGATTTTCCTGATGCCGGATAGATGCAAGCAACAACCCAAACCAGATTCAGTACCTGAAAAACGGCGGTAGTTCATAGAGTTAAAAAGTTGCCTTAGAAATGCCCATCCTCTTGCACATTTCTTCCACTTGGATGCTGGTTTTGGCTTGCTTCAGCACAAACGCGATCTGTTTTTCAGCATAGTGGGTCTTTTTCATGACGGAATGATCTTTTTGTTTAATGAAAGAAAGACCGAAGCCTTCAGTTTAGATGGGGACTGTTTACCGGGGAGAGATCATCCGCAAGGCCATCTACATCACACACGCAATCGAATCGTTGAATAGCGTGATCCGGGTGGCGATTAAGAAACACATAATGTTCCCGACGGATGACTAGGTACGAAAGGTTGTTTATCAGGCGATCAAGGATGCGTTGAAAAAATGGAGTATGCCAATCCAGAACTTGCGGCTGGCAATGAGCCATTTTATTATCGAGATTGGTGACCGCCTGAGCGATCACCTTTAATACATCGGCAGTTTCACCGAATTACTGACAAGCCCATCATGCACCGTTCACTTAAAATATCTTAAGTGAACGGCACTATCCAAAATAGTCAATAGTTACTGACCGGAATAATTAGCCCTTATTTCAGTGCTTTCTATCATTACACTCATATCTTGCTGCAGCACCAACAGCAGGATAGTCGTAATATAGGCTGTATATATTTTTGGCATCAACGTTTTCTTGATAAAGCGTGATTTCCTTAATAGTTAGCGATGTCAAATTAAGGAAGTTAGATAAGGTTCGTGGGGTAATCGTTGGATTAAATCCCTCCCTATAAAAAATCGGGAAAGAGAAAGTGTGTTCACTCCATGGTAAACTAACTGGCATATTTGATGGCAGGCCAGTATTCTCAATTTCTATCAGGAATCGTGTCAGTTTTCCAATAAGCGGCAGAGATGATATCGGGTTTTTAATATCATATTTTACTACTGCGGTCATTAATTTTATATCACATGACTGTGTTTTTGATTTGCTGATATTAAGGTCAATGGGCTTATTAACAGAGAAGTCACCCTGCAGTTTTAATTGTTCCGGACCGAAGTCATCCCATTTATTATTATTGTTTAGATGCCACAATGAAAACTCACTCTTATCTACGGCTACATCATAGTTGTTGATCATATTCCTAAAGAATGGCCAATGCCAGTTAAGCAACCAGGGAGTAAATCGCTCAGGCTTCGCAAATGAAATATACTCAGGCTTGGTTTTTACGAAAGAGGAATAGTATTTATCCCTCGCCTCTCGACCAAGTACGTGTATTAGCATTTCTGTCGGTGCAGGGTTGTGGGTTCCATAAAATATATTTAGCAATGAACCTGGGTATATCTCCCAAATTAAACCATTGAGTGATTTTTGTGGCGGCTTGTTTGCAATGGTATTTTCATTTTTTGAGTTTGCTGCAGGAGTATCTATGCGCTTAACAATATTTGTGGCATATTGAATATTCCGAGCGCCACCTTTGTTCCACATGTCCAATGGGCCAAAGCCATCAAAATTCTTATCATTTGCAAGATTTTCTTTTGCCCATTTTACATTAGGATACTCAAATTTAGATAGGTCGATGTTATAAAGGCAACTGTCATAGCTTTGTTTGGATTTTGTACTTAAGCATTCCTTGATAACTGCGCTTTTAAATAAATCTATAGTAATGACGTTACTATCTTTAGCTACCATAGATACATACAGTGGGACGTTGGTTCCTTCTGCAACCACTACACTACCTGGCGCTATATCATTAATTGAAGAAACTACAAAACTAATGCTGCGCTTTTTACCAAGAAAGAATTTCTCATTTATTTTGTCTATATCGACGTTGAGTAGCATTTCTTGTTTATCAAAGTCGTCTTTATTTCGGGTAACAGTTATAATGTTTTTTCTGAAGTCGAAATATGGTGGGAGTTTCTTATCTAGCTTAACAATATATGTCTTGTTAAAACCGTATACAGACTCAATACGTGTTGATGTAGGTCCATTTATTCCATCCCAGGATAACGTATCTCCATCTTCTAAAGTGGTTTTGGACAAACTGAGAGAAGGTACTGGGCGGATGACATACGTATATCCGGTTGGGTCCAGTGTAAATCGTCCACCACGTATCCAGCCCATAGTGTCACTTTCAAACATCATATGCTTGTTCTTTTTCTTTCCCGAAGGGATAAGAATTGACTTGGGAAAAAAGTCGAAAGGAATGTAACCCTGGACGGTTATGTTACCGGAACCATCTATATCTGTAATAGTAGTATAAAAATCAGCATAATCATTTTTCAGAATGGCAGTTTTACCCACGAATACATTTTTTAGAGGCTCTCCTGGTTGAAATAGAATGTTTTTCTCTAAAATCTTGAAAGTGGATTTATTACTGAAACCCAAAATGAAATCCTGATTCCATATGGGGACTAAAGGCACTGTAGATAATGATGACTTATCATTGTTGACATATCTCAACCACGTCGGAAAGGAGATATCATCTGGTAAATAACGTTGCCCAGTCTCTCTGGAAATATAGTAACTGGCTTCGGATACGTATTCGCCATATTGATGCCTCTGATTAAGTGAACCAATTACTCCACGGAGATCCTGGTGCTTTGATAATCTTACTCCCTCGACGTGAGATAGATTATATTGGTTTTTTGGAATGCTTCTCTTTGACAGGCTCATATATCCATACCAATAGGCAAGAGATATAAGAGAGAGAATTATAATAAGGGTGCGAGTGAAAACTTTATTTCTCAGAATATTAATCATTTTTTAGTTTCGCATTTTCAGTGAAAATAAAGAACAGAATAGGGAAGAACGACAATGTCATATATCTAATTTCAAGAGGTGCCTGATGCGCACCAATATAACCTAAATTAGATGCCCATGATAATATCCCGCCCCAAAACATTACCAGACAGGCATAGTAAAATTTTGAGTTTAAATTATATTTGCGGTATACAAATGTAATTATTAACGTGTAAATTATGGCAATCAAAGTGACAATCTGAGTAACTACAGCACTTATATTATCGAGTCTGAATAACTCGGTGAATGAATCAAAAAATGAATTTGGGAACACGCCGAAAACCCAGGTTTGGTCATTCGAGATTGTTATTATTGCTCTGATTGACTCCAGGCTTTGAAAGAGGATAAGAAGGATGGCCACATGCACTAAAATGGATAGAATAAATAAAGATGCAGAATAGACTAAAGCTGCGACACGCTTTTTTTCATGGATGAAAAAATAGATGAATACAGTTAAACAAAATGCCGCAATTGCGTAAAACCCCTGTTCTGCACCAAGCAAAGGGGAAATGGCTGCAACAAAGAGAGTTACTATAACTGTTTTTAATGTTTTCTTTTTATCAGCAATTTCATAATAAGTTATAAGATTATAGAGACATATTGCTAATAGAATATGAGGAGAAAATCTTACTGCCATTGGTGCACCTAAAAATAAAGGTGAAAAATAAGCGCCAATGTAAGGTATAAAATCAAACAACATGGAAATGAACAGCGTAAAGATAAGTGATGTAGAGAAATTACTTATCTTTCGCAATATAAAATAAATAGGTAAGTATAAGAATGCACAATTTACTATAAATGTGCTATTCAGAGCGGACACAATGATACCAAAGCCAAGTATGTGTGAAAATAAGTAATAAAGAGGATATATTAAATATGGGATACCATTTCCATGGAAGTAAGAGAAATCGATGGCTGGGTAAGAACCAATATCTATTGATCTAAGGGGAAATAGCGTTTGAAAAGACCCATCCCAAGGTTCACGGTTAAAATATAATACGGAATTATAATATATTATGCTTACGCATACTAATGAAAGCAATGATATACCAATAGCATACAGATTTAGCCATTTATCGGAAAGGAATAATTTTTTTATAGACGACTGAAGTGATTTCATTTGTTATGCTTTCCCCATAATAACTACGCCAAGTATAATGACCAATGTTCCAATTACTTTCATCGGTGTTAAGGATTCATTAAATATCAGATAACCCATAAGCATGACAAAAACAAAACCTAATGAAATGAAAGGGTAGGCGAAGCTCACATCAACCTTTTTTAATACATAAACCCAGCTTAACAATGCAACAACTTGAAATAAGATACCAGAAACAAGATAAAAATTAAAAACCAGCTCACTAAAAAGTTTGGTCAGATTTATTAAATCAATTTGAGAAGGAATAGATATTTGCGCGGCTCCTTTCTTTAACAAAAGCTGAGATGATGAAGAGAAGAATACGCTGAAAATAATAACAAAGATTAGCATAATATTGGCCCGTAAATTTCTTTTACCAACGAGATACTTGCATCAATATCTACCAATGGCATTTCTGATCTTTTCATCTCTATTGATAACCAACCATGGTATGCTATGTGTTCCAAACCTTTACATGCCAGGTTGTGGGCTTCAATATCTAAACCAATTGGTGCTAAATCTTTCTCACTTATATGAAAGTGTGCGATTTTTTCATTTAATATTGCAATTCTATTATAGACGTCTTCCTTAGATAACCTTAGCCCTGCAAGATCTAAATGAACACCAAATCCTGGATGATCAATTGTACATGCAAGCTCAACAGCTTCTTTTGAGTCTGTAATAAAGTCACATCCATAGTATTCTGGATTCGGCTCGATACAAATCATGGTACCAACATCCTTTGCTTTAATTGCCAAAGGTTGAAAGAACTTCGCTGCAATCTCTATTGCATTAGCAAATGAAATATCATTTCTTAATCTATTTTTAGGCGAACCAAAAACTAATTTTTCAGCACCAAGAAGGCCTGCCATGTGGATAATTTTGCTTAAATGATTCTGGATTGCATTACTTTCAATTTGATTGCCAAAAATATTTCCGGAGGGACCTCCGAACAATAATGCCTGCATCGAGCTGATAACGATTCCGGCATCATTCATTTTTTCTTTATATAAAAGAACTTCATCATCAGAGAAATTCTGAACATTGCTAACAACTTTTGCTGGCGCGACTTCGATAGCACCAATACTATGTTTTTTAAGGATGCCGAGCACAGCATCGTTTTCATCGCTATTCCATGCAATGTTTGAAATGGATAGACCTTTATTTTTCACGACGGTATTCCTCAATGAATTTTTCTAACTCAACAAGGCAGTCTTGCCTATTATAAAGGTAACCATTTTCTCGCCCCCAAAGCGTTGAATACTTTGATTTGATGTCATAGCGAGATGGATGTGAACTCGTTATATTTTTATATGGATAACCAAGTATCATTTTTGCAATGTCGGCCGTTGGGATTGGCTCTACAGATGTGTTGAGAAGGCGAATGTTATTCTCAATCATTCTATCAATATCAGTTTTAAGAAAATTGAGGCAGTAGAATTGGAATGAGCTGCGAGTATCAATTTTTTCAATCTGATTATTATTCAAGAAATCGTAAATAATATTCTTTTTTAAACCCTCGCCGAAGAGGCCTGGAAGACGGAGAGTATAAGCATTGGTAAAATGCTGAGTAACAAAATCTTCGAATTTTAAACGATGTAATCCATAGGGCTGTCCAGTGTCTCGGGATAACTGACTATCTTCATCAAAATCGATTGGATTAGGGTATACATCAACCGTAGAAATTAAAACAACTTCTTCGGCAGTTACGGTTTTTAGAATGTCAATGAGGCCGCTAATATTTTCCCAGTCTTCAACAGGATGCTGATTTGCCCACCATTTTACAGCCGGAACTCCGCAGATAAACAATCTATTATAATGCTTGCCTCGAATGTCATTTATATTCTTTGAATTATATAAATCGTCGAAATCGTATTGCTTAAGCAAATTTCCGCCAACAAAGCCAGTATAACCAATTAGAGCATTCATTGTGATAACCCATAATTATATAAAAATCAAGCTAGATAGTCTCTATCTAGCTTCTTGAAAAGAAAATAGCAGGTAACTTTACCTACTTTTTGTCATACTTTCCTAAGCAAACTTGTAGTAACCTGGCAATAACCTGTAGGTTACCTCTGATAGGACTAATTTTTGTCGGTGTCTTGCCATGTTTAGGATAAGTTCTCATTACAGGTATTTCAATGCATTTAAATCCTAACTTAGCCGCTTGTATCGCAAGGTAATAATGAAGTTCGTAGCCAGTAAAAATATTACGGAATACAGCTACTTTCTCATCTGATAAGAATTTGGCGCTGTAAGCGCGAAAGCCATTTGTGGTATCAGTATATTTGAAACCGGAGAAGAATCTCATTAGGGGAACATGAATTACCTTTAATCCGATGAGTCGTGACATAGGAGTATTTACATGTTTGCCACCGGGAATAAAACGAGATCCTTGGATATGATCCATCCCATTTTCTAATTGGCGAACGAAGTTTGGAATATCATCAACGCTATCTTTGTTATTGCCATCGACAACAATAACGCCTTTATAACCTTCCAGAAGTGCCCATGCGAAACCCATACGCATTTGGCTGCCAAGCTTTCCTGCACCGGTTTTAACCAAAAGGCTTGTCACACCATACTTTTCCAAGTTTTCAGTAGAGGTTGACCCATCAGTGCTGCCACCATCGGCAATTATTATATCTGTACAACTTCTTGCAGCATCCATACGTGCCAGTTGCTTTATTAGTTTATCACCTTCATTAATCACGAAAATTAATGTGCAATAGTCATTCTGTTTAGGTCTTACTCTTGTCTCAGTATATGCAGGTACTTCCCAGGTATAATTTTTTTCCATTACTTGTTACGCCCTGTTTGAACCAGATTGATTACATCAGAAGTTGACTCTGTTAATACGTTTACGCGGTGTGAGTCAATCATTACTGAACTGTTTTTCTCATATACTATATTGTAATCAGTATGTTCGGAACGGTCATCAAGCAATCGACCTAAATATTCCCCAAAGAACGCCAGCATAGTAAAGATAAGCATAAATAAGATTGACATAAATATAATTTGTGTTGTCCATCCCTCAATGACATGATTATTAATTATTCTAACAATTAGGCTGTATAGGCTGAAAATAAATGCTAAAAAACTACCGAATACTCCCAATAAACTCATCCAGCGCAGTGGTTTCGTTGAGTTAAATATCATTATTTTAATCGTGTCACGAATTCCTGAAAGAAGAATTTTTTTCTCATTAACCTGGGCAAGTTCGTAGGTCTCCGTAGTAGATGTGAATCCTGTATTAGAAATTCTCATCATCATTTTGTGATGGAAGCGACCGTTTGCCGTTACTGCATTGACAGCTCTTCTACTTAAACAACGGAGGTTTGTGGCATTTCTTGGCAACTTATAACCAATCCGACTTAAGAAATGATTCATAATAGGTCGAACTATTGCGTACGCAAGAGATGAGTTCTGTTTAGCAACACCAATAACTACATCACTGCCCGCAAGGGATTTTTCGACCACATTTGCAATGACATAAACTGGGTCCGTACTAATATCAAATAATACGACAAAATCACCTATTGCATTTTCTAATCCGGCTGATAGAGATACATCTGCAGATACTTCTGATGAAAGTCTAATATATCGTATAGACTCTAATTCAGTGAGAAGAGAAGTGATGTAGGTTTCAGTGTCATCAAAAGAATGGTTGTCAATAATTACGATTTCAAAATCGACATAGTTTTTTGACAAAAGATCGTTAATAGGTCTAATTTTATTTTTTAGATCTTCTGCTTGATCTTTGCAGGATAGTACAACTGATACAAAAATATCCTTCTTTGTAGCACTAGTTAAATTCATTTGTTCAATCCTAACTCATTAATTACTGTGATAACATCATAAACATTGTCAATTTTCCCACCCATAATGCAATGCAAGCCTTTCATACCGTGATTGGCTTTGAAAAGAATAGGGCGGGAATCATCGGTTTCACTTCTTGGCAGAAGTGTTTTAACTTCCCAAATCGATTCTTTGTATTCGCATTCAGACAAAACAGGTATATACCGACTAGCATCGGATATAGTTTTGCGCCAAAGAGTATTCTTCTGTACTTCATTAAAATATTGATGTGACGGGAAATAACTTTCGTTGCTTTCATTCCATTCATGATGGGGAGTATAGCGTACATGACTAAATGAGTGCAGACCTTTGGAAGGGAAAGGCATGACAGAAAAGAATGGTCCGCACATCACTGTAATCCCCGTTTTCTCAAAAATATCAGGAACTTTTACGATACACATTTCTGTCAATTCCTGCTTGAGAGGAATTAAATCTATTTTTGATTCATGCAAGACGAAATTCGTCATCGAATAAGTACAGTTAAAAACTTGTTTTGTTTTGTAATATTCGATTGATGCGCCATCAGGATCATTGACATTTTGAGTTTTGACCGTCAGGCCTGAGCTATCTTCCTGTATACCTGTAACAACCGTTTCATATTTAATAGTTACGCCGCTATCTGCCAGACGGGACAGCATAATAGAACGTAGTTTTCGGGAGTCAAAGGCATACTCTTTAGTGGTAAAAACCTCTTCAATTAAGTTTTTATTCGTTAGATCTCTGATCCAATGTGGGGCGATATCACAAGGCGCTCCTATCCTTTGGCAAAATAACTGAAACTGGCGTGCTGTTACTTTTCCAAGAATGCGCCCGACCATATAAAATTTTGAGAATTCGTCATCAATACATTCTTTAAAATCATTACAGAAAATTGGGAATGATGCCCTGGATCTTAATGCTGTGAGATGGCTGCGTGGATAATGATAACCATTGTGTACGCGAGCCTGGTTTACATACGAGGCGCGCTCCATTAAAGACGATTCTTTTTCAAACAGAGTGACCTTATGTCCTTGGGAAGCTAAATAGTTAGCGATATAAACACCAAAAAAGCCTCCGCCAATAATGATAGAATCATTTGCTATGTTCATCAATTCTCCTATTTTTTATTATTGAATGGATAAAGTTAAGTAGATTGGCCTTATCCATTATTTTATCCCAGTTATATTCTTTAATGTGCGCCCAATACTCGCCATTTGATAAATAGTCCTCAGGTCTAAAATCAATTAGGCTTTCATTGAAAAATTGGATGTTATCAATTTTTTTATTTTTAGCAAAAGACTCAACCCATTCAATTCGAGTTGAGCATACGTTTAGTCCCATCGCTAAATACTCTAGTACCTTTGTTGATGTCTGATATTTATAAGGGTAAATATTAGGGGTGTAATTTATCCCACACATTGCTTTACAGGCTAATGCTGGTATATCCTTGTAATTTAGCCGACCAGAAAATATTATATTAGGAAAGGATTTAAAATCATTATATAAGTCATTAGGGCATTCACCAATCACAAGTAATGTGTAGTGAAAATATTTTTCACTAAAACACTGTAGTAGTTTTCTTATGTTTCTTTTTGCTGAGAGACTCCCAATGTACACGAAATCATATTCTTTTGTTATATTATTATTTTTCCTAAAGAAGTGTTCGCTAACCCCCATATCTCTATATATAAATGGGACATGGTCGTTAAAGAATGCCTTTTGTTTTATTGTTTCATTTAAAAACACTCTTCCATCTGGAACGATGTTTATTAATCGTTTTATTTTGTCTTTTACAATTCCGTAGGGCGGAGTGGAAAGTGAAGCATATTCATGAATATGCAGTCCTGATACTTTCTTTTTATGTTCCACTCCCATAAAAAACCAATATATATCTGCATTTAATATATCTTCGGGATGTTCTACGATAGATACTTGTAACCCAAGGTTGGAGAAATAATCTTTGTAAATTTCGATCTCAGGTAGATACTCTAAACTATTTTTGATAAAAGCTATTCGAGACATCCTTCCACCTTAAAGATAAAAATATAAAGACTATTATTGCCAGTATGTACATGCTGATAGATGTCAAAGCTACAATGTTATGTAGCTTTATACCTATTACTGAGAGTGTTATATAGAAAATAGGTTTCAATCCATATCTCAATAAATCGATAAAGAAAATTTCCTTTGTAGCAGTAAAAAAAATAGCGCGATTATAACTGGGGGATAGAATTAATATTGCCGCAAGCCAGAAGGATAAACTCTGCAAGTATATAATACTACCACTCCATTTATTGCCAATTAGATAAACAACTGCAGGTAATATAAAATACGATGATATTATATATATAACGCCTAATGTGATGCCGATAATACCATATTTAAATAATACTCTTTTTTCTTTATTTGAGAGGCTATAAAGCACTGCGCGACTCATTGCTGAGTTCATTAGCGTGACAAAGACCGTGGTTATTTTTTCTGCGATTGCATACAGTGCTGAGGAATGATAGCCAAAGAAACTGGAAATAAATATTATTGGTAAATGAGTTCCTATAGATGGAATCATCGATGATGTTGTATGGATAGTCATATATTTAGTATTTTTCCTGACAATACTTATTGACGCGCCTAACCATTTCTCTTTGTTATTATCAAACTTGATTCTACTAATAATCAATACAATCGTTGAGCCAATGATTGTCCCGATAATAAGCCCATACTGAAACTTCATTAGTGCTAATTGTGATAAACCAACTAATATAACTCTATTTAGTTGCATTATATTTAGTTTTCGATGGTTACCGGTTGATGTGTGGTAATCATAGAGAATCTCAAATGAGTTGAAGCAAAAAATAAGGATTGGTATAGAAATATAAATAATTGATAAGTTGAAAAATAGAATACTGATAACCACTAATAGCGATGATACTATCGTTGTACTCAACGATAGTATCTGGCAAGCACGAAAGAGCAACCGCTTTTCATAAATATCGCTGGTGATTAGCAAAAGATTCAGTCGTAATGCACCGACGTAGGATATCAGGCCTGACCATGCCATAATTGTTGCATAAAGGCCGAAGGCTTCTACTGAATAAAATTTCACAAGAGCCAGCATGATGCCTATTCCAAGCACTTGTGATAACAAACTGCCACTAAAAATTGATATGAAAAATTTCATTTTTTGATAATATGCAATTTACTAGTGCATTGAATAGTCGGTAAGTCTGTTAATATTGAATTCTTACTGTAAATGGCATCAATATTATAGTCGTGAATAAAACTATTGATATTATTTTTGTCAATATTAGTCGGAGACAAAAAATACAATGCTGTACCAGTTATGGCGTCTTCGGATACAGATACTTGTTCAAAGCCATTTTCTGTAATAAACAAAATCCTCTCCAAATTATGCTTTTCAACACATTGCCGTATGTTATCTTTATCTATCAGTGTTATATATTCTTGTGAGCTGTCAATTGATATGCTTTTTTTTACCGATCTCCCGATAGTCCAGGCTGAACTAATTATAATTGTATAGATCAAACACAGTGTCGTTATCTTATGTTTACTGTAAATTGCAGGCGTTGTATAAAGTAAGAAAAGCGTTATTAATAAGTATAGGTTAAAGAAATATCTACCATCAGTATATCCTGTGAGTCCTACAATAGGCACTACTGAACTAATAGTAACGATCAGGAAAATTAGTTTAGTACCTATATATCCCTTTAACGTGATAAGCCTATTTCTCTTATGGGAAATATACTTATAAATTAGATGTGCTAATATTATAAATGTAGGTGTTAATCCCCCCCATAGTATAAATGAAGTAAATGTTTTTATTTCTTTTATTATGATATTTGTTATTAAGCTTAAAAAACTATTATTTTCAATTGATGGTACATAATCTAGAGCCCCAAACTGGGGGGGCATCAACACTAATTTAGAACTTTCAGTTATCCATAACGTATTAAAATATCGCTCAGAATACGTTACCCATATTACAATAGATATTAGTGGTGGGACTAAGAATAAAATTTTCCCAATTAATTTTTCCTCTTTAAATAACACCCATAATGTGAAAATTATAAATGAGATGAGAAATTCAAAACGTGTCAGTATGGATACTGAAAAAATTAAGCCAATAGTAAATAATTGCTTGGCGCTAAGATATTGCTGCGAGATGAAAATATAGCTAATTAATAATATTTCTAGCGTCGCCAGCGGTATTGATCTTCCATAAGCCACCTCCTGAAAAAAAGGTGGATATAATAATATAAATGAGATTATTATTAGTCGTTCTTGATTTAAATTTAATTTTTTTAGTATTGCTCCTGAAACAATACAACAGGCTATTAATATTAAAATATTTAATACCAGTGAAGAGTAAATGCCGATATTTAAAATGGTGTCTATGAAGTGTATCAGTAAAGGATAGAAAAAAGGAAAAGAAGGGCTATGTAACGAATTATATTGATACTGTCTGATGAAAGATGGCTCATATCCAGAAAATATTTGTTTTGATAAGTCGTAATATGTCCAGCTATCAACCGTAAACCCTTTAAATAAAATAGCATCCAAAAAAATCTTACCAATAAATATCGCCAAACATAAATAAATGTTTATTTTGAGATTCAAATTTATTACCTCTGGTGTTAAAGGTATTTAATTCAATGTATATCTAATATGGGCTAAAACGAGATAATTCCTATTTGAAAAATTCTCTTTGTATGATGTATAGATTGTAGCAGTAAGAATTTTTGTTAAATTACAAATGAAGTATCAGGAGGTTATTTCTTAGTCTAAATTACAATATATGTGCTAAAAACGAGTTGAGGATGTATGTTCTGCCATCACCGAATGACCAGTATCTGGCATCATTCTGTTGCCTTCATGCTTTTTTTAGGAACGCTACCGCCCTAGCCATGCTTGTACAAGCGATGAAGGCTATAAGATTTTGAACTAAAAGTTAAGTGATGTTTAAACTTAACTTCACAACCGCTATTTTTTTAATATGCAGATAGCTTCAGTATTTTAGACCTGTAATGGTCGAAAATCAGCATTTTCTTGCGGATCTTTTCTGTTGTGACTATTGCCATTCAAAGTGTTGATTACACACATTTTTTCATGTAGATCTGGATGGCTATATTTTCAGTCAGTTAGGTGAAGTACCGCAGGAAAACCAGGCTGTGGGTTGCTTCAGCATAGTACTACAACAAAAATCAACTCGGGAGTTCTTCAGGAATGATGCCTTCAGATATGTTTTGTGAGTCACCATTTCATTACCTGAGTACGGCAAAATATCAAGTTTTTATATCATTCAACAGGTTACAAAACATGAAATTATACGGGTTTATCACCAAAGCATACCTGTTGTCTGGTAAGATTTTGCTTATTAAAGCAAATGATAAATGCTGGAGCATTTTGCCGTTTGGCGGAGATGTTGTCAATACTGCGGCATTTAACCGGTTTGGCTACGTTATTTCACTCTTGATGAGTAAGTTCTTCCTTAGCGCGCAGAGGGGAATGGGGAGATACTATTAATCCTGGCGGTTTTATTAGCGGTTAATACGTGGTAAGTGAGATGTGTATTTTTACAGTTGAGTGAACAATCGGTTAACTAACTTTGAGCAATGTTAATACGCTTTAGCGAAAGGCTGAGGTATAAAACTGCATTAATACAAATCATCAATAGGTTGATTACTTTTATGCATTTACATATAGCTGCTGCGTTCATAAATTTTAAATGACAAAAGCCGCGCAAGCGGCTTTTGTCATTTATGTAAAGGGATTACTTCGCCTTGTTTTCCAGATTCTCAACCTGTGGCAGACCGGTTGCGGAAGAGGCGGTCAACAGGCCAGACTGCGCATAGCCGAACAGCTTCTCACGAGTATCGGTAATATCCAGGTTACGCATGGTCAGCTGACCGATACGATCGTCTGGCGAGAATACGGAATCACCTTTCTCCATGGTCAAACGTTCTGGCTTGTAGGTCAGGTTGTCAGACACGGTGTTAAGGATTGAATAGTCGTTACCGCGACGCAGTTCCAGCGTGACTTCGCCGGTTATCTGGCTGGCTACCCAACGTTGCAGACCATCACGCAGCATCAGCGCCTGTGAGTCGAACCAGCGCCCCTGATACAACAGACGACCGAGCTGGCGACCGTGCGCGTGATACTGCTCGATGGTGTCTTCGTTATGAATCCCGGTCAGCAGACGCTCGTAGGCGATGTGCAGCAGCGCCATCCCCGGGGCTTCATAGATACCGCGGCTTTTTGCTTCAATAATACGGTTTTCAATCTGGTCGCTCATACCCAGGCCATGACGACCGCCGATACGGTTGGCTTCCAGCATCATCTCAACGTCGTCACTGAAGGTCTTACCGTTCAGCGCAACCGGATGGCCTTGTTCAAAGCGTACGGTCACTTCTTCCGCCGGGATCTTCACGCTCTCATCCCAGAACTTAACGCCCATAATCGGGTTGACGATTTTGACGCTGGAGTTCAGGTATTCCAGATCTTTTGCTTCGTGAGTCGCGCCGAGCATATTGGAGTCGGTGGAATACGCTTTCTCAACGGACATCTTGTAGTCGAAACCACAGGCAATCATAAATTCTGACATCTCATGGCGACCACCGAGTTCGTCGATAAAATCGGTATCCAGCCACGGTTTATAAATCTGCAGTTCGGCGTTGGTTAACAGACCATAACGATAGAAACGTTCAATATCGTTGCCTTTATAGGTACTACCGTCACCCCAAATGTTCACGCCATCTTCTTTCATGGCGGCAACCAACATGGTGCCTGTCACTGCACGGCCCAGTGGGGTGGTATTGAAATAGGTCAGTCCGCCAGTGGTGTTATGGAACGCACCACACTGAATGGCAGCGATCCCTTCGGCAACCAACTGCTTGCGGCAATCAACCAGGCGAGCATTCTCAGCACCATACTCCATTGCACGGCGAGGAATGGCGTCATAGTCATCCTCATCCGGCTGGCCCAAATTCGCAGTATATGCATATGGGACAGCCTCTTTTTGTCGCATCCACAGCAGTGCTGCACTGGTGTCCAGGCCGCCGGAAAAAGCGATACCAATACGTTGACCTACCGGGAGATGCTTGAGAATCGTTGTCATAAAATAAAACCCTGCTTGATAGACTGGTGAAGAGGTCGGCTTATTATGCTAATTGCATTTTTATGCAAAATAAATGAGTTTTCATTTAATCATCTTTTCTGGATGACAGGAAGAGTTTAGTGATAATTTCGTTAAATAACGGCGTGGGCGGCATATTTATCTTACTGGGCTAGCGCTGGGCAGCATTCATTGATTTGCATAGTCGTAACAAGGTTGACATAACGCATAGTGAATCAATATACTGTGCGCAGATTTTACGTCCCGTCCTCGGTACCAAATCCCAGCAGTATTTGCATTTTTTACCCAAAACGAGTAAAATTTGCCACGTTTCAGGCGCGGGGTGGAGCAGCCTGGTAGCTCGTCGGGCTCATAACCCGAAGGTCGTCGGTTCAAATCCGGCCCCCGCAACCACTTTCCCTTAGAGTTCTTTTTCAAATATACTGTGAAGACTTAGGCCTTCTTAGCTGGATTTGAAAAAAATTCTTTCGGAAGGTTCTCCGAACCGCAGGTGCGGTTATAGGGTTCAGTTATCTAAAACCCCGATTTATCGGGGTTTTTTGTTATCTGACTACAGAATAACTGGGCTTTAGGCCCTTTTTTTATGTCTTGGGGGTGGCCTTGTCCACATTAGAGCAAAAATTAACAGAGATGATTACAGCGCCAGTTGAAGCCCTGGGCTACGAACTGGTCGGCATCGAATTTATTCGTGGTCGCACATCCACACTGCGCATCTATATTGATAGTGAAGATGGCATCAATGTTGATGATTGTGCTGATGTGAGCCATCAGGTAAGTGCGGTGATGGATGTCGAAGACCCAATCACTGTTGCCTACAACCTGGAAGTCTCCTCTCCGGGTCTCGACCGTCCTCTGTTCACGGCTGAACACTACGTGCGTTTCCTGGGTGAAGAAGTCACGCTGGTTCTTCGTATGGCGGTACAAAACCGTCGTAAATGGCAGGGCGTTATCAAAGCGGTGGACGGTGAGATGATCACGGTCACAGTCGAAGGTAAAGATGAAGTGTTCGCGCTGAGTAATATCCAGAAGGCGAACCTGGTTCCCCACTTTTAACAGTCTGGATTGAGGTGAAAAGCCCGCGATGAACAAAGAAATTTTGGCTGTTGTTGAAGCCGTATCCAACGAGAAAGCGCTGCCACGCGAGAAAATTTTTGAAGCGCTGGAAAGTGCGCTGGCTACAGCAACAAAGAAAAAATATGAGCAAGAGATCGATGTCCGCGTAGAGATCGATCGTAAAAGCGGTGATTTCGATACCTTCCGTCGTTGGGTTATCGTAGAAGAAGTCACTCAGCCAACTAAAGAAATTACGCTGGAAGCAGCGCGCTTTGAAGACGAAAGTCTGAACGTGGGTGAATACGTTGAAGATCAGATTGAATCTGTCACCTTTGACCGTATCACGACTCAGACCGCGAAACAGGTTATCGTACAGAAAGTACGTGAAGCTGAACGTGCGATGGTTGTCGATCAATTCCGTGAACACGAAGGCGAAATCGTCACTGGTGTGGTGAAGAAAGTCAACCGTGATAACATTTCCCTGGATCTGGGCAGCAATGCTGAAGCTGTGATCCTGCGTGAAGACATGCTGCCGCGTGAAAACTTCCGTCCTGGAGACCGTATTCGTGGTGTTCTGTATTCTGTGCGCCCGGAAGCGCGCGGTGCGCAACTGTTCGTAACCCGTTCCAAACCGGAAATGCTGATTGAACTGTTCCGCATTGAAGTGCCAGAAATTGGCGAAGAAGTGATTGAAATTAAAGCGGCGGCTCGCGATCCGGGTTCTCGTGCGAAAATCGCGGTGAAAACCAACGATAAGCGTATCGATCCGGTGGGTGCTTGCGTAGGTATGCGCGGTGCACGCGTTCAGGCGGTTTCTACCGAACTGGGCGGCGAACGTATCGATATCGTCCTGTGGGATGATAACCCGGCACAGTTCGTGATCAACGCAATGGCGCCTGCAGACGTCGCGTCTATCGTGGTGGATGAAGATAAACACACCATGGATATCGCGGTTGAAGCCGGTAACCTGGCTCAGGCGATTGGACGTAATGGTCAGAACGTCCGCCTGGCTTCACAACTGAGCGGTTGGGAACTCAACGTAATGACCGTTGATGACCTGCAGGCGAAGCATCAGGCTGAAGCACATGCAGCCATTGATACCTTCACCAAATATCTCGATATCGATGAAGATTTCGCGACAGTTCTGGTTGAAGAAGGTTTTGCGACGCTGGAAGAACTGGCCTACGTGCCAATGAAAGAGCTGCTGGAAATTGACGGCCTGGATGAACAGACCGTTGAAGCGCTGCGCGAGCGTGCTAAAAACGCACTGACCACTCTGGCACTGGCCCAGGAAGAAAGCCTCGGTGATAACAAACCGGCTGACGATCTGCTGAATCTGGAAGGATTGGATCGTGAGATGGCCTTCAAACTGGCTGCCCGTGGTGTTTGTACGCTGGAAGATCTCGCTGAACAGGGCATTGATGATCTGGCTGATATCGACGGGTTGACCGACGAAAAAGCCGGTGAGCTGATTATGGCTGCCCGTAATATTTGCTGGTTCGGCGACGAAGCGTAATAAACTGTAGCAGGAAGGAACAGTATGACAGATGTAACCGTAAAAACGCTGGCTGCAGAGATACAGACTTCCGTAGATCGCCTGGTACAGCAATTTGCTGATGCCGGCATCCCGAAGTCTGCTGACGACTCTGTGTCCGCACAAGAGAAACAAACCTTACTGGCGCATCTGAACCGTGAGAACGGCTCAGCGCCGGATAAGTTGACATTGCAGCGTAAAACGCGCAGTACTCTCAATATTCCAGGTACCGGTGGAAAAAGCAAATCGGTACAAATCGAAGTCCGCAAGACACGCACCTTTGTGAAACGCGATCCGCAAGAGGCTGAACGCCTTGCCGCGGAAGAGCAGGCGCAGCGTGAAGCGGAAGAGCAAGCCCGTCGTGAGGCAGAAGAAGCTGCCAAACGCGAGGCGCAACAAAAAGCCGAACGTGAGGCCGCAGAACAAGCTAAACGTGAAGCCGCTGATAAAGCGAAACGTGAAGCTGCGGAAAAAGACAAAGTGAGCAATCAACAGACCGACGATATGACTAAAACCGCCCAGGCCGAAAAAGCCCGCCGTGAAAATGAAGCCGCAGAACTGAAGCGTAAAGCGGAAGAAGAAGCACGTCGCAAGCTTGAAGAAGAAGCGCGCCGCGTAGCGGAAGAAGCTCGCCGTATGGCGGAAGAAAACGAGAAAAATGGTGTGAATAACGCTGAACCAGTTGAAGACACCAGCGATTATCACGTCACCACTTCTCAGCATGCTCGCCAGGCTGAAGACGAGAACGATCGTGAAGTTGAAGGCGGTCGTGGTCGTACTCGCAGCACCAAAGCAGCGCGTCCGGCGAAGAAAGGCAACAAACACGCTGAATCTAAAGCCGATCGTGAAGAAGCACGTGCAGCGGTTCGCGGCGGTAAAGGCGGTAAGCAGCGTAAAGGTTCCGCTCTGCAGCAGGGCTTCCAGAAGCCAGCTCAGGCTGTTAACCGTGACGTTGTGATCGGCGAAACCATCACCGTTGGCGATCTGGCGAACAAGATGGCGGTCAAAGGCTCTCAGGTCATCAAAGCGATGATGAAACTGGGCGCCATGGCGACTATCAACCAGGTCATCGACCAGGAAACCGCGCAGCTGGTTGCCGAAGAGATGGGCCACAAAGTTATCCTGCGTCGTGAAAACGAGCTGGAAGAAGCAGTAATGAGCGACCGTGACACCGGCGCTGCGGCTGAACCGCGCGCACCGGTAGTGACCATCATGGGTCACGTTGACCACGGTAAAACGTCTCTGCTGGACTACATTCGTTCAACGAAAGTGGCCTCTGGCGAAGCGGGCGGCATTACTCAGCACATCGGTGCGTACCATGTTGAAACTGACAACGGTATGATCACCTTCCTGGACACCCCGGGTCACGCCGCGTTTACCTCCATGCGTGCTCGTGGTGCTCAGGCAACGGATATCGTTGTTCTGGTTGTTGCAGCAGACGACGGCGTGATGCCGCAGACCATCGAAGCTATCCAGCACGCGAAAGCGGCAGGTGTGCCAGTAGTGGTTGCAGTGAACAAGATTGATAAACCAGAAGCAGACCCAGATCGCGTTAAAAATGAACTGTCCCAGTACGGCATCATGCCGGAAGAGTGGGGCGGCGAAAGCCAGTTCGTTCACGTTTCTGCAAAAGCCGGTACCGGTATCGACGAGCTGCTGGATGCTATCCTGCTGCAGGCCGAAGTACTGGAACTGAAAGCTGTGCGTAAAGGTATGGCGAGCGGTGCGGTTATCGAATCCTTCCTGGATAAAGGTCGTGGCCCGGTTGCTACCGTCCTGGTTCGCGAAGGTACCCTGAACAAGGGCGATATCGTTCTGTGTGGTTTCGAATACGGCCGCGTTCGTGCGATGCGTAACGAACTGGGTCAGGAAGTACTGGAAGCGGGTCCGTCCATTCCGGTGGAAATCCTCGGTCTGTCCGGTGTTCCGGCTGCAGGTGATGAAGTGACCGTCGTTCGTGACGAGAAGAAAGCCCGTGAAGTTGCGCTGTATCGTCAGGGCAAATTCCGTGAAGTTAAACTGGCTCGTCAGCAGAAATCTAAACTCGAGAACATGTTCGCTAACATGACCGAAGGCGAAGTTCACGAAGTGAACATCGTACTGAAGGCTGACGTTCAGGGTTCTGTAGAAGCGATCTCCGACTCTTTACTGAAATTGTCTACCGACGAAGTCAAAGTGAAGATCATCGGTTCTGGCGTAGGTGGTATCACCGAAACCGACGCAACCCTGGCTGCGGCATCCAACGCGATTCTGGTTGGCTTCAACGTCCGTGCTGATGCCTCTGCACGTAAAGTGATTGAATCCGAAAGCCTGGATCTGCGTTACTACTCCGTCATCTATCATCTGATCGACGAAGTGAAAGCAGCGATGAGCGGTATGCTGTCTCCGGAACTGAAACAGCAGATCATTGGTCTGGCTGAAGTTCGTGATGTGTTCAAATCACCGAAATTCGGCGCTATCGCAGGCTGTATGGTTACCGAAGGCACGATTAAGCGTCACAACCCAATCCGCGTACTGCGCGACAACGTGGTTATCTATGAAGGCGAGCTGGAATCCCTGCGCCGCTTCAAAGATGACGTCAACGAAGTCCGTAACGGTATGGAATGTGGTATCGGCGTGAAGAACTACAACGACGTTCGCGTTGGCGATATGATCGAAGTGTTCGAGATCATCGAGATCAAACGTACTATCGCTTAATCTTCGTAATGCCCGGTGGCACTTCGTTTACCGGGCCTACGTTAGGATTGTTAGCCGGGTTGTAGGCCTGATAAGCGTAGCGCCATCAGGCTTTAAAGCGCCACCCGGCAAGAAATTTAAAAAGGGGCTTATGGCCCCTTTTTTGTCTTTATTCTGGAGAATTCATTATGGCGAAAGAATTTGGTCGCCCGCAGCGTGTCGCGCAAGAGATGCAGAAAGAGATCGCACTGATCCTGCAACGCGAAATCAAAGACCCGCGTGTTGGTATGATGACCACCGTATCGGGCGTTGAGATGTCCCGTGACCTGGCCTATGCCAAAGTATTCGTGACGTTCCTGAACGACCAGGACGAAGCGGCCGTGAAAAACGGCATTAAGGCACTGCAGGAGGCTTCTGGCTTCATCCGCTCTCTGTTGGGGAAAGCGATGCGCCTGCGTATCGTGCCTGAGCTGACCTTCTTCTACGACAACTCACTGGTCGAAGGGATGCGCATGTCCAACCTGGTGACCAGCGTGGTGAAGCATGACGATGAACGTCGTGTGAACCCAGCGGACGACAGCAAGGAGGACTGATGAGTCGTCCTCGTCGTCGTGGTCGCGACATTCATGGTGTTTTGCTGCTGGACAAACCTCAGGGCATGTCCAGCAATGACGTACTGCAAAAAGTAAAGCGCATCTACAATGCCAACCGTGCCGGTCATACCGGTGCGTTGGATCCGCTGGCGACAGGCATGCTGCCTATCTGCCTCGGTGAAGCAACGAAATTTTCACAGTACCTGTTGGACTCTGACAAACGTTATCGTGTGATTGCCCGCCTGGGTCAGCGTACGGATACCTCTGATGCTGATGGACAAATCGTGCAGGAACGTCCGGTGACCTTTACGGAGGAACAGCTTGCGAGCGCGCTGGAAACTTTCCGCGGCGATATCGAGCAAATTCCATCGATGTACTCGGCGCTGAAATATCAGGGCAAGAAGCTGTACGAATACGCGCGTCAAGGCATCGAGGTGCCGCGTGAAGCGCGCCCAATTACCGTTTATGAACTGCTGTTTATTCGCCACGAGGGTAACGAACTGGAGCTGGAAGTTCACTGCTCCAAAGGCACCTATATTCGTACTATTATTGACGATCTGGGTGAGAAGCTGGGATGCGGTGCACACGTAACGTATCTGCGCCGTCTGACGGTCAGCAAATATCCGGTGGATCGTATGGTGACGCTGGAACACCTGCGTGAGCTGGTCGAACAGGCAGAACAGCAGAACATTCCGGCGGCTCAGCTGCTTGATCCTTTGCTGATGTCAATGGACAGTCCGGCATCGGACTATCCTGTTGTTAATTTGCCTTTAACATCGTCGGTTTACTTTAAAAATGGTAATCCGGTACGGACGACAGGCGCCCCGCTGGAAGGGCTGGTACGCGTGACGGAAGGCGATGACGGCAAGTTTATTGGCATGGGGGAGATGGACGATGAAGGTCGTGTCGCCCCCCGTCGACTGGTGGTTGAATATCCTGCATAGCGCTCTCTGTCTTGCGATAAAAGGGCGCTGCGAGTAGAATACCGCCGCTTAGCGTCGCGTAAATTGTTTAACAATCTGCGTGGCGTACACTGGGATAGCTGAATTAGAGATCGGCATCCTTTCATTCTTATCACTTTGGAGTTTTAAAATGTCTCTAAGTACTGAAGCTACAGCTAAAATCGTTTCTGAGTTCGGTCGTGATGCAAATGACACCGGTTCTACCGATGTTCAGGTTGCTCTGTTGACTGCACAGATTAACCACCTGCAGGGCCACTTTGCAGAGCACAAAAAAGATCACCACAGCCGTCGTGGTCTGCTGCGCATGGTTTCTCAGCGTCGTAAACTGCTCGACTACCTGAAACGTAAAGATGTTGCACGTTACACCGCGCTGATCGAGCGTCTGGGTCTGCGTCGCTAATTCTTTCGAGTTTCAGAAAGAGGGGGCCTTCATGGCCCCTTTTTTCCGGCAGATGGCAGCAATTCGCTGGAAACTAATGTATTGTTGCTATGAATGATCTTCCGTTGCAGAGGTTCGCGCGGCTAATGAGAGGCTTTACCCAATACGCATGGGTTAGGGTTGTCATTAGTCGCGAGGATGCGCAGAAGATCGGGTATTAACGATGGCGCATAAATGTGCCGTCAAAAAAATAGAGAAAGGATATTATTTTGCTTAATCCGATCGTTCGTAAATTCCAGTACGGTCAGCATACCGTTACGCTGGAAACCGGCATGATGGCGCGTCAGGCGACTGCCGCTGTTATGGTTAGCATGGATGACACTGCGGTATTCGTTACCGTTGTTGGCCAGAAAAAAGCGAAACCAGGCCAGGACTTTTTCCCGCTGACCGTTAACTATCAGGAGCGTACCTACGCTGCTGGTCGTATCCCAGGTAGCTTCTTCCGTCGTGAAGGCCGTCCGAGCGAAGGCGAAACCCTGATCGCGCGTCTGATTGACCGCCCGGTTCGTCCGCTGTTCCCGGAAGGCTTCGTTAACGAAGTTCAGGTTATCGCAACCGTCGTTTCCGTTAACCCACAGGTTAACCCGGACATCGTGGCAATGATTGGTGCATCTGCTGCACTGACTCTGTCAGGTATCCCATTCAACGGCCCGATCGGTGCTGCGCGTGTTGGTTACATCAATGACCAGTACGTACTGAACCCGACTCAGGACGAGCTGAAAGAAAGTAAACTGGATCTGGTTGTTGCCGGTACCGAAGCTGCCGTACTGATGGTTGAATCCGAAGCTGAACTGCTGAGCGAAGACCAGATGCTGGGTGCTGTGGTATTCGGTCACGAACAGCAGCAGGTTGTTATCCAGGCCATCAACGAGCTGGCGAAAGAAGCAGGCAAACCACGTTGGGACTGGCAGCCAGAAGCGGTTAACGAAGCGCTGAACGCGCGCGTTGCTGCACTGGCAGAAGCGCGTCTGAGCGATGCTTACCGTATCACTGACAAACAAGAGCGTTATGCTCAGGTTGACGTGATCAAATCTGAAACCATCGCGCAGCTTACTGCAGAAGATGAAACCCTGGACGCTAACGAGCTGGGTGAAATCCTGCACGCTATCGAGAAAAACGTTGTTCGTAGCCGCGTACTGGCCGGCGAGCCGCGCATCGATGGCCGTGAAAAAGACATGATCCGTGGCCTGGACGTGCGTACTGGCGTTCTGCCGCGTACCCACGGTTCCGCACTGTTCACCCGTGGCGAAACTCAGGCGCTGGTGACTGCGACCCTGGGCACCACCCGTGATGCACAGAACCTCGACGAACTGATGGGCGAGCGTACTGACAACTTCCTGTTCCACTATAACTTCCCTCCGTACTGCGTAGGTGAAACCGGTATGGTCGGTTCTCCGAAACGTCGTGAGATTGGTCACGGTCGTCTGGCGAAGCGTGGCGTATTGGCCGTGATGCCGGAACTGGATAAATTCCCGTACACCGTGCGTGTGGTTTCTGAAATCACCGAATCTAACGGTTCTTCTTCTATGGCTTCCGTATGTGGTGCTTCTCTGGCGCTGATGGACGCAGGCGTGCCAATCAAAGCCGCCGTTGCGGGTATCGCGATGGGTCTGGTGAAAGAAGGCGACAACTTTGTTGTTCTGTCTGACATCCTGGGCGACGAAGACCACCTGGGCGATATGGACTTCAAAGTGGCGGGTTCCCGCGATGGTATCTCTGCGCTGCAGATGGATATCAAAATTGAAGGTATCACCAAAGAGATCATGCAGGTTGCTCTGAACCAGGCTAAAGGTGCGCGTCTGCACATCCTGGGTGTGATGGAACAAGCGATCAACGCACCGCGTGGCGATATTTCTCAGTTCGCTCCGCGTATCCACACCATCAAGATCAGCCCGGACAAGATCAAAGACGTTATCGGTAAAGGCGGTTCTGTTATCCGTGCTCTGACCGAAGAAACCGGCACCACCATTGAAATCGAAGATGATGGTACCGTTAAGATTGCTGCGACCGACGGTGAGAAAGCGAAATATGCTATCCGTCGTATCGAAGAGATCACCGCAGAAATCGAAGTAGGCCGTATCTACAATGGTAAAGTGACCCGTATCGTTGACTTTGGCGCATTCGTTGCCATCGGTGGCGGTAAAGAAGGCCTGGTGCACATATCTCAGATCGCTGATAAGCGCGTAGAGAAAGTGACTGATTACCTGCAGATGGGCCAGGAAGTACCGGTCAAAGTTCTGGAAGTTGATCGCCAGGGCCGTGTACGTCTGAGCATTAAAGAAGCAACTGAGCAGTCTCAGCCTGCAGGCGAACCGGAAGCTCCGGCAAGCCAGGGCGAGTAAGGTTGCCATTGCCCTCCGTGAAAGCGGAGGGCCTTTAACCCGGCAGGATGCCTTGTTAGCAACCGGGGAACCTGGACGTTCATTCAATCGTTGTCTTCGGGAGTGGGAAATGAAGCCTTTTTTGCGCTGGTGTTTCGTTGCGACAGCACTCACGCTGGCTGGATGCAGTAATTCCGCCTGGCGTAAGAGTGAAGTCCTCGCAGTACCACTGCAACCGACTTTGCAGCAGGAAGTGATTCTGGCACGTATGGAACAAATTCTTGCCAGTCGGGCTTTAACCGATGACGAACGCGCACAGCTTTTATATGAGCGCGGAGTGTTGTATGATAGTCTCGGTCTGAGGGCACTGGCGCGAAATGATTTTTCACAAGCGCTGGCTATCCGACCAGATATGCCTGAAGTATTCAATTATTTAGGTATATATTTAACGCAGGCAGGCAATTTTGATGCTGCCTATGAAGCGTTTGATTCTGTACTTGAGCTTGATCCAACTTACAACTACGCGCACTTAAATCGCGGTATCGCATTGTATTACGGCGGTCGCGACAAGTTAGCGCAAGATGATCTGCTGGCGTTTTATCAAGACGATCCCAATGATCCTTTCCGCAGTCTGTGGCTTTATCTTGCCGAGCAGAAGCTCGATGAGAAGCAGGCTAAAGAAGCGTTGAAGCAACGCTTTGAGAAATCGGATAAAGAGCAATGGGGATGGAACATTGTCGAGTTCTACCTGGGCAACATTAGCGAAGCAACGCTGATGGAACGCCTGAAGGCGGACGCAACGGATAACACCTCGCTCGCTGAGCATCTCAGTGAAACCAACTTCTATTTAGGTAAGTACTACCTAAGTCTGGGGGATTTGGACAACGCTACGGCATTGTTCAAACTGGCGGTGGCTAACAACGTTCATAACTTTGTTGAGCACCGATACGCATTGTTGGAATTATCGCTCCTGGGCCAGGACCAAGATGACCTGGCAGAATCGGACCAGCAATAGCTGACGTACACATCAGCCCGTAATCTTTTTTGATTGCCATCACCTTCACGGGTGAGGGCGTTGTTGTTCGTTAATACACCTACTTTGAGCCGGTTCACACTTTTCAATGAAAATTGCAGATCAATTTCATGATGAGTTATGTAGACTGGCCGCCATTAATTTTGAGGCACACGTACTACATGGCTGAATTCGAAACCACTTTTGCAGATCTGGGCCTGAAGGCTCCTATCCTTGAAGCCCTTAACGATCTGGGTTACGAAAAACCATCTCCAATCCAGGCAGAGTGCATTCCGCATCTGCTGGGCGGCCGCGATGTTCTGGGTATGGCCCAGACAGGTAGCGGCAAAACTGCAGCGTTCTCTTTACCGCTGCTCAACAATCTTGATCCTGAGCTGAAGGCACCTCAGATTCTGGTGCTGGCACCGACCCGCGAACTGGCGGTTCAGGTTGCAGAAGCCATGACGGATTTCTCTAAACACATGCGCGGCGTGAACGTGGTTGCCCTGTACGGCGGCCAGCGTTATGACGTGCAATTACGTGCCCTGCGTCAGGGACCACAGATTGTCGTCGGTACGCCGGGCCGTCTGCTGGATCACCTGAAGCGCGGTACTCTGGACCTCTCCAAACTGAGCGGTCTGGTACTGGACGAAGCTGACGAAATGCTGCGTATGGGCTTCATCGAAGACGTTGAAACCATCATGGCACAGATCCCGGAAGGTCATCAGACCGCTCTGTTCTCTGCAACCATGCCGGAAGCGATTCGTCGTATTACCCGCCGCTTTATGAAAGAGCCGCAGGAAGTACGCATTCAGTCCAGCGTCACTACCCGTCCTGACATCAGCCAGAGCTACTGGACTGTGTGGGGCATGCGTAAAAATGAAGCGCTGGTGCGTTTCCTGGAAGCAGAAGACTTTGATGCGGCGATTATCTTCGTTCGTACCAAAAATGCGACCCTGGAAGTAGCAGAAGCGCTGGAGCGTAGCGGTTATAGCAGCGCTGCACTGAACGGCGACATGAACCAGTCCCTGCGTGAGCAGACTCTGGAGCGTCTGAAAGATGGCCGTCTGGATATTCTGATTGCTACCGACGTTGCGGCCCGTGGCCTGGACGTTGAGCGTATCAGCCTGGTTGTTAACTACGACATCCCGATGGATTCCGAGTCTTACGTTCACCGTATCGGCCGTACCGGTCGTGCGGGTCGCGCGGGCCGTGCGCTGCTGTTCGTTGAGAACCGCGAGCGTCGTCTGCTGCGTAACATCGAACGCACCATGAAGCTGACTATTCCGGAAGTAGAACTGCCGAACGCAGACCTGCTGGGCAAACGCCGTCTGGAAAAATTCGCCGCTAAAGTACAGCAGCAGCTGGAAAGCAGCGATCTGGATCAGTACCGTGCTCTGCTGGCGAAAATGCAGCCGGAAGAAGAACTGGATATCGAAACGCTGGCAGCTGCACTGCTGAAAATGGCTCAGGGCGAACGTCCTCTGATCCTGCCGCCAGATGCGCCGATGCGTCCGAAACGCGAATTCCGCGACCGTGATGACCGTGGTCCGCGCGATCGTAACGATCGTGGCCCTCGTGACCGTAATGACCGTGGTGGTGAAGACCGTCCGCGTCGTGAACGTCGTGACGTCGGTGACATGCAGCTGTACCGCATTGAAGTGGGCCGTGATGACGGTGTTGAAGTTCGTCATATCGTTGGTGCGATTGCTAACGAAGGTGATATCAGCAGCCGTTACATCGGTAACATCAAGCTGTTTGCTTCCCACTCCACCATCGAACTGCCGAAAGGTATGCCGGGCGACGTGCTGCAGCACTTTACCCGTACTCGCATCCTGAACAAGCCGATGAACATGCAGCTGGTTGGCGATGCAGTTCCGCACGCCGGTGGTGAGCGTCGTGGCGGTGGCCGTTTCAGCGGTGAGCGTCGTGAAGGCGGTCGCGGTGAAGGTCGTAACTTTAGCGGCGAACGTCGTGAAGGCGGTCGTGGCGATGGTCGTCGTTTCAGCGGCGAACGTCGTGAAGGCAACCGTGGTCCGCGCCGTGACGATTCTTCTGCTCCGCGTCGTGATGACTCAGCTGGTCGTCGTCGTTTCGGCGGTGACGCATAAGCCTCACGGTTTAACAGCGTAAAGTAATATATACAGCCCCGATCGAAATGATTGGGGCTTTTTTTATTTCATTTGTACTCATGTACTGGTACAGTGCAGCACATTGAGATGTAGTCACAATACAAATGACTGGAGAGATGGCTGAATGGCAACACTAACCACCACCCAAACATCACCTTCGCTGCTTGGCGGCGTGGTGATCATCGGCGGCACCATTATTGGCGCGGGGATGTTTTCTCTGCCTGTGGTCATGTCCGGGGCGTGGTTCTTCTGGTCAATGGCGGCACTGATCTTCACCTGGTTCTGCATGCTGCACTCCGGGCTGATGATCCTTGAAGCTAACCTCAATTACCGTATTGGTTCTAGCTTTGACACCATCACGAAAGATCTGCTGGGAAAAGGCTGGAACGTGGTGAACGGCATCTCGATTGCTTTCGTTCTCTATATTCTGACCTACGCGTATATCTCGGCGAGCGGGTCAATCCTGCATCACACCTTCTCGGAGATGTCGTTGAACGTTCCGGCGCGTGCGGCAGGTCTTGGCTTTGCGCTGCTGGTGGCGTTTGTGGTGTGGTTAAGTACCAAAGCGGTTAGCCGCATGACGGCGATTGTGCTGGGCGCGAAGGTGATTACCTTTTTCCTGACCTTCGGCAGTTTACTGGGACACGTTCAGCCCACAACGTTGTTTAACGTGGCGGAAAGCAACGCCTCGTATACGCCGTACCTGCTGATGACGCTGCCGTTCTGTCTGGCCTCATTCGGCTATCATGGCAACGTTCCGAGCCTGATGAAGTACTACGGCAAAGATCCGAAAACCATCGTTAAGTGCCTGGTCTACGGCACGCTGCTGGCGCTGGTGCTGTATACCGTATGGTTGCTGGGGACGATGGGCAACATTCCGCGTCCTGAGTTTATCGGTATTGCGCAGCAGGGCGGTAACATTGATGTGCTGGTACAGGCGCTGAGCGGTGTATTGAACAGCCGCAGTCTGGATCTGCTGCTGGTGGTGTTCTCCAACTTCGCAGTGGCGAGTTCATTCCTCGGTGTTACGCTCGGTCTGTTTGACTATCTGGCGGATCTGTTTGGCTTTGATGACTCGGCAATGGGACGTTTCAAAACGGCATTGCTGACGTTTGTCCCGCCAATTATTGGTGGCCTGCTGTGGCCGAACGGTTTCCTGTACGCCATTGGCTATGCAGGACTCGCGGCAACCATCTGGGCCGCCATTGTTCCGGCGCTGCTGGCCCGTAAATCTCGCGAGCGTTTCGGTAGCCCGAAATTCCGCGTCTGGGGCGGTAAGCCGATGATTGCGCTGATCCTGGTATTCGGTATCGGCAACGCGGTTATCCATATTCTGTCGAGTGTGAATCTGTTACCGGTTTATCAGTAAAACCGTTGCCCGGTGGCGCTATGCTTACCGGGCCTACACCACCGTGTAGGCCGGATAAGGCGTAGCCGCCATCCGGCACAAACCGCACTACCCCAACAATTCCTGCTTCACATCCATCGCCAAATCAAACGAATGTAGACGTGCCTGATGATCAAAAATCTGGCCGTTAACCATAATTTCATCGGCCTGGGTTTCACGCAAAATGGCATCAAGACCGTGACGCACTTTTGCCTTATCACCAACCAGCGACATGCTCAGCGCCTGTTGCACGCCGTACTGTTCGGAAGCAGACCATAGCTGATGCATATTCTCTACCGGCGGCGGTAGCTGCCCGGTTTCGCCACGACGCAGTTTCACGAATGCCTGCTGCATCGAGGTAAAAAGAAATTCGGCATCGCGATTGCTGTCGGCGGCAATGATGTTGATGCACACCATCGCATACGGTTTTGCCAGCCGCGCTGAGGGTTTGAACTGGGTGCGATACAGATGCAGCGCCTGATGCAGCATATCCGGGGCAAAGTGCGAGGCGAAGGCAAACGGCAGACCAAGCTGGGCCGCCAGCTGTGCGCTGTACAGGCTGGAGCCTAATAACCAGACAGGGATCTGCTCGCCGTAGCCGGGAACCGGACGTACATGGGGATTAGGATCGCGGGCGTCAAACCAGTCCACCAGTTCAGAGACGTCGCGTGGGAAGTTATCGATATTACCGCTCATATGGCGGCGCAGTGCGCGCATGGTTGGCTGATCGCTGCCCGGTGCGCGACCAAGCCCGAGATCGATTCGTCCCGGATACAGCGTATTCAGGGTACCAAACTGCTCGGCGATCACCAGCGGCGAATGGTTGGGCAACATCACGCCGCCAGACCCGAGATGCAGCGTGGTGGTATTGGCAGCCAGATAACCAATCAGTACGGAGGTCGCTGCGCTGGCGATGCCGGTCATGTTGTGATGTTCCGCCAGCCAGTAGCGGTGGTAGCCGCACTTTTCAGCCAGTCGTGCGAGATCAAGCGAGTGCGTGAAGGCCTCTTTTGCCGAAGAACCTTCAGGGATTGGCGCCAGATCCAGCACCGAGAACGGAATAGTTTTGTCAGTCATAACGGCTCACTTTGTTACCGGTTAATCTTTTAATACTGCATTAAAGATTAGCGAATGTTGTTAACAAAGTGAGCTTTATAGCGTGCAGGATGAATCTAATATGCCTGATGGCGCTGCGCTTATCGGGCCTACGGGATCGCTATTTGTAGACCGGATAAGGCGCTTTTGCCGCCATCCGGCTAGGCCTGTAGCTCCAGACCTGCCAGTCGCTTCCAGTAGCCGTTACAGTCACTGTGGGCGGCAAGCGGTAATGGAGCACTGCCATTTTCATTGGCACGGAAGGCGTCGAGCATGGCGAATGTTTCAGTGCCTGAAGGGGACAGACGCACAATATCAACCAGCCCCTGCATCGATGTCAGCTCGTTGCCGAGGTTGTAAACATAGCCGCTCATGGTCTGGATCCCGTTGAGAACAAAGACCTGCTGATTCTCCTGCGACAGCACATCGCGCCCGTTCGGGTATTTGATGCAACAGGTTTCACACTCATCTTTTGGACGGTCTTCGGAGCGCGCGGTAAAGCAGCGGGCAGAGTACGCCAGCGGCAGATGCCCGTAGCTCAGCACCTCAACTTCAAACTGATTGCGAATACCCAGCTCATCACACTGGTTGAGCAAGTTTGCCAGCCAGTCGCGGGAAAGCTCTACCGGCATACACCAGCGCACCATGCCTTGTTTGAGCAGCAAACGCAGGGTAACCGCGTTGTAGCAGTTGAGCGCATGTCCGGCGACAAACGGCAGCTTACGCTCGGCGCACATGTTTACCACGCCGAGATCGCTGGCTTCAACAAGGAAGTCGCCGTTTTCGACATAGCGCTTCAGTTCTCCCAGTTCAGAAGAGGCCTGTACCAGCGCCAGTGTTGACAGCACAACCTGTTTACCGCTGCCAGCGAGCGATTTCGCCATATCGAGCCAGTCGCCCACTTTGGTGGCGCGGCGTTTACTGCATACCGCTTCGCCAAGATAGATAACGTCGGCCTGGCTTACGGCAGCCTGCTGATAAAAATCTTCCAGCGTTTCTTTCGGCCAGTACCACAGCACCGGCCCTAAGGAATATTTCATTGCTTTTCTCACTGCCATTTACGGTGATACGCACCAAGCGTGGTCTGCGTGCCTTCGGACATGGAGCCCAGCGTTTCCATCCATTCAGGCTGTGGAACGAAGTTCTGCGGGGAGGCTTTGCAGCGGTCGATCGCCTGACGCCATACTTTTGCTACCTGGCTGACATAGGCCGGGCTGCGTTGACGGCCCTCTATTTTGACCGACGCAATATTGGCGGCCAGCAAGTCGGGCAGCAGCTCCAGCGTGTTCAGACTGGTTGGCTCTTCCAGCGCATGGTAGCGTTCACCATCGACCAGATAGCGGCCTTTACACAGCGTTGGGTAACCTGCGTTTTCGCCGTCCTGATAGCGGTCGATCAGCACTTCGTTTAACCGTGACTCCAGTCCCTGTGGGGTCTGCTGCCAGCGCACAAAGCGAGCAGGGGAGCAGGCACCCACCGTGTTTGGCGATTCACCTGTCAGATAAGAAGATAAGTAACAACGACCTTCTGCCATAATGCACAGACTGCCGAAGGCAAATACTTCTAATGGAACTGGGGTGACGCGGGCTAATTGCTTCACCTGATGAATCGACAGCACGCGTGGCAGTACGACCCGCGCAACGTCAAAGTTGCGATGGTAGAAATTAATTGCCTCTTCGTTAGTCGCAGATGCCTGAACGGAGACATGGCGCTCAATATGGGGATAGCGCTCTGCGGCATACTCAAGCATGGCGAGATCGGCAAGGATCAGGGCATCCGCACCCAGTTGTGCCGCCATATCCACGGCACGTTGCCAGCGTACATACCCATCCGGATGGGCAAAGGTGTTAATCGCAATGTGCAGCTTACGGCGATGTTGATGAACGAAACTCACCGCTTCCTGCAATTTTTTCTCGGTAAAATTAAGGCCGGCGAAATGACGGGCGTTGGTATCATCTTTCAGCCCGATGTAGACAGCATCAGCGCCGTTCTCGATGGCCGCCTTAAGCGCCGGGAGATTTCCGGCAGGGCAGAGCAGCTCCATAATTTATCCTGAAAGTTGCGCCTGAGGACGCAAAAATGTTAACGAAGAGGGATTTTAGTTAACCTTGCTGAGACAATTTTTGATTTGAGGCAGTTAAAGTCGTATTGGTGACACCAATAAAGAGGTAACAATTTCGCATCGAATTGTTGATTTATGCCGCTATGTCGTTTATTTGATATGGCAAAATAGCAGGACTATTGAAACAGGGAGTAAAGCTCGTGTTGGATAAACTGCGTTCACGCTTAGTACATTTAGGTCCTTCTCTGATGAGTGTACCGGTTAAACTGACGCCCTTTGCGCTGAAGCGCCAGGTTCTGGAGCAGGTCCTGAGCTGGCAGTTTAGTCAGGCGCTGGCCGATGGGGAGCTGGAGTTTCTCGACGGCCGCTGGCTGAGCATTCATGTGCGCGATATTGGCCTCAGATGGTATACCTCAGTAGAGAACGGCAAGCTTATCGTCAGTGAGAGCGCAGATGCTGATGTGAGTTTTAGCGCCGATGCCAGCGATCTCCTGATGATCGCGGCGCGTAAGCAGGATCCAGATACGCTTTTCTTCCAGCGTCGCCTGGTGATCGAAGGTGATACAGAGTTAGGGCTGTATGTTAAAAATCTGATGGACGCCATCGAACTGGAGCAGATGCCGAAAGCGTTACGTGTCATGCTGTTGCAGTTGGCGGATTTTGTTGAGGCGGGGATGAAAACGTCGCCAGAAACCAAACAGACCTCGGTAGGTGAAGCATGCTGATTCGAGTTGAAATTCCCATTGATGCCCCAGGTATTGATGCGCTGCTGCGACGTTCATTTGAGAGCGATGCGGAAGCGAAGTTAGTGCACGACCTGCGCGAAGACGGTTTCTTAACGCTGGGTCTGGTTGCTACCGATGATGAAGGTCAGGTAGTGGGCTACGTCGCATTCAGCCCTGTTGATGTGCAGGGTGAAGATCTGCAGTGGGTCGGCATGGCGCCGTTAGCGGTAGATGAAAATTACCGTGGGCAAGGCCTGGCGCGTCAGCTGGTTTATGAAGGGCTGGATTCTCTTAACGAGTTTGGCTACGCCGCGGTGGTCACTCTGGGTGACCCTGCATTGTACAGTCGCTTTGGCTTCGAACTGGCGGCCCATCACGACCTGCGTTGCCGCTGGCCGGGGACGGAAAGTGCATTCCAGGTGCATCGTCTGGCGGAAGATGCGCTGGAGGGCGTCTCTGGCCTGGTGGAATACCACGACCACTTCAATCGCTTTTAAGCTCCGGGGTTTGCAGGCCGCTTAATAGCGCCTCAAACCCTTCGCCTTCGACAAGGCGCTCTTTCTGCCGCTTGGTGAGTTGTTTAACGCGATACTCTATGCGCAGGGCCAGTGAACGGTCGCCGACCTGCGCCGCAAATGCCAACGTGAGTTCCCCCTTTCCGCGTAGCGCCTTCGCGCCTTTCCCACTTTGATGCTGCTTATAGCGGCGCTGCACATCGGTGGTTATTCCGGTGTATAAGGCGTTGTCAGCGGTACGGATCAGGTACAGATACCAGGGTGTCATTGTCACCATCGACGTGATAATTTTCAGGCCTACAGTATAAAAGAGAACAGAAATGGAAACACTGACTGCGGTGACTCGCTGGCTGGCAAAGCAGCACGTCGTGACCTGGTGTGTACACCATGATGGTGAATTGTGGTGCGCCAATGCGTTTTACCTGTTTGATGCGCAGAAGATGGCGTTCTATGTGCTGACCGAAGAGAAAACGCGTCATGCGCAGATGTCCGGACCGCGCGCACCGATTGCCGGTACGGTAAATGGTCAGCCTAAAACCGTCGCTCTGATTCGTGGCGTACAGTTTAAAGGAGAAATTCGTCGCCTCGAAGGACAGGAGAGTGAGGTCGCGCGTAAAGCCTACAACCGTCGTTTCCCCGTCGCCAGGATGCTGCCAGCGCCCGTGTGGGAGATTCGGCTGGATGAAATCAAGTTCACTGACAATACGCTGGGTTTTGGCAAGAAGATGCTCTGGCTGCGTGATCTATAGTTATAAGATCGATTGAGGATGCGGGGGATGGAAAAGCAATGAGCCAGGTGTTAATAACAGGTGCCACCGGGTTGGTGGGCGGAAATTTGCTGCGGATGTTGCTGAATGAACCCCGAATCCACGCTATCACCGCGCCGACACGACGACCACTGGCAGATACGGTCGGGGTATATAATCCTCACGATCCACAGCTAAGCGATGCGCTGGCGCAGGTGACTGACCCGGTCGATATTGTGTTTTGCTGCCTGGGTACCACCCGGCGTGAAGCGGGTAGCAAAGAGGCATTTATCCATGCTGACTATACGCTGGTGGTGGATACGGCCCTGACGGGACGCCGGTTAGGCGCCCAGCATATGCTGGTGGTGAGTTCGATGGGAGCCAATGCACATTCGCCGTTTTTTTATAATCGGGTGAAAGGGGAAATGGAGCAGGCGCTGATCGCGCAGAAATGGCCGCGGTTAACGATTGTCCGGCCTTCGATGTTGCTGGGGGAACGGGAGAAGCAACGCGCAAATGAAATGTTTTTGGCACCGTTGTTTCGGCTGCTGCCTGGAAACTGGAAGTCGATTGAAGCGCGCGATGTTGCGCGGGTAATGCTGGCGGAGGCACTGGCGCCTGGGCATGAAGGGGTTTCGATCCTGACCTCTTCCGAGCTACGCGAAAGGGCGAAATAACATGCCGGATGTTGGCTGAGCTTATCCGACCTACAAACGATTACGTCCTGTAGGCCGGATAAGACGCCTATGCGTCGCTATCCGGCATCTGTATTACTTAATAAAGGTAAAGGCGGTAGTAACGCGTTTCACGCCGCTTACCCGGCTGGCGATATCCGCCGCCGCCTTCGCTTCGCGTTCAGTGACCAGGCCCAGCAGGAATACTTCCCCATTTTCGGTGGTGACTTTCACGTTGGAGGATTTCACCTGATCGCTGGTCAGGAGCTGAGAGCGCACTTTGGTGGTGATCCAGGTATCGTTGGACGCATCGCCCAGGCCGATTGGCTGGCCCTGACGGATCTCATTAAAGACTTCCGTTGTGCCCTCCACACCCATTGCAATTTGTTTTGCTCGTGCAGAGAGTTCGCTATTCGGCGACTGGCCTACCAGCAGAACTTTACCCTGATAGGCGCTCACGTTGATGCGCGCTTCTTTCTTGATCTGGGCATCTTTCGACAACGCCGTATTGACGCGTAATTCCAGGGTCCCATCATCTACCTGGGTGCCGACACTGCGAGGATCCGTTGCTGCCTTCGTCCCGACAGCTGCTGTTCCGACAACGGCGGCAGCGACACAGCCTTGCAACAGCAACGCTGAGAGAACGACGGCGAGCGGCGAAAATGCCTTCATGTGTACTCCTTAATCATCCTGGTGAGGGAAAAGCGTGTTATCAATGAGATCGCAAAGGCAATTGACCGTCAGCATATGCATTTCCTGAATGCGGGCGCTGTGGTGTGACGGGATGCGGATTTCAACGTCCTGTGGCCCCAACAATCCGGCCAGTTCCCCTCCGTCATAACCGGTCAACGCAACGATCGTCATGTCGCGTGTAACGGCTGCTTCAACGGCTTTTACGATATCGCGGCTATTACCACGCGTAGAAATTGCCAATAGAACATCACCTGCATGTCCCAGCGCACGGACTTGTTTTGCATAAACTTCGTCGTGCAGGCGATCGTTGGCAATCGCAGTTAAGACCACATTATCAGTATTTAGTGCAATCGCAGGTAAACTGGGTCGCTCTGTTTCAAAACGGTTGATCATGCTGGCAGCAAAATGCTGTGCGTTGGCAGCGGATGTCCCATTACCACAACAGAGAATTTTGTTGCCATTGAGCAGGGACTGAACCAGCGTCATGGCTGCACGGGAGATCGCATCCGGGAGTGCTTCAGCCGCAGCTATCTGAGTTTGAATGCTTTCTGTAAAGCAGACTTTGATTCTGTCTAACACGCTAATCCTTAAGTACCAGGCACGTCAGGTTAATTTATTTGCCTGATGGGCAGGTTCTGATTCAACTATATGAGCGGTCGTTGAACGCGTTCTTAAACCACTCAACATCATTTCCGGTGAAGGCTAACACATCGAACCGGCAATCCACAGTATCAAAGCTCCCATTGTGGCGCGCAAGCCACAAGCGGGCGGTCTGTAATAATTTGTGTTGTTTGCTCCGGGTCACACTCGCCGCGGCACCGCCAAATTGGGCGGACCGCCGGTAGCGAACCTCGACAAAGACGGTGGTCCTGCCTTCACGCATTATCAGGTCGATTTCGCCGCCACGTTCACGTACGTTGGCGGCGATAAAACGCAGTCCTTTGCTTTCCAGCCAGTGACGCGCAGTCGTTTCCCACGTATCACCGGTCTGTTTACTCGTTAACTGGCGGGGACGACCTGTCCTTGCTGGTATTTGAGCCATGATAACTTCCTGTTAATCACACAATCCTGCGTTGCGGTCAATGCGCCAGTGTTGCCGTTAATTTCGAAGCCCTGCACCTGACGCATTTGCGAGAAATGATTAGCGAGCGACCAGGCATCGACACCCATTGCATACATGCGCGCAAGCGAGTAGTCATTGCGTACTGCACTCAGCGCTTGCTGCATGAGCGGCTCGTTGCCGCCAGCCAGCATGGGAATTTCGCTGTACTGCAGGCCTTCCATCTCCAGACGGAAATCAGGACCAGCGGTACCCTGCGCGCTGCGGGAGCTGGCGTACAGCGTCGCACCGCTCTGGCTGCCGTTACGCATGGCGATCATCGGTTTAATAAACGCAATTTCCTCCGGCGTCGCCAGAATATACACGGCATCAACACGACCGCTGCCGCCGGTGATTTGGGCATCGGTAGGCGCTGCCGGTATCGTCAGACCGCCAATCGTCACGCCAGGTTGCGCAGGCACAGAGGATGCCACCGGGCTACCCGTCAGGGAAATCCCCGAGCCGCCGTTGACACCCATTTTCAGCTCAGCCGTGGAGCCGAACTTCTGCTGCAGCACTACGCCGCCGCCCAGTTTTTGCCACTCCTGCGCAAAAGCATTAGCCACGCGATCGCCTAACGCGCTACGCGGGATTAACAGCAGTGGTGCTTGTTTTCCTTGTTCGCGGATGTGGCGTGCGGCATCGCGCGCTTCATCTTCTGGTGATAGTGCGAAGTAGCAAACATTCGCCAGATTCTGCACCGACTCTGGCTGGTTTAGCGCCAGAACGTTGAGCGGTGTATTGCTTTTCATCAGCTCTTCGACATTGTTCTTCAACAGCGGGCCGACAACAATGCTGGCGCCATCCTGCTGTACCTGAGCCAGGATCTGACTCAGCGGCTGTGATGAGGTGTCGTAAATTTTCAGCTCTGCGGACGGATTCGCCGGCGCGCTGGCAGTCGCTGGCTGTGCAGGCGCTGTTGGCTGCACAGCTGCAGCTTCTGGTTGTGCTGGCGTATCGTTGGTCAGATCGCTGACAGAAGCCTGAGAAGGGCTGGCAACACCGTCAGTCGTTTGCTGCTGTTCCGTGGTCGTCGCGGCAGCGGTATCCACAGCAGGCGCGGCAACAGCAGGGGCTGCTACGGGTTGAGTGCCCATGTTTTTTGCCGCTTCAAAGCCTTGCTGAATAGTCCGGCCAAATACAGCGGCCTGACCGTTCAGAGGCAGCAGCAGCGCAATTTTACTGGTGGAGGCGGGCTTAAAGCTCTGGACGTTGACCAGTTGCGTTGGCAACAGTTTCGCCCCAGGATTTTGCGGGTAACGTTTTTGCCAGTCAGCAATACCCGCTTTCATCATGTCCGGATCGTTACGGTTATCGAACCAGACGCGCTGGAGATCCAGCCAGCCTTGCAGCACGTTTTCATCGGCGTTGATGACCAGTGTCTGCGCTTGCTCTGGCGTCATTGACGACAGGGCCTGCCAGGTGGCATCAATATTTTTCTGCTTATCGTTGGCGGCCAATAGCGGTTCCTGAGCGATCAGTGCGCGTAGCAGCGTGAGCGACGGACGCCCCTGATTGGCGTCAATTTGCGCCTGCCAGTAACGTGCCTGCTGTTTTTGCGAGAAATCGGCTGGTTTTAACTGGCCCAGTAGAGCCTGTGCGCCAGCGATATCTTTCTGCGCAAGTTTGATTTCGACAGCCAGCAGTGACTGTTCAAGACGCTGGGTATCGTTCAGTTGCTGCGGCAACTGGTTGAACAACTCGACCGCCTGCTGGCTCTTGCCTTCTTTCAGCAGTGCACGAATGGCGAGTAATTGCCAGTTGGTCTTGCTATCATCTGAGCTTTGCTGCATTTGCTGCAGATAAAAGCCGGAATCAGCCTGTGCTGTGCCCTGCATATGGGCAGCACTCTGGTCTGGCGCCTGGGTGCCACAGCCTGCGAAAATCAATGCTGCCAGAATGACAGGCAGCGCGCGTGCAGCTTTCAAACGAGAAAATGTTGAGGGTACCATACTGTATCCAGTGATATTTTTTACGCAATGCTCAATATTAAATCGGCAATACGGACGACACAATGAAACAACACGAATCGGCGGATAATTCTCAAGGCCAACTCTTTATTGTACCTACTCCTATCGGAAATTTGGCTGATATTACCCAACGAGCGCTCGAAGTTTTACAAGCCGTTGATTTAATTGCCGCTGAAGATACCCGCCATACAGGATTGTTGTTGCAACACTTCGCGATAAACGCCCGTTTGTTTGCGTTGCATGACCATAATGAGCAGCAAAAAGCCGAAACGCTGGTATTGAAACTGAAAGAAGGGCAAAACATTGCGCTGGTTTCCGATGCCGGAACGCCGCTGATTAACGATCCGGGCTACCATCTGGTGCGCACCTGTCGCGAAGCGGGGATCCGCGTGGTACCTCTGCCAGGCCCTTGTGCGGCGATTGCCGCACTGAGTGCTGCAGGTCTGCCGTCTGACCGTTTTTGCTATGAGGGTTTCCTGCCAGCCAAATCGAAAGGGCGTCGTGATGCGATGAAAGCCATCGAGGCAGAACCACGTACGCTTATTTTTTATGAATCCACTCACCGCTTACTGGACAGTCTGGAAGATATGGTTGCCGTCTGGGGCGAATCCCGCTACGTGGTGTTGGCGCGTGAACTGACCAAAACCTGGGAAACCATTCATGGTGCGCCGGTGGGTGAGTTGCTGGCGTGGGTCAAAGAAGACGAAAATCGCCGTAAAGGTGAAATGGTGCTGATTGTTGAAGGACATAAAGCGCAAGAAGACGATCTTCCTGCCGATGCGCTGCGTACGTTGGCCTTATTGCAGGCAGAACTGCCGCTGAAAAAGGCTGCTGCGCTGGCCGCAGAAATCCACGGCGTGAAAAAGAATGCGCTGTATAAGTATGCGCTGGACCAGCAGGGAGAGTAAAAGTGGGTGGATATCAGCCTCCATTCGTTGTCACCCCATTGATACTCAATCAAGTGATTGAGATTGGTGAGCTTATGGGACATTGGGCGGCGATGGCGGGTAGAACATCCCCTCTTTTACGCAAAGAGAATCGCATTCGTACAATCCAGGCTTCTTTGGCGATTGAACATAATTCGTTGACGACAGAGCAGGTCACCGCTCTGATGGAAGGTAAGCGAATTCTGGCGCCAGCTAAAGATATACAGGAAGTCAGAAATGCCATTCTGGCCTATGAAAAAATGTCGGAGTGGAAAAGTGAACGGTTATCCGATCTCCTTCAGGCCCATCAGGTCCTGATGTTCGGGCTGGTCGATAATCCTGGCCAATTGCGTTCTGGGAATGTCGGTGTCTACAGGGAAAAACAACTTATCCATATGGCCCTTCCTGCCTCACAAGTTCCGCGCTTGGTTAATGACTTGCTGGGTTGGTTAAAAACGACAGAACACCACCCGCTTATTGCTGGGGCTGTTTTCCACTATGAATTTGAATTTATTCATCCTTTTTCTGATGGTAATGGGCGAATGGGGCGGTTGTGGCAAACATTAATTCTGCGGGAGTGGCGCACCGAATTGGCCTGGCTGCCGGTAGAAACGCTGATCTATTACCAGCAGGATCGGTATTATCAGGTATTAGGGCAATGCGATCGGCAAAGTAGTTGTACGCCATTCATAGAATTTATTTTGGGAAATATCATCTCTGCTTTGAAAGAGGGATTAGGGCAAGCACCGACGATGTCGGAAGAAATGTCGCCTGATTTACTGGATATAGAAAAACGTATTCTACAAATCTTGTCGAATCAGCCGGGCAGATCTGCCAAAAGTATCGCTGATGAGTGTGAAATCTCAGCCCGTACCGTAGAGCGCTATCTGAAAGCGTTGCAGCAAAAAGGAAAGTTGCAACGCGTTGGCGCGAAGAAAGGCGGGATGTGGCGGGTAAAAAACTAAACGATCAGTAATTCAACGCCTGTTTTAGCGAGCGCTGATTTGTCCTGCTTGCTGATGCTATCGTCGGTTATCACGCAATTAATCTTCTCCATTGGCAGTACCTGATTAAAGCCGCGGCGATTGAACTTTGTCGCGTCCAGCACAGCGATGACCTTATGTGCGGCAGCTGCCATGACGCTGCTAATGGAGTAGCCTTCGTTAAATGTCGTAATACCATTTGTGGCATCAATCCCATCGGCACCAACGAACATCAGGTCAGCGCTGATCCCTTGTAGAGAACGTTCGGCGATGGTGCCATGCATCGAGTGGGTTTTATGGCGCACGGTTCCACCGCAGACGACCAGCGTAATGTCTTTGTTTTCCGACAACGTGAATGCGGCGGGTAGGCTATTGGTAATAACGGTGATATTACTTTTTCGGTTTAACGCCTCCGCGATAAGCAAGGTAGTGCTTCCGCTATCCAGAATGACGGTCATGCCTTCTTCGACCATTGCGGTCGCGGCCTGGGCGATCCTTTTTTTCGGATCGCTGGCAAGTTGATACCGCTCTTCCAATATCACTTCCTGATTGTCGCCTTCAGCCAGGTGGCTTCCAGGTTTTGCCGCTCCGCCGTGAAAACGGGTGACAAGACCTTTCTCCTCTAATAACCGCAGGTCGGCGCGAATAGTCACTTCAGAAATACCAAAGGTATTCGAAAGGTCCATTACCAGCACGCTGCCTTGCGTATTAATCAGGTCGACAATTTTGTTCCTTCTCTCAAATGAGTTCATATTGATTTACCTGATAATTTAACTATCACTAGTTTAATCGAAGGATTGCGAAAGGTGAACGCTAAATTTCGAAAGGAAATGTGAGCCAGCGCAGGTTGCTGGCTCGTGAGGTCAGGCAAGTTTGAGCAGAATTTTCCCCTGCATCGGTGCGCCATTGAGTGATGCTACCGCTTTGGCAAAACTGTCCGCGTCGCCGCTATGGGCAATTAACGGCTCCAGTTGCAAACGTTTTTCGGTCAGCAAGCGTGCAGCGGTTTCCCACTCCTCTCCTGGCCATGGGCTGGAGTAGTTCATCCAACTGCCGAGAATCGTTAATTCCTTACGCAGTATTTGGCCAAATACACTGGAAGTCAGCGTCAGGTCCTGGTGCAATGTACCCACTAACGCCACCTGTGCGCGAGGGCCTGCAATTTCTACAGACAGGGCTACGGTTTGTGGTGTTCCTGCTGTCTCCAGTACCAACTGATCGAACTGCATGTCGGCCAGTGCAGAATAGATTTCCGTCGCGCTCATCTCCCGGCTATTGAATACGTGAGTGGCTCCCAACTCTTTCGCTAACGTCAATTTTTGTGGGTTGATATCAATTGCCGTGACACTTTTTGCACCGAGTTCGCGGGCACATTGCATCGCCAGCAAACCGATAGTGCCTGCGCCAACGATAATCACGTTTTTACCTTCGCAGCCCTGGGCCAGATGGAAAGCATGCAAACCGACGGTAATCGGTTCGATGAATGCCCCGTCATCAATCGGCATATCTGAAGGCAGGCGGAACAGGTTGGCACGTTTTACGACCACATATTCCGCGTTGCCCCCTTCGCTACGCGAACCGACAAACTGATATTGCTTACATAACGAAAAGTAACCACGCTCACACTGAGGACAGTGGAAGCAGGGGAGTAGCGGCACACAGGCAACGGCGTCGCCAGGTTGCATATCAGTCACACCGGTTCCGTAGGATTCAACATAACCGCTAAATTCATGACCCAGTGTTATTGGGTAATAATGCGCACCATGAGAGAAAATACGCGGGATATCAGAACCGCAAAGCCCTGAACTAACCACCCTGACCAATACATCGTTATCGGCTTGCAGTTGGGGCATGGGACGTTCTTCAACGCGTACGTCTCCCTCAGCGTGAATAACCACTGATTTCATAAGAGTCTCCAGAAATGTGAAGGGGAGCAAATGCTCCCCAGAAATTAAGATGTGGGCTGGCTTTCTGAGATAGCGGCTGCTTTTTCGGCGGCGACGAAACGACGTGCCCGGCGCCAGGTCAATAGCACACCTGCGAAGTAAATGACGGCAATCACGGCAAACGCCACGACGTTTTGCCAGGTAAAGAGCTGAATCAGTAACCAGGTGATCGGCGAGCCCCCCTGGTCCAGAGAGGCGACCATTCCACCTGCTTTCAATGCCCCGGCGTTGGCGGCAAGCTGGGTGTGTAAGCCGATAGTCTGGGTGGCGATCCACAAGGTGATGCCCATGATGATGACACCAGAGATCAGCGTGCGGAACAGGTTCCCCTGATGAACGGCTACCGCCATTGCTACGAAGAACCCAATAGTAGCAAGATCACCGAAGGGCAGAACTTGATTACCTGGAACCAGGACGGCAATCAGAATGGTCAACGGAATAAAGATCAGGCTGGCGGAAACCACCGACGTATGGCCGAGCAGCAATGCGGGATCAAGACCAATTAAGAACTCCTGACCGCCAAATTTCGCCTGCAGACGTTTGCGTGCATGCTTTGCAATAGGTGTTAAGCCATCCATAATCGGTTTAATGACGCGTGGCATGAGCAGCATAACGGCAGCCGTTTTTACCGCCAGTTGCAATACTGCTTTGATGTCATACCCGGCTAACAAGCCGATCACTAAGCCCATAACAAAACCGACGGTGACTGGCTCACCAAAAGGACCGAAGCGTTTCTGTACATCATCTGCACTGAAATGAATGCGATTCAGGCCTGGGATTTTTTCAATGATCGTATCAACCAATACCGCTATTGGCCCCAGATAGGCTGATGAGCCGTGTGGGATGGCAATACCTTCGAGACCGAAAAAGTCGCGCGTGTCTTTCGCAAACCAGTCGCCAAGTTTGTAGACAAATGCGGCGTGAACGACAACGCCCAGGATGCCCAACCAGTATGAGCCCGTCGCCAGATGTAACATTGCGCCAGTGAACGTCATATGCCAGATGTTCCAGATATCGACATTGACGACCCGGGTCATTCGGGTGACCAGCATCAGGATATTGACCCCAATGGCGACAGGGATAGCAATCAAGGCGATCTGTGATGCCCATGTCATCGGTGATGAACCCGGCCAGCCAACATCAATGACATGCAGATTGATTTGAAACTGCTCCGCCATTGCTTTTGCGGCAGGCCCGATAGAATCCAGCATCAGGCCAATAACCAGGCCGATACCGACGAAGCCAATCCCAATATGCAGACCGGATTTAAAACAATCCCCGAGCTTCATCCCCAATAGTTTTGAGAAGATGATGATCACGAGCGGCAGCATGACAGTCGGACCTAAGTCGAGGATATAACGCATTATTTCGCTAAATATGGCGTCACCCCACGAGGATAGTCAGTATTTTTTGCTGCAACGCTTCGATACCCACGCCTGAAACAAAAGGCATGCCGTGGACCACAGGGATATCGCCAAAAGTACGGTCAACACGGGCGGTGGTACAGATAAGATCGGCTCCATCCATATAGGTTTCGATTTCTGTTACCCGGCACTGAACCAGGTCGAGTTGGATATTGTTGGCTTCACACAGTTCTTTAATTTCTTCTGCTGCCATTGTTGAAGTTGCTACCGCACCGCCACACGCCACAATTACTTTACGTTTCATAGGGTATTCCTTTTATTATCAGTTTGTTATCAAGCCTGCGCGCAAGGCTCAGACTCAAGGATTTTTTCCCGAAAGAGCATTGCCAGTTCAGCATCTGGCGCATTCAATAATGCTTCAATGGTGTTCGGGTTTTGCAGCTCACTAAACAGGCGACGTAACAGCTTTAGCTGAGCCGTCGGGTTCTCAACGATTAAGGCAATAATTAAAGAGACCGCTATCTCTTCATCATCATCTGCCTGCTGAAAGTTGACAGGCGTCTCTGGGCGAATCAGATAGATAGCTGGCGATTTCGCATGAACGGCTTCACAGTGCGGGATCGCAACGGCGTGACGTTCCAGCGCAATCCCGGTTGGGAACATGGCTTCACGTTCCATTAAGGCCTGCGGGTAGCTTTCATGCACGACCCCTTTGGCCAGCATCTCTTCCCCAATGTGCGCCAGCGCATGCTGACACGAGCTAAAGTTAATTCCGGTTCGGACAAAGAGTTGGCTCATATATTCTCCAGATTTCAGGCGATAACTGGCGCGCAGCCAAAGCGATAGGCACGCAGAACGTCCTGGATTTTGTCGATAATCAGATTATGGGGTGTAGCTGTGAGCGTTCCTTCTGACAGGCGTTCAAACTGCACGGGCATAAACTGGCTAATTAGCCCCAGCGGTAATGCCACACCGTTCAGGTTGGTAATTAACTTTTCCACGCTTTGACGAATACGCGGATGAGGCCAGTAGTAGCGAATACGGTCAGACAAGCTGAAGTGAATATCGACCATCGCCTGGCTCCAGGTTGGACGATAGTATTTTTTCCAGTAGTCCGGCTCATTCAGCATGACTTCATCAATCACCTCCAGCACCCGGCTCCGTTGTTCCGGAGAGATCAGCTCATTTTCCATTTGCGCCAGCGCAAAAATAGCTTCGCGAAGGGCGAAAGTCAGCGCGGGACCTACTTTCAGAATCGCATAGTGGTCACGTACCAGGTCACGATAGGCCTGACGGGTTTGATAATCGGTGGAGTGCGCCTCGTAGACCATCGGCGTCTCTTTGATCCAGGCGGAAAGCGCTTCTGCGGCTTGTGGTTGATAGTGAATGATCTGTGTGTGATCAAACTCCACGCCTGGCTGGACGACAATGGCGATCACACGGGTTAATGCGTCTTCAAGCCCTAATGCGCGAAAAGCGACCTGGTGTGTTTCCAGGGTACGGGCAGCATCTTCTTCGCGGGTCACATGTACGGTACCAATCGTACTGGCTTCTCCGCCAGGTACAGGAACTTCTGTCCCTATAACGTAAGTTAGTTGGCGTTTCTGTTCTTCAGTGGCTGTTGCTTCTGCGGCCTGGCACAGTACAGCGGCGCGCTCGGCGACAATCATCGGATCCAGCGGCGTGGGATCGTCAGCACAAGACATAGAGGCATCAAGATGGATTTTACTGAATCCAGCAGCGACATAAGCTTTAATTAAATCTACGGATTTCGCCATCGCCTCTGCTGCCGGTTCATTTTGCCAGCAGTTAGGGCCGAGGTGATCGCCCCCGAGAATCAGTCTTTCACGAGGGAAACCGACTTGTTCTGCAATGTTATGCACAAAGTCACGGAAATCGGCAGGCTTCATCCCGGTATAGCCGCCAAACTGATTTACCTGATTTGATGTCGCTTCGATCAGCACTTTACTGTCTGTATTGAGATCAAAACGTAATGCGGATTCAATCACCAGCGGATGGGCTGAACAAACAGAACAAATTCCCAAATGTTCACCCGCTTTATGACGAGAGATTATTTCTTTCACTTCTATCTCCGATATCTTTTGTTTATCTTCATAATATTTTTGGATTGAAGGCAAAGGGTAAAAGCATCTTTCGTGATCCAGCTTTAAAAACAAACCTTTGTCAGCACCCGTGCAATTCAAATTAATGAAGGACTTACAGCTTTCCTTCGCAGCCGCAGTCGGCGATGACTTTACGTACCACCTCTTTCATCGCCGCTTTTGCTGGCACCATGTAGTGCCGTGGATCGTTCGCATCGGTGTGGGCGCTCAAGTAGTTTTTGAGTGCGTCAGCAAAGGCGATTTTGAGTTCGGTAGCGACGTTGACTTTGCAGATCCCGAGGGCGATTGCGCGTTTAATATCCTGAGGGGGCAGGCCGGAAGCGCCATGTAAAACTAAAGGAATATCAACACATTGACGAATCTCTGCTAACCGTTCAAAGTCCAGTTTTGGCTCTGCGGTGTACAAGCCGTGGGCAGTGCCAATGGCGACGGCCAGTGAGTCGATACCTGTTTTTTCTACGAACTCTCGAGCCTGCTCAGGGTGGGTATAAAGTGCATCCTTGCCATCAACGATCAGGTCATCTTCTTGCCCACCCAGGCGTCCCAGTTCTGCTTCAACGCTGGCGTCATAGCGGTGGCAGTAATCCGTCACGCGTTTGACTAACGCGATGTTATCGGCAAACGGTAAATGGGAGCCGTCGATCATGACAGAGCGAATCCCTGAGGAGACTTTTGCTTCAATATCGCTGACGCTTTCATGGTGATCGAGATGAATTGCCAGGGGGAGGTTCCAGCTTCTGGCCAGCTCGCTGGCGATAGCGACTATATTGCCGACACCAGCGTAGCTAAAAGTACCTGGCGTTCCGGCGACGATCAACGGAGAACGTAGCTCGGCAGCCGTTTCCACGACAACCTGTAAGGTTTCGAGATTGTGGATGTTAAACGCAGGGACGGCGTAACCTTCTTGTTGAGCTTTCTTCAGCATCGTTTTGCTTGAAATGATAAACATACTTCCTCCGAAGTCTTTCGATTTCTTTCTTCGAAATAAAATATAGGGTTTCGTAATGTTTTTTTGTGATTTTGATCTGAAAAATGAAAGTTTCGAAAGTAATGGGAGGATTGCGAAAGTTTATGACAAAAAAAAAGAGCATGCCCGTAGACATGCTCCTGAAGAAAAAACAGTGAAAAATCAGGTTACCGGTGCCGGGTTAAATACCGCCAGCTGGTTATGTAATCCCCACTGATCCGAGAAGGTTTTCTTACGCCCGCTGGCCACATCGAGAATGAACTCGAATAGTTTCAACCCTACTTCTTCGATGGTTTCTTCTCCGGTCGCGATGGTACCTGCGTTGATGTCCATCAGGTCAAACCAACGATTAGCCAGTTCGGTACGCGTCGCCATTTTTATCACCGGCACGGCCATCAGACCGTACGGCGTACCGCGACCGGTGGTGAACACCTGCACGGTGATGCCGGAAGCAACCTGCTGCGTACCGCAAACAAAATCACTGGCGGGAGTTGCGGCGTAAATCAGGCCACGCCTGGTTGGACGCTGACCCGGCGACAATACTTCGACAATCGCGCTCTTGCCAGACTTGGCAATGGAGCCCAGCGCTTTTTCCACCACGTTTGCCAGACCGCCTTTCTTGTTGCCCGGAGAGGGGTTAGCGCTGCGGTCAGTTTTCCCCATATCGAGATAGTTGTCGTACCAGGCCATCTCTTCGAGCAGGCGTTTGCCCACCTCTTCGTTAATTGCCCGCGGGGTCAGAAGGTGGATCGCATCGCGGACTTCGGTCACTTCCGAGAACATCACGGTTGCCCCGCAACGTACCAGAAGATCGGATGCATAACCGACTGCCGGGTTGGCCGTTACGCCAGAAAACGCATCGCTACCGCCGCATTGCATGCCGACAACCAGTTCTGATGCCGGACAGGTTTCGCGCTGGCGCTGATTGAGCTTTGCCAGGTGGCGCTCAGCGACCTGCAAAATGTCTTCTACCATGGATTTAAAACCAACGTGTTTTTCATCCTGCAGGCTGACGATACTGGCGCTGTCTACCGGAATACTTTTCACATCGTGCGTCCCTTCCAGCAGGCGCTCAGGCTGGAGTTTTTCGCAGCCAAGGCCGATGACCATGACTTCACCGCCGAAGTTCGGGTTCAGCGCAATATTGTGGATTGTACGAATCGGCACGATGGCGGCTGGTGCATTGATCGCCACGCCGCAGCCGTACAAGTGATTGAGCCCCACCACGCCGTCGACGTTCGGATAGTTGGGCAGCAGATCGCGCTCAATGATTTTCACGACATAATCCACCACGCCCGCCACGCAGTGCACGCTGGTGGAGATGCCGAGCAGATTCTTGGTGCCGACGCTGCCGTCAGCATTGCGGTATCCTTCGAAGGTATACCCCTCCAGCGGCGGCAGCGGTTCCGGAACTTTGGTGGCCAGCGGTAATGTTTCCAGCGGCGGGGCTTTTGGCAGTTCAACCATAGATTCATCGATCCAGCTGCCGCGTGGGATATCGCGAACGGCGAAACCTATCACTTCACCATAGCGGACAATTTCGCCGTGAACAGGAATATCTGTTAGCGCCACTTTATGGCCCTGGGGGATATGCTCTATCAGCGTCAGTCCATCCGGAAAACGTGTCCCGGCTTTCAGACCATTGTCATTGACAATAATCGCCACATTATCTGTGTCGTGTACTTTAATATAAAACGCCGTTGGCGATTCTTGTCTAATTTCGATGTCGGCCATTGTCCAGTATTCTCCAGCCAGGTGGTGATAATAATTGTATGGGTGTTGATATGTTTAATCTAATTAAAAGCAATAAAGACTTGGTATTGTGAAATAAGAATGTCAGGAGATTAAAACTGAGAATGTGACCATGATCACTTAAACTCAGGTACACCATGCTGCCAGCGGTGGCAATACGTAAATGTGTGCATTAGCGCCCATGCTTATGTGCATCCGCCCAGGAGAATATTCTAACGACCTTTCTTTAGTGAGCATTTGCACAATGATTAACCGTGTCGTGCTGATTATACTAAATCACGGTTTCATAGCACCTGATAAATTATTGCGTATTTCTATTGGCGGTAATTAATTATTAAAAATGCCTGCCAAATAATAAAAGACATGTGCCCGAGGTAGCCCGAGGTAAATAGTATGATACTGGATACGGTGGTAGAGAAAAAGAAAGGCACGCACACTCGTTATTTAATATTGCTGGTAATCTTTATTGTTACAGCCGTTAACTATGCGGACCGTGCGACGTTGTCTATTGCCGGTACGGAAGTGGCGAAAGAGCTACAGCTTAGCGCCATATCAATGGGTTACATTTTTTCGGCTTTTGGCTGGGCTTATTTGCTGATGCAAATCCCCGGCGGATGGCTGCTCGACAAGTTCGGTTCGAAGAAAGTCTACACTTACAGCCTGTTTTTCTGGTCGCTGTTTACCTTCCTGCAGGGATTCGTGGATATGTTTCCGCTGGCCTGGGCGGGTATTTCAATGTTCATCATGCGTTTCATGTTGGGCTTCTCTGAAGCGCCGTCTTTCCCGGCTAACGCACGTATTGTGGCCGCCTGGTTCCCCACGAAAGAGCGCGGTACGGCATCGGCAATTTTTAACTCCGCACAGTACTTCTCCCTGGCGTTATTTTCCCCGCTGTTGGGGTGGTTAACTTTTGCCTGGGGCTGGGAACATGTCTTTACCGTGATGGGGGCGATCGGCTTTGTGCTGACCGGGCTGTGGGTGAAATTGATCCATAACCCGACCGAGCATCCGCGTATGTCGCAAGAAGAACTGAAGTTTATCTCTGACAACGGCGCGGTGGTCGATATGGATCACAAGAAGCCGGGCGATGCGGCATCTGGCGGTCCTAAGCTGCATTATATCAAGCAGTTGCTGACTAATCGCATGATGCTGGGGGTGTTCTTCGGACAGTATTTTATCAATACCATCACCTGGTTCTTTCTGACCTGGTTCCCGATCTACCTGGTGCAAGAAAAAGGCATGTCGATCCTGAAGGTTGGTCTGGTGGCTTCTATTCCTGCGCTGTGCGGATTTGCCGGTGGCGTGTTGGGCGGGGTGTTCTCCGATTATCTGATTAAACGCGGCTCCAGTATTACTCTGGCGCGTAAGCTGCCAATTGTGCTCGGGATGCTGCTCGCGTCGACCATCATTCTGTGTAACTACACCGATAATACCACCCTGGTGGTGGCGTTGATGGCGCTGGCGTTTTTCGGAAAAGGCTTCGGCGCGCTGGGCTGGCCGGTGATTTCCGATACCGCACCGAAAGAAATAGTCGGTCTGTGTGGTGGTGTATTTAACGTATTTGGCAACGTCGCTTCCATCGTAACCCCGCTGGTGATTGGTTACCTGGTGAGCGAGCTGCACTCATTTAATGCTGCGCTGATGTTTGTAGGATGCTCGGCGCTGATGGCGATGGTTTGCTACCTGTTTATTGTCGGTGACATTAAACGTATGGAATTGCAGAAATAAACAAAGGTATAGGCGATGAATAACACGATATTCCCGAACAAATTTAAAGCGGCCCTCGCGGCGCATCAGGTGCAGATTGGCTGCTGGTCCGCGCTGGCCAATCCAATCAGTACCGAGGTATTAGGCCTGGCAGGCTTTGACTGGCTGGTGCTGGATGGTGAGCATGCACCGAACGATATCTCGACGTTTATCCCACAACTGATGGCACTGAAAGGTAGCATCAGCGCACCGGTTGTGCGTGTTCCGACTAATGAGCCGGTCATTATCAAGCGTCTGTTGGATATTGGGTTTTATAACTTCCTGATCCCGTTTGTTGAAACCGAAGAAGAGGCGGTAAACGCCGTAGCATCTACCCGTTATCCGCCAGAAGGGATTCGCGGCGTGTCCGTTTCCCACCGCGCCAATATGTTCGGCACGGTGCCGGACTACTTTGCCCAGTCGAATAAGAACATCACCATCATCGTGCAGATCGAAAGCCAGCAGGGTGTTGATAACGTTGATGCCATCGCGGCGACCGACGGCGTAGACGGTATTTTTGTTGGCCCGAGCGATCTGGCTGCGGCATTAGGTCATCTCGGCAATGCTTCCCACCCTGACGTACAGAACGCAATCCAGCACATCTTTGCCCGCGCGAAGGCACACGGCAAACCCAGCGGCATTCTGGCCCCGGTAGAGGCGGATGCCCGTCGTTATCTGGAATGGGGCGCAACGTTTGTTGCTGTGGGTAGCGATCTTGGCGTATTCCGCTCGGCCACACAGAAGCTGGCTGACTCCTTTAAAAAATAACCACCATCGACAGTAGAGAGAGATAGAGATATGACAATGAAAGTTGGTTTTATTGGCCTCGGTATTATGGGTAAACCAATGAGTAAAAACCTCCTCAAGGCAGGTTACTCGCTGGTGGTTGCTGACCGTAACCCACAAGCGATTGCGGAAGTCATCGCCGCAGGCGCAGAAACCGCGACGACGGCGAAAGCCATTGCTGAACAGTGCGACGTGATTATTACCATGCTGCCGAACTCCCCGCATGTGAAAGAGGTCGCGCTGGGTGAAGGTGGCATCATTGAAGGGGCGAAACCGGGCACCGTACTGATCGATATGAGTTCCATCGCACCATTAGCCAGCCGAGAAATCAGCGACGCGCTGAAAGCGAAAGGCGTGGATATGCTGGATGCACCGGTGAGTGGCGGCGAACCGAAAGCCATTGATGGCACGTTGTCGGTGATGGTTGGCGGCGATAAAGCGATTTTCGACAAGTACTACGATCTGCTGAAGGCGATGGCGGGCTCCGTCGTGCATACCGGCGAAATTGGCGCGGGTAACGTCACCAAGCTGGCGAACCAGGTTATTGTGGCGTTGAACATTGCTGCAATGTCTGAAGCACTGACGCTGGCGACCAAAGCGGGCGTGAACCCGGATCTGGTGTATCAGGCTATTCGCGGCGGACTGGCTGGTAGCACCGTGCTGGATGCCAAAGCGCCGATGGTGATGGATCGTAACTTTAAACCCGGTTTTCGTATCGACCTGCATATCAAAGATCTGGCGAATGCGCTGGATACTTCGCACGGCGTGGGCGCACAGCTGCCGCTGACCGCAGCGGTAATGGAGATGATGCAAGCGCTGCGCGCTGACGGGCTGGGAACGGCTGACCACAGTGCGTTGGCATGTTACTACGAAAAACTGGCGAAAGTGGAAGTCACTCGCTAACAAGAAGGGCGCGGATGCGCGCCCTGTATTTCTTGCCTTGCGCGGCACAGTCAGGCTACATAACTATGAAAATCGTAATTGCCCCAGACTCTTATAAAGAAAGCCTGTCTGCCTCCGAGGTAGCTCAGGCAATAGAAAAAGGATTTCGGGAAATTTTCCCCTATGCGCAATATGTTTCTGTTCCGGTTGCCGATGGTGGTGAAGGAACAGTGAAAGCGATGATAGCCGCGACGCAGGGGACTGAACGTTCAGCCCTGGTGACGGGGCCGCTGGGTGAAAAAGTGAATGCCTGCTGGGGCATGTCCGGTGACGGTAAAACCGCGTTTATTGAAATGGCGGCAGCCAGCGGCCTGGCGTTGGTTCCTCCTGAAAAGCGCAATCCATTAGTGACAACGTCTTGTGGTACCGGAGAGTTGATTTTGCAGGCGCTGGATAGCGGTGCGCAGAGCATCATTATTGGCATTGGCGGCAGTGCGACCAACGACGGCGGCGCGGGTATGGTGCAGGCGCTGGGGGCAAAACTTTGTGATGCCAACGGAACTGAAATCGGTTACGGCGGCGGTAGCCTGGTTTGCCTCAATACCATCGATGTTTCAGGGCTGGATCCGCGCTTAAAAACCTGTTCAATCCGCGTTGCCTGTGATGTGACGAATCCTCTGACGGGCGATACTGGCGCATCCCGCATCTTTGGCCCGCAGAAAGGGGCGACTGAGGAACACATTGTCGAGCTAGATCGCAACCTTTCCCACTATGCCGATATTATTAAAAAATCGCTCAGGGTGGATGTGAAAGACGTGCCTGGCGCGGGAGCGGCTGGTGGTATGGGAGCCGCGTTAATGGCTTTTTTAGGCGCGGAGCTACGCAGTGGTATCGAGATTGTGACTCAGGCGCTCAATCTGGAAGAACATATTCATGATTGTACGCTGGTGGTCACCGGTGAGGGACGCATCGACAGCCAGAGTGTGCATGGCAAAGTGCCGATTGGTGTGGCAAATGTGGCGAAGAAGTACCACAAACCCGTAATTGGTATTGCCGGTAGCCTGACACGCGATGTGGACGTGGTTCATCAATATGGCATTGATGCGGTGTTTAGCGTATTAACCCGTATCGGCACGCTGGAGGACGCTTTCCGCGGGGCATCGGATAATATCTACCGCGCTTCAAGGAATATCGCTGCCACGCTGGCAATCGGAATGCGTAGTGCGGGGTGACAAAGGCGCACGAACCCTCTATACTGCGCGCCGAAGCTGACCAGACAGTCGCCGCTTCGTCGTCGTCCTCTTCGGGGGAGACGGGCGGAGGGGAGGAAAGTCCGGGCTCCATAGGGCAGGGTGCCAGGTAACGCCTGGGGGGGAAACCCACGACCAGTGCAACAGAGAGCAAACCGCCGATGGCCCATGCAAGTGGGATCAGGTAAGGGTGAAAGGGTGCGGTAAGAGCGCACCGCGCGGCTGGTAACAGTCCGTGGCACGGTAAACTCCACCCGGAGCAAGGCCAAATAGGGGTTCACAAGGTACGGCCCGTACTGAACCCGGGTAGGCTGCTTGAGCCAGTGAGCGATTGCTGGCCTAGATGAATGACTGTCCACGACAGAACCCGGCTTATCGGTCAGCTTCACTCTTTATAAAACCCCGCTTCGGCGGGGTTTTTGCTTTCTGGGCAGGCTAAATGAATGACTGTCCACGACGCTATGCTCAAAATAACGCGGCTTATTGGTCAGCTTCAACTTCGTCTAAAACACTACATTAGTGTCTCTCTGGCCTTCATCGGTGAAAATGTGACACAGACGAGGCACACCAACGGCAGTTCCATCCCGAATATCCTAAAGCGTGGCAACCGCTACAGCCTTCATTTCCGACTTCCTTCAGGTGGCTTTTTTTGCATCTCTCTGGGCTGTGATTCGGTCAGTGCCGCAACAGTCTTTATACCTTCACCTACGCCACCAGGTCGAAACATTGCCCGTACAGCAAAACCTTTGATACTTCACAAGGTGAATCAAAAATCAGGAAATATTCACCCTGAAAATTATTTAAAACACGGTTTTACTTTAAGTAAAAATCACTTCCTGCGTGTGGTTGTTATTTGTACAATGAATGTTGGGCACGGATAAACTCACAGCAAGTAGAGGGACTTATGCAGCAGTATACCAACGAACTTACTCCAGAGATTTTGGCTTCTTTTGATAAACCCGCTTTCAGTAATGAGCAACTTTCCGGAATGACTGAGGAATCGCAGGAGTTCCTTGCTAAACAGCAAGCTGACTTGAAACAGCATCCAGTTATTGAGATCTACCGCATCGCGGTTGAAGGAAGTCTGACTCGTGACGGCGGCATACTCAAAACCGCAACTGTTACTGCGGAAATAGAGATTAGCAACGGTCAAAAACTGCGAGTAGCTCAAACTCTGGATACTGTTGTTTATCCCGATGGCGCAAAAGCGGCAGTAATCAGTGGCGCAGGAGACGCTGGACATAATGGCACTGGTCAAAGCGTTGCACTTGTTGGCAGTTGCCTCAGTAATGGTGATGAAATAATAAGCACACCACAAGGTAGAGCAATACTGGTACTTCGCCGTGGTATCCCAGCAGCTAAAGGATTTCTTGTTAACCATTTCAAAGTAGAAAAAGTATCTGAAACAGAGCTTACTCATTGAGGGATCAAAGATGGTTACGCAAAGAACGCTTGCAAAGCTGGGGAATAAAACGAGGTACGGGCACATTATTTCCGCCTCATCAACTATTTTTGATGAAGACCACAATCCATTGGTGAGGGCTGGTGATAAAGCATGGTGTGATGTTTGCAAAGGTGCTTTTGAAATCAATGCAACCTATACCGGATTCCTTGAAGCGGGTTTCATCGCGGGTGATGGGGATCTGGTTTTATGCCACTGCAAAGATAACTTTGTGATCGCTATATCTGGTTTTACAGGCGAACGTTATCCGTGAATGATGAGCGCTAAACCAGCAGCCTTTGGTATAGCCCCGGAACAACAAACTCAGCAAGAGCCAGAACAACATGCCCAGACAGCCAAAAAGAAACGCATTGGTGTAGATGCTGGTTTTTGTGTAGTCCCTCGACAATCGACAACCGAATCTTTCGAAAGCATCCTGTTTGCTGGCGGTCAGCCAGAAGGAACCCGAGAACTTTACCGCTCATTGAATGGTGCTGGTAAGGAATACAAAGCGGGATCTATTCTGCTGGTGGTTGACCCTAATAAGCAGGACAGCGAACAGATTGCACATATGCAGGCTGCGAAAGCGCGAGTTGATGCAGCGTTAGCCCCTCTTTCCATTCTGCAAGCCAACTTCCTTTTCAAACACAAAGACACCATTGAGATGTTCGCCGCTGCTGCCAGTACGGCGAGCGATACTTATGGATACTCAGGACAAGCAACCGAAGCCGCGAAAGGGTATTTCGAACAGGTAGAAAAAATCCTTGTCGAGATCGAGAAGACCTACAAAAACCAGTACATCACCAGCGGCACACTGATTGGCGAACAATTCTTCGTTGAACGCCGCCGCTTGTTTGGTCAGCTTGATAGCGTTCTTAAGATGTTCATGAAACATCGCTTCATGTTCAACGAGTACGCAGATCTAAAAAGTGCCCTTGGCCTCTCAAGCCGTTCAATCACACACCGCTGGAACGAAACAGGCGTAAGCGATATTGAAGGTTACGCAACCCATATCGAGAAGCTGGCAAAGTACGTCAAGTGGATGGAAACCGCCGGGAAGATCGGCATTGGTCTGTCTGCCTTTGATACTGCCGCAAAAATCACCGAAGCCTGCACCGTGGGCAGGGACTGTGCGAAAACGTCGTTTACTTCCATTGGGGAGTTTTCCGGGAGCCTGATCGGCGGAGCGATAGCTGGAAAAATTGCGGGTACAGCCGCAGCAAATACCGTCTGTGCGATAGTGCTTGGCGCTGCAACCATAGAAGCCGCAGGTGCCGGAGCATTACTTTGTACGCTTGGCGTAAATGGAGCTATTGCATATGGGAGCGATAAAGCCACATCCGCGTTCGGTGGCTTCGTTGGTGAATCGCTATATGAGGTTACAAGCAATGACCATTGATGACCTACTTAGCGCCAAGGCAACAGTAATTATTGGTGCACTTGCTTTCGGCTTCGGTATAGCCAGTATCATAGCCTCAGTTCTGAACAGGGATAGATTTAAAGAGATCTGCATCCTGTACAAAGAAAGATACGGTAGTTTGCCTGATGCTGTATTGCTGTTCGAGAACGTCAACACGCTTTATGTCAAAGTGGCATACAGCACAAAAGTGAGTTTTATATACATGCCGCTGTTGTGGAATAAAAGCTCAATCCTGACCAAAAACGATGATAAGGACTTTATTCGTGGGCTACCAAAACGGCTTATTGGCCCATTCTACGCGGAGATATACCTAGCGGTTGTCAGTCTGTTGTTTTTTGTCGTTGGTGTGTTACAAATGTTAGCAATTAGGCATGGTTGGGTGTGAAAGGAGCTTCACTCGGTGGACTTTGCACTGTAACACAAACTGCGATACAGTCTGCGACACACGACAACCCCAGTGCTGTAGATGCCTAACGTATGGTTGAACGAAGCCGGCTTATCGGTCAGCTTCACTCTTTATAAAACCCCGCTTCGGCGGGGTTTTTGCTTTGTGAGGCGTAGCCCACAGGAAGGCATCGTTCTATCCGTTGTAACATAAATTATGTTCTCTCTTTTGAATCACACCCTTCTACTTTATCCCTATCAGAAATGCCCGTTTTTGGCGTGATAAATAGGTGTCTTTAAATTACTCATAATTGTTAACATTGAAACAACACCATCAACAAAAAAGTACATTATTAATAAACGATCGTCGTGATTTTTTTCCTGATTATTTTAGTGTCGCCTTTGTTTTATTCAGGTCGAATAAAAGGGGACAGAGTCAATTACCGATAAAATGGTTAAAAAGTGAGCAAAAAAAACCGCTCAAAAAAAATTGATTCATTATTATTTTTGATTGTTGTCACAATAATGGACATTTCTATTCATAACAATGGCCCACGAATTCAGTACGAATTTCCACTTATTGCAAAATTTTAAATTAATAGGAAACCATTATGGGAACAGTAAGCTCAGGCTCTGCTCATAAAATGGGAGTCATTGCCCTAACGTTAGTGACCGCATCAAATATGATGGGGTCTGGCGTATTTATGTTGCCAACTAATCTCGCAGGAATAGGCTCCATCTCAATATGGGGATGGGTATTTACCATCATCGGCGTTATTGCACTTGCATTAGTTTTCGCTAAAACCAGTTTAATTACACCTCGTACCGGCGGTATCGTGGCTTATGCCAGTGATGCCTTTGGCCCATTCATTGGGTTTCAGACAACAATGTGCTATTGGATCAGCGCATGGGTAGGTAACGTTGCACTATTGGTCGCAGGTGTCGGCTATCTCAGTTTCTTTTTCCCAGAGCTTAAAAATCCAACTTACGGTTGTATTGCCGCAATTATTATTCTGTGGGCATTTGTTTTCCTTGCTAGTTTTGGTGCCAAAGTTGCGGGGCGGGCACAATCCTTTACCGCAACCTGCGGGTTAATCGTAATATTAGGCGTAGGATTTATTGGGTGGTTCTGGTTTAACCCATCGCTCTATACTGAAGTTTATAATGGAACGGGTCATAGTGATTCCTCAGCAATTATTTCTGCTGCGTCGATTGCGCTATGGGGCTTCCTTGGTATTGAATCTGCAGTCGTTTCTACCGGTCAGGTCGAAGATCCTGAACGTACGGTTCCTCGGGCTACCGTTATGGGGTTATTAATCGCCTCCGTATGCTATGTCGGTAGCTGCACCGTTATTATGGGGTTAGTACCACATAACGTTCTGGTAGATTCAGCAGCACCTTTTGCTGATGCCGCACGCTATATGTTCGGTAATACGGCAGGGAACATTGCTTCCGCACTGAGCATCATTGCCTGCTTTGGTTCCATTTCGGGTTGGCTGATACTTCAGTCAGAAGGCCCGCGCGCAGGTGCTCAACAAGGACTTTTCCCGAAATTCTTTGAAGAAACCAACAAGCAAGATGTCCCGATGAAAAGCCTCATTTTTACCGGTGTATTAATGAGTATTGTCTTGCTTCTGACGGCCTCTCCGAATCTGGCGAAACAATTCCAGGCTGTAATCTTAATGTCGGTATTTGCTTCACTTCTGCCATATATGTACGCCCTGATTTCGCTTCCAATTATTCTTGTTTCAAAGAAAGCCAATCGTGGAAGATCGTTTATGTTTTACTGCACGTTGGTTGTTATTGGCATGATTTACTGCATCTTTGCTTTGCTTGGTTCTGGCAGCGACTCCATATTCTGGGGCATCTTGATGATGATGGTAACCATTCCATTATTCTCTTTTGTTGCTGCCGGGCGTAGCAAGAAAGGTCAGGATATTCTTTATTTAGATAAACGTATCTAAACGTATCCAACTGTATTAGTTTCATCCATGGGAGTTTAAAATGACATTATCTATTGTCGATCAGAATAAGCTTGATGTTTTTTGGTCATATTGCGTAAAAAATCAGTATTTTAATATAGGTTATCCAGAGTCAGCCGACTTCGATTACACAATACTGGAACGGTTTATGCGTTTCTCTATAAACAATTGTGGTGATTGGGGAGAGTATTGTAATTATTTGCTGAACTCGTTTGATTTTGAAAAAGAGGTAATGGAGTATTTCGCTAAGATTTTTAAAATCCCATTTGAAGAAAGCTGGGGTTACGTTACCAATGGGGGAACGGAAGGTAATATGTTTGGCTGCTATCTGGGGCGTGAACTGTTTCCAGAGGGTACGCTTTATTACTCGAAAGATACTCATTATTCCGTTGCGAAAATTGTTAAGTTGTTGCGCATCAAATCAAGTCTGGTGGAATCACAGCCGAATGGCGAGATGGACTATGATGACTTGATTCGTAAAATTCAACGCGACAACGAAGAACATCCGATTATTTTTGCAAATATCGGCACAACCGTTCGTGGCGCTATTGATAATATTGCTGAGATCCAACAACGGATTGGTCAATTGGGTATCAAACGTGACGATTATTATCTACACGCTGATGCTGCGCTGAGCGGTATGATTTTGCCGTTTGTGAACGATCCGCAACCTTTTAACTTCGCTGATGGTATTGATTCTATTGGCGTTTCCGGCCACAAAATGATTGGCTCGCCTATTCCCTGCGGCATCGTGGTAGCGAAAAGGAAAAACGTTGACCGGATTTCTGTCGAAATTGATTACATCTCTGCACACGATAAAACCATTTCTGGTTCTCGTAACGGCCATACGCCGCTAATGATGTGGGAAGCGATTCGCAGCCACTCCTGGAGCGACTGGCAACGCCGCATTGAACATAGCCTGAATATGGCGCAATACGCAGTCGATCGCTTACAGGCTGCGGGTATTGATGCCTGGCGCAATAAAAACTCTATTACCGTGGTTTTCCCTTGCCCGTCAGAAGCCGTCTGGAAAAAGCACTGTCTGGCCACCTCCGGTGACATCGCTCACCTGATTACCACTGCCCACCACCTTGACTCCAGCAAGATTGATGAGCTGATTGACGATGTCATTGCCGACCTGAACCAACAGGCCGCATGAAGAAAGGGCAGTGATAATCATCACTGCCCTCAGGAGCGCCGCAACCGATGCCGAGACCAATCATTATCGGTTGCGTCTGTCAGGCTCTGTTCTTACAGAGCCTGCAACGAGATTACCGCTTTACCGATGGGTTGTAACGACAAACTTTGGCCCTGAACATGCGCGGGAGAAGTCCCGTTCATCTCACCATGATCTATTAAATGAGGACTGGCATGGATAAATGTTGCGCGAAGACAAACCAAATGGGCCTGCTTGCGCTGACCATGATGACAGCATCAAATATGATGGGTAGCGGTGTGTTTATGCTGCCTGCCACGCTTGCGAGAATAGGTTCAATCTCTGTCTGGGGATGGGGGCTCGCGTTTTTAGCGATTGCTGCCCTGGCACTCATTTTCTGCAAAATGAGTGAGTTATTTCCGCGCAATGGCGGCATCATAGCCAGTATTACTGCCAGCTTTGGCCCCTTTATCGGCCTACAAATGACATTGTTCTATTGGTTGTCAACGTGGATTGGCAACTGTGCGCTGCTGCTAGCCGGCGTGGGATATCTCTCTTTCTTCTTCCCGGTATTACACAACCCACTTTATGGCACGACGGCATGCATTGTGCTGCTTTGGTGCTCTGTTCTTTGGGGATTACGTGGCGCAAAACGGGTTGGCTATATGCAAATGTTCACGGGCAGTTGCATGGTGCTGGTGATCCTCAGCATCGGCGTCATGGGCTGGGGGCATTTTGACGTTGCTCGTTATCAGGCTGCCTGGAATCTGAGTGGCGTCAGTGATCATCAGGCAATCATTAATGCGGCAACCATTTCATTATGGGGTTTTCTGGGGATTGAGTCTGCATCTGTCTCGTTTAGCCAAGTGAAAAATCCACGCCGCACTATACCTCTGGCCACCTTGTTAGGGTTGGGGATCGCTGGGTTATGTTATGCCAGTTCAACCAATGTCATGATGGGGCTGCTCCCCCATGATGTGCTGATGAACTCTTCCTCACCTTTTGCCGACAGTGCAAAAGCAATGTGGGGCAGTACGGCTGGGGCGATTATTTCAGCCATGGTTGTTATCGCTTGCCTCGGTGCGATGCCTGGTTGGCAAATCCTGCAAACGGAAGTCCCCAGGGCTGCGGCGGAAGATAATTTGCTCCCTGCTTTTTTTGCCCGTACTAACCGTCATGGTGTTCCCTGGTGTGGGTTGGTTTTTACTGCAGCGCTGATGACTGCACTCCTGCTATTCACATTGTCGCCAAATCTGCAGAACCAGTTCCAGAGCGTGATTACATTGGCCATCTCTGCCAGCTTACTCCCCTATGCATTTGCTGCAGTCTCACTGCCGGTCATGATGGTTGTTCATCGCCGGGGAGGTGATGCCAGTTTCTGGACTTATTGCTGCCTCAGTCTGGTTGCGTTGAGCTTTATTGCGCTGGCGTTAATGACAGAGAGTGCCTCCACCGTGGTATGGGGAATTATTTTACAGATGATCACCATCCCTCTTTACCTGCTTTATGTTGCCCGGCGCCATCGTCTGAACAAGAGTGTCCCGCAGCACAATTTAACTGAACAATCTTTTTCTTTATTAAGCAAGGAGTTGTCATGAGCAAAATTCAGGCCATACGAGGTATGCGCGATGTGCTGCCTGACGAAACACCAATGTGGCAGTGGTTGGAGCGTAAATTTCATCAAATGGCGTTTCGTTATGGATACCAGGAAATGCGTCTGCCGCTCCTGGAACCCGTTGCGCTCTTTGAACGTGCGGTGGGTGAAGCGACCGATATCGTCTCAAAAGAAATGTACGACTTTACCGATAAAAGCGGTGAGCATATTACCTTGCGCCCGGAAGGGACCAGCGGATGTATGCGGGCGGTCCTGGAAAATAACATGTGTTACAACAAGTCACAGCGTTTGTGGTATCAGGGGCCGATGTTTCGTTACGAGCGTCCGCAAAAAGGGCGGTTACGCCAGTTCACGCAGTTTGGCGTCGAAGCCTTCGGAATGTCCGGTGCCGATGTTGATGCTGAACTGATCTTTATGGTGCGCGATCTATTTGAAGATTTAGGCATATCACAGAACGTCCGGCTGGAAATTAACTCATTAGGGACGCCGGAAGAACGCCAGGCACATCGCAGGGAACTGGTGAGTTGGTTTACTCAACATAGAGACATGTTGGACGAAGACAGCATCAAGCGCCTGGACGTAAACCCACTGCGTATCCTTGATAGTAAAAACCCTGAAATGCAAGAAATGATAGAGAACGCACCTCGCTTACTGGATTTTTTGGAGGATGATTCACAGCGGCATTTCAATACGTTGCGGACTCTGCTCGACAATGCCGATATAACCTATCACATTAACCCACGACTGGTGCGCGGGTTGGATTATTATTCACGCACTGTTTTTGAATGGATTACCGATGACTTAGGTTCTCAGGGGACAGTTTGCGGTGGTGGTCGTTACGATGGTCTGGCTGAGTTATTTAATGGTAAGAAATTGCCCGCCTGTGGGTTTGCCATAGGTATCGAACGATTGTTGCTTCTGCTGCAGACGGTTTATGACGGCCTGAATCCTCAGTGGCAATTCCATCCTGATGTTGTGATTACCAGTGAGCTGGAGGATGGGGGGATACAGGTGCAAGTGCTGGCTTGCGCGCTTCGTCGAGACTTGCCTGGTTTACGTGTCCTCACTGATTGTAGCGGTACCAAACTTAAACGACAGCATCAAAATGCCCTTAAGAGTGGTTGTCGTTTTATTCTGACCATTAATGCTGATCAACAAATTCGTCTTTGGGATTTACAAAATAACCAGCAAAATTTACTAGCGATTCAAGATATTGCATTACGACTTGATGAGCTTAACCAGAAATAAATGAACTGGGCTATCAAAAGGGTATCTTGTTGTCTTTTGGTAGCTCCTGTAAGATTCTTTAGAAATCGGGTGATGCTGCCAACTTACTGATTTAGTGTATGATGGTGTTTTTGAGGTGCTCCAGTGGCTTCTGTTTCTATCAGC